>NZ_JBITZU010000014.1:0-932 GCF_044547075.1 Kitasatospora sp. NPDC052896
GGCTCCCAGTAGACGACTGGGTTGATAGGCCGGATGTGGAAGCCCTGTGAGGGGTGGAGCTGACCGGTACTAATAGGCCGAGGGCTTGTCCTCAGACGCTCGCGTTCACTGTGTGGTTCCCGGGTAGCGAACAGCTATCTCCGGCAGCCGAAGCCTCGCTTCGGCCCAGCCTGGTGGAACACTTATCAACTAAAAAGTGTGTTTCGCTGAATACCCGATAGGGTTTCGGTGGTCATAGCGTGAGGGAAACGCCCGGTTACATTCCGAACCCGGAAGCTAAGCCTCACAGCGCCGATGGTACTGCAGGGGGGACCCTGTGGGAGAGTAGGACGCCGCCGAACAATTATTCAAAGGCCGCGGCCCCAGCGACTCGCTGGGGCCGCGGCCTTTTTGTTTTCCGAGGTTTCGCAGGATTCGTCGGCCCGCTCCGCCTCCCCAGACGCGGGGGTGGGACCGATGCAAGACAATGGAGACAGGTGTGTGGCCAGGCGGCCGGCACCTGGCCGCACCGGGCGCCGTCGCTGCCCGGGCCAGCGGCGCAGTTGATGTAGCAGAAGGAGTCACCGCGATGTCGAATCCGCCCCAGGACCGTCCCGAGCGCCGCTCGGGCGATGGCCGAGGCTATGAGCCCCGCTCTCGGGGCGGTTGGTCGAACGACCGCGGCCCGCGTCGCGACGATCGTGGTGACGGTGGCTACCGGCGCGACGACCGGGACCGAGACCGTGATCGCGGTGGCGACCGCGGTGGGTACCGTCGTGACGACCGTCCGTCGGGCGGGTACGGCCGTGACGACCGTCCGTCCGGTGACCGTGGTGGTTTCCGCCGCGATGACCGTCCGTCCGGTGACCGTGGCGGTTTCCGCCGCGATGATCGGCCCTCCGGTGACCGTGGTGGTTTCCGCCGCGATGATCGGCCCTCCGGTGACCGCGGTG
>NZ_JBITZU010000014.1:1030-3043 GCF_044547075.1 Kitasatospora sp. NPDC052896
GGGTTTCCGCCGTGACGACCGGCCGTCCGGTGACCGCGGTGGTTTCCGTCGTGAGGAGCGTCCCTACGGTGACCGTCCCTCCGGCGACCGCGGTGGTTTCCGCCGTGAGGAGCGTCCCTACGGTGACCGTCCCTCCGGCGACCGCGGTGGCTTCCGCCGCGATGACCGTCCCTCCGGCGACCGTGGCGGTTTCCGCCGCGATGATCGGCCCTCCGGTGACCGCGGTGGTTTCCGCCGTGACGACCGGCCGTCCGGTGACCGCGGTGGTTTCCGTCGTGAGGAGCGTCCCTACGGTGACCGTCCCTCCGGCGACCGCGGTGGCTTCCGCCGTGACGACCGGCCGTCGGGCGACCGTGGTGGTTTCCGCCGTGAGGAGCGTCCCTACGGTGACCGTCCCTCCGGCGACCGCGGTGGCTTCCGCCGCGATGATCGGCCCTCCGGTGACCGCGGTGGTTTCCGTCGTGACGACCGGCCGTCGGGCGACCGTGGTGGGTTCCGTCGTGAGGAGCGTCCCTACGGTGACCGGCCCTCCGGTGACCGCGGTGGCTTCCGTCGTGACGACCGGCCGTCGGGCGACCGTGGTGGGTTCCGTCGTGAGGAGCGTCCCTACGGTGACCGTCCCTCCGGTGACCGCGGTGGCTTCCGCCGTGACGACCGGCCGTCGGGCGACCGTGGTGGTTTCCGTCGTGAGGAGCGTCCCTACGGTGACCGTCCCTCCGGCGACCGCGGTGGCTTCCGCCGCGATGATCGGCCGTCGGGCGACCGTGGTGGGTTCCGTCGTGAGGAGCGTCCCTACGGCGACCGTGACCGTGGGCCGCGTCGTGAAGGCGGCCGGCCGTCCGGTGACCGTGGCGGGTTCCGTCGCGATGACCGGCCGTCGGGCGACCGAGGCGGCCGTCCGTACGAGGGCCGTGGCCGCTACGAGGGCCGGCGCGACGACCGCGATGACCGTCGCACCCACGAGCCGGTCCACCGCCTGCCGATCCCCGAGGACGTCTCGGGCCAGGAGATCGACGCCGACGTCCGCCAGGAGCTGCTGAGCCTGCCGAAGACGCTGGCCGACGACGTGGCCCGCAACCTGGTCATGGTCGCCCGCCTGCTCGACACCGAGCCGGAGGAGGCCTACAAGTACTCCCGCGTCGCCCTGCGGCTCGCCTCGCGCGTCGCCTCGGTCCGCGAGGCGGCCGGCTTCGCCTCGTACATGACGCAGCGCTACTCGGAGGCCCTGACCGAGTTCCGCGCCGCCCGCCGGATGACCGGCCGGGCCGACCTGTGGCCCGTGATGGCCGACTGCGAGCGCGGTCTGGGCCGCCCGGAGCGCGCTCTGGCGATGGCCGGTGAGCCCGAGGTCAAGCAGCTGGACAAGGCGGGCCAGGTGGAGATGCGCCTGGTCGCGGCCGGTGCCCGCAGCGACCTGGGCCAGCACGACGCCGCCGTGGTGACGCTGCAGAGCCCGGAGCTGGCCTCCAACACCGTCCACCCGTGGACCGCCCGCCTCCGCTACGCCTACGCCGACGCGCTGATCGCGGCCGGCCGGGCCGACGAGGCGCGGGACTGGTTCGCCAAGGCCGCCGAGGCCGACCCGGAGGGCTCCACCAACGCCTCCGAGCGGCTCGCGGAGATCGACGGGCTGGAGTTCGTGGACGCGCTCGACCCCGAGCTGGCGGAGGAGGAGCAGCCGGCCGCCGCCGAGGAGAGCGGTCGCGACCGCGCCGCCCGCTCGGACGACGACCGGGTGATCTTCGAGGAGGACGAGGACGTCGAGGAGTTCTACGACGAGGACGACCTCGAAATCGACGAGGTAGAGGACGAAGAGGTGGAGCAGGAGCTGCGCGACCGCGAGGCGCGTGGCGGTCAGGACGCCGAGCGCGACTGACGCCACCCGGCACTCCGAGGCCCGGCTCGGCGGACGCGAGCGAATCGCGTCCGCCGAGCCGGGGCCCGGGGGGGGGGGGGGGGCGGGGCCAGCGGCGCCCCGGGGCGGCGGGCCCGGGGGCCCCCCCGCGGGGGGCC
>NZ_JBITZU010000014.1:3053-180439 GCF_044547075.1 Kitasatospora sp. NPDC052896
TTTTTATTTGTGGCCGGGCGCGGCGGGGGGGGGGGGGCCCCCCCCCCGCGCCCCCCCCCCCCCCCCCCCCCCCCGGGCCCCGCGGCCCCCCCCCCCCCCCCCCCCCCCCCCCCCGGGCCTCGGTCGTCGTGTCGGCCCGGTCAGCCCAGCTCGAGGCTCCGCAGGACCAGGCCGCTGGCCGGCTTGGGCCCGAACGAGGTGGACTTGCGCGGCATCGTGACGCCCTGCTCGGCGAGCCGGCGGACCACCGCCTCGTCGACCGGGTGCAGCAGCACGGCGGTGCCGCCGGTCCGTGCGGCCTCGCGCTCGGCGGCCGCCGCCGCGTGCAGGTAGCCGATGTCGTCGGGCCCGTCGGGGACCCGCCAGACGTGCTCCAGCAGGGTGGCGTGCAGCACGGTGGCGTCCAGCCGGCGCCACTCCTCCGGCTTGTCCTTGGGGACGGTGGCGTTGAGCAGCGCGTCGTCGGGGCCGGTCAGCAGGTGGTACTCGCCGTCGCCGGCGGTCAGCACGAAGGCGTTGCAGCCGGCCTTCTTCGCCTCGGCGAGCGCGGCGAGGGCCGCCGTGAGCGGGCCGGCCAGTCGCTCGACCCGCCAGCCGCCCTCGGCCGGCTCCGGCGTACCGTCCGGTCCGTCCGCCCGGCCCAGCGCGGCCAGCGCCGAGGCGAGCGGCAGCCGGTACAGCACGCGGTGGATCGCCCGCACCCGCAGCGGGTAGCGCGCGGTGTCGACCAGCAGCACCATGCCGCGGTCCCAGGGGCTGAACGGCAGGTGCCGGTGCTCGCGCTGCAACCGCAGGTACATCTCCCAGCGGTGGTGCCCGTCCGCGATCAGCGCCCGGCAGGTGGCCAGGTCGCGGCTCACCTCGGCCAGCTCGGCCGGGTCGGTGACCGCCCACAGCCTGTGCCGGGTGCCGTCCGAGGTGGTGGTGACGAGCAGCGGCTCGCGCCGCACGGTCCGCTCGATGACGGCGGCGGCGCCGCCCTTGCCGCGGTAGGTGAGCAGCAGCGGCTCCAGGTTGGCCCGGGTCGTCCGCATCAGGCCGACCCGGTCGGCGACCGGTCGCGGCATCACGTCCTCGTGCGGCAGCACCACGCCGGCCTCCGGGCCGCTGACCGCCAGCGCGCCGATCAGGCCGCGCTGCAGCAGCTCGCCGGACGGGCCGCCCTCGTGGGTCCGCTGCTCGTAGACGTAGAGCGCCGGCCGCAGGTCCGGCGCCAGCACGCCCTCCCGCAGCCAGCTCCGGAGCAGCCGGGCGGCGTGCCGGTAGCGGGTGTCCCGGTCGGGACGCTCGCCGGTGTCCTCCGGCTCGGGGCGAGGCAGGATCAGCCGGACCACGTTGTGCGGATCGGCGGTCTCCAGGTCGAGCCTGCGGTGCGGGTCGACCACGTCGTAGGGGGGCGAGGTGACCGCGGCGAGCGTGCCGACCCGTTCGGGGACGTACCGCAGGCCGCGGAAGGGCGACAGGGAGAGCCCTGCGGTGGCGACGTGTCCGGGATCGCCGGGGCCGCCGGGCGAAGACGGGGCTCCGCTTTCTGCACTGGGTGCGCTCATTCTGGGCATGGTAATCGGGAATGTCGTTGTTCCGAGATCTTGAGTCCGGATCGGTGGGATGGCTGAGCGGGAGCGAGGAAGGCATGAGCGAGGGGCAGGGATCCCGGTCCGGCGGCCCGGGCGAGCGGCCGCCGGTGGCCGGCGGCGAGGCCGGGGAGCCGGTGGGCGACGTGTACGAGTGGTTCCGGCGCGGGGAACGGCTGCTGGCCGAGGGGCATCCGGCCGCCGCGGAGCAGCTGCTGGTTCGGGCGGCGGCGGCCGAGCCGCACTCCCGGAGCATCCGCGAGACGCTGGCCCGGGCCCAGTACGACGCCGGTTCGTACGCGGCCGCGCTCGAGAACTTCCGGGCCGTCGCGCTGGCCGATCCGTCCGACGACTACGCTCAGTTCGGCTGGGGGATCGCGGCTGCCCGCGCGGGCGACTTCGAGACCTCGGCCGAGCACCTGGCGCTGGCGGTGGCGATGCGGCCGGAGGCCGAGCACTACCGGGCCGCGCTGCGGCAGACCCGGGCGACGCTGGCCGCCCGGGCCGGGCGGTACGGGCCGCTGCTGCCCGGTGCGCCGGGCTACCTGCCGCCGCAGGCCGCCGGCCCCGAGCACGGGTCGCCGGTCCGGCCCGACCAGTCGAACGACGAGGAAGATCAGGAATGACGGACACCCAGCTCCCCGGGCACAGCGAGCTTCCGCTGGTGGCGGCCTACGACACCGCGCTGCTCGACCTCGACGGGGTCGTCTACGCTGGTGCCTCGGCCATCGACCACGCGGTGGAGGCGCTGGCGGAGGCCCGGGCGCGCTCGATGCGGCTGGCCTACGTGACCAACAACGCCTCCCGGCCGCCGCGGGCGGTCGCCGAGCACCTCACCGAGCTCGGTGTCCCGGCCGCGCCCGAGGACGTGATCACCTCGGCCCAGGCGGCCGCCCGGCTGCTCGCCGACAAGCTGCCGGCCGGGTCGAAGGTGCTGGTGGTCGGGGGTGCCGGGCTGGACGAGGCGTTGGCCGAGCGCGGGCTGGTCGCGGTCCGCTCGCTGGATGACGGTCCGGCCGCGGTGGTGCAGGGCTTCGACCCGTCGGTGGGCTGGGCGCAGCTGGCCGAGGCGTCGTACGCGGTGGCCCGCGGGCTGCCCTGGGTGGCCTCCAACACCGACCTGTCCATTCCGACCGCGCGTGGTGTGGCACCGGGCAACGGGACGCTGGTGGCCGCGGTGCGGACGGCGACCGGGGCCGAGCCGGAGGTGGCCGGCAAGCCGCTGACCCCGATGCACCGGGAGACCGTGCTGCGGACCGGTGCGAAGCGGCCGCTGGTGGTCGGTGACCGGCTGGACACCGACATCGAGGGCGCCTTCAACGGTGGCGTGGACAGCCTGCTGGTCTTCACCGGGGTCACCACGCCCGCGCTGCTGCTGGCCGCGCCGGTGCCGCACCGGCCCACCTACCTGGCCGCCGACCTGCGCGGCCTGCTGGAGCCGCACCCGGTGGTGACGGTGCTGCCGGACGGCGGTCACGAGTGCCGGGGGTGGCAGGCCCGGGTGGCGGACGGCGAGCTGCGGCTGGCCGGCGGGGGCGAGCGCTACGACGGGCTGCGGGCGCTGTGCGCGGCGGCCTGGGCGGCGTACGACCGGGTCGGCGAGTCGGTGGACGGCCGGAAGGCGCTGGACGAGCTGGGGTTCTGAGCCCGGAGCCGGTCAGAGCAGGGTGCGCAGGCGCAGCAGGTCGCGGAAGCCCGCCTCCAGTCGGACCCGGCCGCCCGCCCAGGCCGAGGCGAAGTTGAGCCGGCCGCCGACCAGCGCGACGAGGTCGTCGCTGGCCATCGCGAGCCGGATCTCGGCCCGGTGGGCGGGGGCGCCGGGGGTCTCGTCGAGGTCCTGGATCCGGCCTCCGCGCAGCACGCCGGTGAAGGTCAGGTCGAGGTCGGTCAGCCAGCAGCTGAGGCTGCGGTCCAGCGCGGCGGCTGTCCGCACCTTGCCGTCCGCACCGGACATGTTCCGGCTGAGCTGCTCCAGCGCCGCGCGGCACTCCTCGGTGTCGGCCATCGTTCCTCGTCCACTTCCTGTTGCGACGGTCTCGCTCGGGCCACCGTACCGCCTGCTCGGTCGGGCGTACGGGGGCCGCATTCTCCGCCGGTGGTAAGGCGGCGGTCCGGGAGGAGGAGGTAGCGTCGTTTCCGGGCAACGACGGCGGCAAGGAGGCAACCCGATGCGGGACATGCTGCGTGAGTACGTGGGGTTCGCGGCCGGACTCGCGGAACAGGCCGGCAGGCGGGTGGTGGGTACGGCCTCCGAGCTGCTGGAACGGGCCGGGATCGACCTCGCGGCGGCCGAGCGCGCGGTCCGCGAGCAGCTGCCTCCGGAGCTGCGGGAGCAGGTCGAGAGGCAGCTGACGGCGTTGCAGACCAGGGCCGGGGAGTTGGTCACGGTCGGCCGGGGCGGGGTGGACCTGGTGGTCGGGCTGGCCCGCTCGGAGGCCGAGCAGACCCTGGAGCGGGTGGGCAGGCTCGGCGACCAGGTGGTCAAGGTCGGCGTGGTGCTCGGCTATCTGGAGCAGAAGCTGCGCGATCTGGAGGGGGAGAAGGAGGCCGGACCCGCCGGGGACGGGCAACCGGCGGCCCGGCCGGCGCCCCGCAGCACGGGGCGGCGGGCGCAGGACCTGTTCGCCGAGGACTGGCAGCCGGAGGAGGACCGCGCGGCGGGGCCGGAGCAGGAGGAGTACGAGGATCGGCTGGCGGACCCGCTGGCGGTGGCGGAGGACTCGGCGGCCGTCGCGGAGTTCCTGCGGGAGGCCGCGCGGGAACCCGGGGTCAGGGCGGCGCCCGGGTCGGAGCGGGTCACCGCCGGGAAGGCCCCGGCGAGGAAGAGCACGGCGAGGAAGGCCCCGGCGAGGAAGAGCACGGCCGAGCGGGCTCCCGCGAAGCGGACCGCGGCGAAGGCGGCGGCCGGGAAGGAGCCGGCGGCGAAGAAGAGCGCCGAGAAGAAGAGCGTCACGAAGAAGGCAGCAGAGAAGAAGGCAGCAGAGAAGAAGGTCGCCGCGAAGAGGACGGCGACGGCTGCGAAGCAGGGCACGCCGCGCAAGGCCGCGGCGAAGCGCACTCCTACGGCGGGCGGGGGCGGCGATGTCTGAGGCCCCGGACCTCCCGTTCGACGGCACCGACCCGGCCGCGGCCGGTGAACCGGCCGGCGCGCGCTGGGAGGCGGAGCCGCAGCCGCTGGGCGTGGAGTTCACGCCGACCGGCCACCCCGAGGTGGACGCGGCGCTCGGCCGGTTGCCCGCCCTGGACGGGGTCCCGGCCTCCGCTCACGCGGCGGTGTACGAAGATGTCCACCGGAGCCTGACCGCGACGCTGACCGCGCTCGACGGGCCGGACCCGCAGGACGACCCACCCCGCTAGGAGATGGAACACCCGTGGCAGTGGCACGACGCCGACTCGACGCAGAGCTGGTCCGACGCAACCTGGCCCGCTCCCGCGAGCACGCCAGCGAGCTGATCGCGGCCGGCCGGGTGACCGTGGGGGGCACCACCGCGACCAAGCCGGCGACCCAGGTGGAGACCTCGGCCGCGCTGGTGGTCGCCAAGGACGAGAACGACCCGGACTACGTCTCCCGGGGCGGCCACAAGCTGGCCGGCGCGTTCGCCGCCTTCGTCCCGCAGGGCCTGCGGGTCGAGGGCCGCCGGGCGCTCGACGCCGGTGCCTCCACCGGGGGCTTCACCGACGTTCTGCTGCGGGCCGGCGCGGCCGGCGTGCTCGCGGTGGACGTCGGCTACGGGCAGCTCGCCTGGTCGCTGCAGAGCGACGAGCGGGTCACCGTGATGGACCGGACCAACGTCCGCGAGCTGACCCTGGAGCAGATCGGCGGGGAGCCGGTCGACCTGGTGGTCGGCGACCTCTCCTTCATCTCGCTCGGCCTGGTGCTGCCCGCGCTGGCCCGCTGCGCCGCCGAGGACGCCGACCTGGTGCTGATGGTCAAGCCGCAGTTCGAGATCGGCAAGGAGCGCCTGGGCAGCGGCGGGGTGGTCCGCAGCCCGCAGCTGCGCGCCGAGATGATCTGTCAGGTGGCCCGGAACGCTTGGGAGTTGGGCCTCGGGGTGCGGTCCGTGACGGCCAGCCCGCTGCCCGGTCCTTCGGGTAATGTCGAGTACTTCCTGTGGTTGCGCCGGGACGCCGGCCAGCTCGATCCGGCCGAGGCGGACCGGGCGGTCGCGGAGGGCCCCCGATAGGCTGCCGACCAGGTGCGTCGAACGAGCCGGTCCCGCGTGCGGGCCGCCACCGGACCAAGGGCGATCCGGTAGACGTAGGGAGAGGGCATGAGCGAGGAACGTACGGTCTTCCTGATCGCGCACACCGGCCGGGAGGCCGCGCTGCGCAGCGTCGAACAGCTGGTCCAGGGGCTGCTGAAGGCGGGCATCAGGATCAGACTGCTGGCCGCCGAGGCGGTCGACCTCGATCTGCCCGACGGGGTGCAGACCGTGCAGGCCGGGCATGGCGCGGCGGACGGCTGTGAGCTGATCCTGGTGGCCGGCGGGGACGGCACGCTGCTGCGCGGGGCCGAGTTGGCGCGCGACACCGGCCTGCCGATGCTCGGCATCAACCTGGGGCGGGTCGGGTTCCTGGCCGAGGCCGAGCGGGACGACCTGGCCGTGGTGGTCGAGCGGGTGGTGGACGGCGCGTACGAGGTCGAGGAGCGGATGACCCTGGACGTCCTGGTCCGCACCAACGGCGACGTGGTGCACGAGGACTGGGCGTTGAACGAGGCCTCGGTCGAGAAGGCCGTCCGGGAGCGGATGTTGGAGGTGGTGACCGAGGTGGACGGCCGCCCGGTCTCCAACTTCGGCTGCGACGGGGTGGTGCTCTCCACGCCCACCGGTTCGACGGCGTACGCGTTCTCCGGCGGCGGCCCGGTGGTCTGGCCGGAGGTCGAGGCGCTGCTGATGGTGCCGATCAGCGCGCACGCGCTGTTCGCCCGCCCGCTGGTGACCTCGCCGGCCTCGGTGCTGGCGGTTGAGGTGCAGCCGAAGACGCCGCACGGGGTGCTCTGGTGCGACGGGCGGCGGTCGTTCGAACTGCCGGCCGGGGCACGGGTGGAGGTGCGCCGGGGGCGGGTTCCGGTGCGGCTGGCGAGGCTGCACCGGGCGCCGTTCACCGACCGGCTGGTGGCGAAGTTCGCGCTGCCGGTGACGGGTTGGCGCGGCCGCTCGGGCACCTGCTGACGGTCCGCGGGCCCGACGGGCTCAGACGGCCAGCGGCGGCAGCGCGGCCGGTCCGCCCCGGTAGCCGGCCCGGATCGCGGCGGCCGTCGCGGCCAGCCGGTCCACCGCGGTGCCGGCGGCCGGGCCGGGCACGGTGAACGGGATCCGGACGTACCCCTCGAAGGCGCCGTCCACCCCGAACCGCGCGCCGGCCGCGATCCGCAGCCCGGACCGCTCGCCGGCCTCGGCCAGCGCGGTGCCGGAGAGGCCGCCGGTGTCGAGCCAGAGCGTCAGCCCGCCGACCGGCTCGGCGAACCGCCAGTCGGGCAGCCGCTCGCGCAGCGCCGTGCCGAGCGCACCGGCGCTCTCCCGCAGCCGGGCCAGCTGGTGCTCGCGCACCTCGCCGAGCCGCTCGCCGATCAGCTCGGTGGCGATCAGCTGGTCCAGCACCGGGGTCCCGACGTCGGTGTAGACCCGGTCGGCGGCCAACCGGCGGACCAGCGCGGGTGCGGCCCGCACCCAGCCGACCCGCAGCCCGCCCCAGAGCAGCTTGGCGGCCGAGCCGACCGTGACCACCTGGGCGGACCGGTCCAGCGCGGCCATCGGCCGGGGCAGCCCGGCGTCCGGCAGGCCCCAGCCCAGTTCGGCCATCGTCTCGTCGACCAGCAGCAGCGTCCCCGCGGTACGGGCGGCGGCCAGCAGCTCGCGACGCTGCTCCTCGGGGATCAGCGCGCCGGTCGGGTTGTGGAAGTCGGGGATCAGGTACGCCAGCCGGGGCGTCGCGCCCTGCAGCACCCGGCGCCACTCGGCCAGGTCCCAGTGCGGTGGCCGGGACGGGTGGGCGGTGGACCGGGCCATCGGCACCGGGACCAGCCGGGCCCCGCCGAGCCGCAGCCCCTGCAGGGTGTGCGCGTAGCTGGGCGCCTCCACCGCGACCCGGTCGCCGCGCCCGACCAGCGCCCGCTGAACCAGGTGCAGCGCGCCCATCGCGCCCGTGGTGACCAGGATCTGGTCCGGTGTGGTGGCCAGGCCGCGCGCGGTGAAGCGGCGGGCCAGCGCCTCGCGCAGCACCGGCAGGCCGGTCGGGTAGTGCCCGTGGCCGCGGGTGTAGGCGGGCAGTCGCTCGACCGCCCGGGCGGCGGCCTCGCCGAGGAACGGCTGCGGGGCGGGCAGCGCGGCGACGCCGAGGTCGAGGATCCGGCCCGCCTGGTCCGGCGGCACCGGGTGCAGCGCGTCGCTGGGCGGGTCGCTGCCCTCGGGCAGCGTGGTCCAGCTGCCCGAGCCGCGCCGGCTGCGCAGGTAGCCCTCGGCGCGCAGGGTGTCGTAGGCGGTGGCGATGGTGGTCCGGCTGAGCGCGAGGGCACCGGCGAGCTCGCGTTCGGCGGGCAGCCGGGCGCCGACCGGCAGCCGGCCCTCGGAGATCAGCAGCCGGATCTGGCCGGCCAGCGCCCGGTAGGCGGGCCGGTGACCGGGGGGATCCGGCAGCCGGGCCGAGCCCAGCAGGCGGGCGAGTGCGGGTGGAGTGACGGAACTCTGCCAGTCGGCCACGGTGAACCAGTCCACTTGGATCGAATTGGATCTGGAGACAAGGCTAGTGGACTGCGGATGCTGAGCGGGTTAGTGCCACTCGACCAGGAGCAACTGATGGCCACCTTGACCCTGACCGCAGTCCGGACCCTGACCGCCGTCCGCGCGGACCGCCTCGCCCGCCGGCTCGGCCAACTCGCCGTGGGCCTGACCCTGTACGGGTCGAGCCTGGCGCTGATGGTCCGGGCCGGCCTCGGGGTGGGGCCCTGGGACGTGCTGAACCAGGGCCTGACCCGGCACCTCGGCCTGAGCATGGGGGCCTGGGTGACCGTCGTCGGCGCCCTGGTGCTGCTCTTCTGGATACCGCTGCGCCAGCGTCCCGGCGTCGGCACCGTCGCCAACGTGCTCACCCTGGGCGTGGCGATGGACCTCACCCTCGACCTGCTGCCCGCCCCGCACGCCCTGCTGCCGAGGCTGGCCCTGCTCGCCGCCGGGGTGCTGCTGAACGGGCTGGCCACCGGCCTCTACATCGGCGCCCGGCTGGGCCCGGGACCGCGCGACGGCCTGATGACCGCGCTGCACCGGCGCACCGGCCGTTCGGTCCGGCTGATCCGCACCTGCATCGAGGTGACCGTGCTGGCGATCGGGGTGCTGCTGGGCGGCGACGCGGGGCTCGGCACGGTCGCGTACGCACTGGCGATCGGCCCGCTGGCACAGTTCTTCCTGCCGCGTTGCACGGTTCCCGGAACAGAGACCCGGATCGAATGAACTTCTGCCTCCGGGCCCGGCACTCGTCGCGCGCTGGGGGTGGGGTCTCGTAAGGTCGTCTCCGTGTTGGACGAGATGCGGATACGGGATCTTGGTGTCATCGACGACGCGGTGGTGGAGCTGGCCCCCGGCTTCACCGTCGTGACGGGTGAGACCGGGGCGGGCAAGACCATGGTGGTGACCAGCCTCGGCCTGCTGCTCGGCGGCCGGGCCGACCCGGCGCTGGTCCGCGGCGGCGCCGACCGGGCCGTGGTCGAGGGCCGGCTGGAGCTGCCGGCCGACTCCCCGGTGGCGGCCCGCGCCGTGGAGGCCGGCGCCGAGCTGGACGAGGGCGCGCTGCTGATCAGCCGGACGGTCTCGGCCGAGGGCCGCTCCCGGGCACACGTCGGTGGCCGGTCGGTCCCGGTGGGGCTGCTCAGCGAGCTGGGCGAGGACCTGATCGCGGTGCACGGCCAGACCGACCAGCAGCGCCTGCTCCGCCCGTCCCGCCAGCGCGGCGCGCTGGACCGGTACGCGGGCGAGGCGCTGGCCGAGCCGCTGGCCCGCTACCGCGCGGTCTACCGCCGGCTGCGCGAGGTCTCGGCGGCGCTGGCCGAGCTGACCACGCAGGCGCGCGAGCGGGCCCAGGAGGCCGACCTGCTGCGCTTCGGCCTGGAGGAGGTGGCCGCCGCGGAGCCGGTGGCCGGCGAGGAGACCGAGCTGGCCGCCGAGGCCGAGCGGCTCGGTCACGCCGACGCGCTCTCCTCGGCCGCCGTGCTGGCGCACGCCGCGCTGGCCGGTGACCCGGCCGACCCGGACCTGGTGGACGCCGGCACCCTGCTCGGCCAGGCCCGCCGGGCGCTGGACGCGGTCCGCGGCCACGACGAGCGGCTGGCCGCCCTCGCCGACCGGCTGGCCGAGGCCGGCTACCTGCTCGCCGACGTGGCGGGCGACCTCGCGGGCTACGCGGACGACCTGGACGCCGACCCGGTCCGGCTGGCCGCGGTCGAGGAGCGTCGCGCGGTGCTGGCCGGACTGCTGCGCAAGTACGGTTCAGGGGAGGGGCAGCGCGAAGCGCTTCCGCACAAGGGCGGTGGCGGGCGACGGGAGGGCGGCACGGCCGAGGTGATCGCCTGGGCCGAGGCCGCGGCGGCCCGGCTGGCCGAACTCGACGGCGACGACGAGCGGATCGACGAGCTGGGTGCCGAGGAGACCGAGCTGCGCACCGAGCTGGCCGAGCTGGCCGCCGAGGTCTCGGCCGCCCGGCGGGCCGCCGCCGGCCGCTTCGCCGAGGCGGTCTCGGCCGAGCTCACCGAGCTGGCCATGCCGCACGCCCGGGTGACCTTCGACCTCAGCCGGCTCGACGACCCGGCCGGCCTGGAGCTGGACGGCCGGACGGTGGCCTACGGTCCGCACGGCGTGGACGAGGTGGAGGTCCTGCTCGCCCCGCACCCGGGCGCGGCGCCGCGGCCGATCGCCAAGGGCGCCTCCGGCGGTGAGCTCTCCCGGGTGATGCTCGCGGTGGAGGTGGTCTTCGCCGGGGCGGACCCGGTGCCCACCTACCTGTTCGACGAGGTGGACGCCGGCGTCGGCGGCAAGGCGGCGGTGGAGATCGGCCGCCGGCTGGCCAAGCTGGCGCAGAGCGCCCAGGTCGTGGTGGTCACCCACCTCCCGCAGGTGGCGGCCTTCGCCGACCGGCACCTGGTGGTGGAGAAGCGCAGCGACGGCACGGTCACCCGCAGCGGCGTCAAGGCGCTGAGCGACGAGGAGCGGGTCCGCGAGCTGTCCCGGATGCTGGCCGGACTGGAGGACTCCGAACTGGGCCGCGCGCACGCCGAGGAACTGCTCGCCGCCGCCCGCGCCCCTCGGCGGCGGTAGCGCCGGCTCGTCGGGCGCCGCCTGGGGCGCCGACTGTCCAAGAGACCCGCCGACCTGGCATCGTGGCGGGCGGAACCTGGTCATCCAGTCCCGAGCGCCGACCGCGGGAGCGACTCCGTGGCGGCGTTCGTCCCCAGACGAGTCGGAGCGAGACAACGTGGACCATTCCTCCGTCCGGGCCAGCACGGCCGGCCCGGAAACGGGCCAGTTGCACGTGGTGCTGGTGCTGTCCGCCGGCAGCGGCGGGATCGGCGTGCACGTCCGGTCCCTCGCGCAGGGGCTGACCGCGCACGGCGTCAAGGTGACGGTCTGCGCCCCGGCCGACTCGGACGCGCTGTTCGGCTTCTCCCGGACCGGCGCGGTCTTCCATCCGGTCGAGATCACCGCCACCTCGGGGGCGCGCAGCGACGCCACCGCCATCGGTGAGTTGCGCCGGGCCTTCACCAGCGCCGGCGTGGTGCACGCGCACGGGCTGCGCGCCGGCCTGCTCTCCGACCTGGCGCTGCGCACCGCCGGCCGGCTGCCCGGGCTGCGCCCGGAGACCCCGTTGGTGGTGACCTTCCATCACGCCCTGCTGGCCACCGGTCTGGAGCGCCGGCTGCAGCGGTTGATGGAGCGCCGGGTGGCCCGGTCCGCGGACCTGGTGCTCGGCGCCTCCTCCGATCTGGTCGCCCGGGCCCGCGAGTTGGGCGCCACCGACGCCCGGCTCGGCCCGGTGGCCGCCCCGCCGCAGGCGGCCGGCGGCCTGGACCGCGCCGCCGCCCGGGCGGCCGTGCTGCCGGACGAGCCGGACCGGCCGCTGGTGCTCGCGGTGGGCCGGCTGGTCCCGCACAAGGGCTTCGGCCTGCTGCTGGACGCCACCCGGGAGTTGACCGGCGCGCCGGGCCCGCTGGTGCTGCTGGCCGGGGACGGCCCGCAGGCCGCCGAGCTGCGCGAGCGGGTCGCCGCCGAGCGGCTCCCGGTCCGGCTGCTCGGTCACCGCACGGACGTGCCCGACCTGCTCGCCGCGGCCGACCTGGTGGTGATCAGCAGCCGCTGGGAGGCCCGCTCGCTGGTGGCCCAGGAGGCACTGCGGGCCGGGGTGCCGCTGGTGGTCACCGCGGTCGGCGGGATCCCCGAACTGGTCGGGGACGCCGCCGTGCTGGTGCCCGCCGGGGATCCGGCCGCGCTCGCCCGGGCGGTCGACGGGCTGCTGGCCGACCCGGTGCGGCGGGCGGCGCTGGCCGAGGCCGGCCCCGTCCAGGCCGAGACCTGGCCGGACGAGGCCGCCACCGTGGCGCAGGTGCTGAGCACCTACGACGAGCTGGTGCAGCGCGCCTGAGCGGCGGCGCGCTCAGACCGTGGCCGGGCGGTCGCTGGGTTGTGCCTGCGGGGAGAGGTAGGCCGCGCCGCAGGCGGTCAGCCGCAGCGCGGTGTCGATCAGCGGCACGTGGCTGAACGCCTGCGGGAAGTTGCCGACCTGCCGCTTGAGCCGCGGGTCCCACTCCTCGGCCAGCAGCCCGACGTCGTTGCGCAGCGCGAGCAGCTTCTCGAACAGCTCGCGGGCCTCGCCGACCCGGCCGATCATCGCCAGGTCGTCGGCCAGCCAGAACGAGCAGGCCAGGAAGGCGCCTTCGTGCCCGGACAGGCCGTCCACGTTCTTGCGGTGGTTGCCCTGGGCCTCGTCGTGGGTGGGGTAGCGCAGCACGAAGCCGTCCTCGGTGGACAGCTCGCGCTGGATCGCCTCGATGGTGCCGATCACCCGTTTGTCGTCCGGCGGCAGGAACCCGACCTGCGGGATCAGCAGCAGCGAGGCGTCCAGCTCCTGGCCGCCGTAGTACTGGGTGAAGGTGTTGCGCTCGGCGTCGTAGCCCTTCTCCAGGACGTCGGCGTGGATCTCGTCGCGCAGCGCCCGCCAGCGGTCCAGCGGGCCCTCGGCCTCGGTCTGCTCGATCAGCTTGATGGTGCGGTCCACCGCGACCCAGGCCATCACCTTGGAGTGCACGAAGTGCCGGCGCGGCCCGCGCACCTCCCAGATCCCCTCGTCCGGGGCCTTCCAGTGCTCCTCCAGGTAGCTGATCAGCCGCAGCTGGAGCAGGTGGGCGTGGTCGTTGCGGGACAGGCCGGTCATCTGGGCCAGGTAGAGCGCCTCGACCACCTCGCCGTAGACGTCCAGCTGGAGCTGGCCGGCCGCGCCGTTGCCGACCCGGACCGGCAGCGAGCCCTCGTAGCCGGGCAGCCAGTCCAGGTGGGTCTCGGTCAGCTCGCGCTGGCCGGTGATGCTGTACATGATCTGCAGGTTCTCCGGGTCGCCGGCCACCGCGCGCAGCAGCCACTCGCGCCAGGCCCGGGCCTCCTCCCGGTAGCCGGTGCGCAGCAGCGAGGAGAGGGTGATCGCGGCGTCCCGCAGCCAGGTGTAGCGGTAGTCCCAGTTGCGCTCGCCGCCGACGTCCTCGGGCAGCGAGGTGGTGGGGGCGGCGACGATGCCGCCGGTGGGGGCGTAGGTGAGCGCCTTGAGGGTGATCAGCGAGCGGACCACGGCCTCCTGGTAGGGGCCCTGGTAGGTGCAGTGGGCGACCCAGTCGCGCCAGAACTCCTCGGTCAGCGCGAGCGAGGCCTCCGGGTCCGGGACGTCCGGCGGGGCCAGGTGGGAGGCCTGCCAGGTGAGTGCGAAGGTCATCCGCTCGCCGGCGCCGATGGTGAAGTCGGCGTAGGTGGTCAGGTCGCGGCCGTAGGTCTCCGCCTCGCCGTCCAGCCAGACCGAGTCGGGGCCGGCCACCGCGACCGTGCGGTGACTGCCGTCCTTCTGCTCCAGCCGGTGCACCCAGGGCACGACCTTGCCGTAGCTGAACCGCATCCGCAGCGCGGAGCGCATCCGCACCTGCCCGGACAGGCCCTCCACGATCCGGATCATCTGCGGCACCGGCTCCTGCTCGGCCAGGTGCCGCGGCGGCATGAAGTCGATCACCCGCACGCTGCCCCGCGGGGTGTCCCACTCCTGCTCCAGGACCAGCGAGTCGCCCCGGTAACGACGGCGGTCGGCCGGCACCGCGGGCGCCGCCGCGCTGATCGGCGGCACCTTGAGTTCACCCGTATCGGTGAACGGCGCGCGCGGGGCCGGGGCGACCGTCACCGGGCCGGTCGGAGCCGCCTCGGCGGGGCCGATCCGCCAGAAGCCGTGTTCATCGGTCCCCAGCAGGCCGGCGAAGACGGCGGGGGAGTCGAATCGGGGCAGGCAGAGCCAGTCCACGGCCCCGTCTCTGCTGACCAGGGCGGCGGTCTGCATGTCCCCGATGAGTGCGTAGTCCTCGATACGGCCGGCCACGTGCATCTCCAGTTCGCGGTAGTGCTCGGCGGTCGCGCGACGGGAGCGAGAGCGTGACTGCGGGGCCGGGGGGTGACGCTGGCCCGTCCCGGCACCCCCGGACCGCTGGTGGCGGTGGCCGGGGCTGGGCCGCGCGACAGTGCTGATCTGACTGCGTGCGGTGGGCACCTGGACTGGGCAGGGGATGAACTGGTGGTGCGAGGGAGTCCGGTCGCGTATCGGGGACGGAGAGGCGTCGTCCCGACCCCTCGTCCTCGGCTTGCTCCGCTGTCGGCGATGCGTCCGTGCAGGATACGACGACGGGGGTGGGCTGAGCACCCGGAAACGATCTCGTACCGCCGTCTGCCCAGGGTGGGGCCGGGAAAGTAGCCCGGGCGGGCGAGTTGGGCGCTCGGGTGGGTGGTTCGGCGGGGGTCGGGACGGGTCATCCGCCCTGATCATTCCGGTGGGTGGAGCACCCCGGGGATCACCCGGGCAGACCACCGCCAAGCCGTCCGAACGCGTGCCGTCCAGGGCGCTGATACCCTGGTATCCCGTGGACTGGTGGGATCAAACCGCCCCGGACCCGCTGACTGACGACCCCGTGATCGGCGTCTCGTCCGGTCGGTGTGGCCGCTCCACCAGCGTCATCCTCGACACGCGACCCACGGGAGCCCCCTCTTGGCACAGCCCCATTCCGGCAAGGCAGCGAACGGCCGAGCCGTGACGACCAAGCACCTCTTCGTCACCGGGGGTGTCGCCTCCTCGCTGGGCAAGGGCCTCACCGCCTCCAGCCTGGGCGCCCTGCTCAAGGCCCGCGGCCTGCGCGTGACGATGCAGAAGCTCGACCCGTACCTCAACGTGGACCCGGGCACCATGAACCCGTTCCAGCACGGCGAGGTCTTCGTGACCGACGACGGCGCCGAGACGGACCTGGACATCGGCCACTACGAGCGGTTCCTGGACACCAACCTGCACGGTTCGGCGAACGTCACCACCGGCCAGGTGTACTCGACCGTGATCGCCAAGGAGCGCCGCGGCGAGTACCTGGGCGACACCGTCCAGGTCATCCCGCACATCACCAACGAGATCAAGTCCCGGATCCGCCGGATGGCGACCGAGGACGTGGACGTGGTGATCACCGAGGTCGGCGGCACCGTCGGCGACATCGAGTCGCTGCCGTTCCTGGAGGCGGTCCGCCAGGTCCGGCACGAGGTCGGCCGCGACAACGTGTTCTTCGTGCACGTCTCGCTGCTGCCCTACATCGGCCCCTCGGGTGAGCTGAAGACCAAGCCGACCCAGCACTCGGTGGCCGCGCTGCGCAACATCGGCATCCAGCCGGACGCCATCGTGCTGCGCGCCGACCGCGAGGTGCCGCAGGCCATCAAGCGCAAGATCTCGCTGATGTGCGACGTGGACGAGGAGGCCGTGGTCGCGGCCATCGACGCCAAGTCGATCTACGACATCCCCAAGGTGCTGCACGGCGAGGGCCTGGACGCCTACGTGGTGCGCCGGCTCGACCTGCCGTTCCGCGACGTGGACTGGACCACCTGGGACGACCTGCTGCGCCGGGTGCACGAGCCGCAGCACATCGTCAAGGTGGCGCTGGTCGGCAAGTACATCGACCTGCCGGACGCCTACCTGTCGGTCACCGAGGCGCTGCGGGCCGGTGGGTTCGCCAACAACGCCCGGGTCGAGATCAAGTGGGTCACCTCCGACGACTGCGAGACGCCCGAGGGTGCCCAGGAGCACCTCGGCGACGTGGACGCGATCTGCATCCCCGGCGGGTTCGGCGACCGTGGCGTGAACGGCAAGGTCGCCGCGATCACCTACGCCCGGGAGAACAAGATCCCGCTGCTCGGCCTCTGCCTGGGCCTGCAGTGCGTGGTCATCGAGGCCGCCCGCAACCTGGCCGGGCTGCCCGAGGCGAACTCCACCGAGTTCGAGCCGGCCGCCCAGCACCCGGTGATCTCCACCATGGCCGAGCAGCTGGCGATCGTCGGCGGCCAGGGCGACCTGGGCGGCACCATGCGCCTGGGCCTCTACCCGGCCAAGCTCGCCGAGGGCTCGATCGTCCGTGAGGTCTACGGCGGCGAGCAGTACGTCGAGGAGCGCCACCGCCACCGCTACGAGGTGAACAACGCCTACCGCGCCGACCTGGAGAAGACCGGCCTGGTCTTCTCGGGCCTGTCGCCCAAGGGCGACCTGGTGGAGTACGTCGAGTACCCGCGCGAGGTGCACCCCTACCTGGTGGCCACCCAGGCGCACCCGGAGCTGAAGTCGCGGCCGACCCGCCCCCACCCGCTCTTCGCGGGTCTGGTGGCGGCGGCCATCACGATCAAGACGTCCGGCAAGTAGGTTCGGACCGAGCGGGACCAGTAGGACCAGCAGGACCGGCGGCGGTCGCGCGGGAGTTCCCGGGCGACCGCCGCCGCCCGGTTCGGGCAGTGGTTGAGCAAAGGGGAGTGCCATGACGGAGGTTCAGCGGCGGATCGGCGACCGGGCCGAGGAGTGGCGGGTGCTGTCCAGCAGCCGGCCGTTCCAGGGGCGGGTCACCGGGGTGCGCAGCGACCAGGTCGAGATGCCGGACGGCTCGGTGGCGCAGCGCGACTACCAGACCCACCCGGGTTCGGTCAGCGTGCTGGCACTCGACGACGATCAGCGGGTGCTCCTGGTGCGGCAGTACCGGCACCCGGTGCGCCAGCGGCTCTGGGAGCTGCCGGCCGGTCTGCTCGACGTGCCCGGCGAGAACCCGCTGCACGCGGCCCAGCGCGAGCTGTACGAGGAGGCGCACTGCGGTGCGGCGAACTGGCGGGTGCTGGTCGACTTCTACACCTCGCCGGGCGGCACGGACGAGGCGATGCGGCTCTTCCTGGCCACCGGGCTGACCGAGTCGGAGCAGGAGCGCTACGCGGCGCACGGCGAGGAGCTGGAGATCGAGCTGGCCCGGGTGCCGCTGGCGCGGTTGCTGGAGCAGATCCTGGCCGGCGAGCTGCACAACCCGACCCTGGTCACCGGCGCGCTGGCACTGCACGCCGCGCTCACCGGCGCGGGCCTGGACGCGCTGCGCCCGGCGGACGCGCCCTGGCCGGCCCG
The DNA here is from genome assembly GCF_044547075.1 of Kitasatospora sp. NPDC052896. Taxonomy (NCBI): domain Bacteria; kingdom Bacillati; phylum Actinomycetota; class Actinomycetes; order Kitasatosporales; family Streptomycetaceae; genus Kitasatospora; species Kitasatospora sp. NPDC052896. The sequence continues at coordinate 20,312 of NZ_JBITZU010000014.1, forward strand.
TCCGTTCGTGGCCTGAACCCCTCACCGGCTGACCCGGCCGGGTGATTTGCCGGTTGGTACGACCGGATCCTCCCTCGGCCCGACCGCCGTGCCCAACTACGCTTCGCGTGCGGGCCCTGTTCGTGCACGCTGGGCGACTGGTCGGGAGTGGCGCTGGTGGCGAGGAAGACGGCGACGATGGACGCTCGGCCGCACGACGAGGCGGTGGCCGCGCTGCCGGGCGGCCCCGAGCCGTTCGCCGGCCGCGGCCCCGAACTCGCCGCACTGCGGGCGCAGGCGGCCCGGCCGGCCGGCGGGAGGTGCCGGCTGGTGGTGGTCACCGGGCGGCCCGGCTCGGGCCGTACCGCGCTGGCGCTGCGCTTCGCCCGCTCCCAGGCCGGCGACCACCAGCTGCTGTGGGCCGAGCTGACCGCCCCCGACGGCACCCCGGCCCAGCCGGGCGCGGTGGCGCGGGCGCTGCTGGAGCGGCTCGGGGCCGGCCCGGCCACCGGGCTGCCGGACCGCCAGGGTGAGGATCCGGCCTGCGGGCAGTTGCGCGAGGCGCTGGTCGGCCGGTCCGTCCTGCTGCTGCTGGACGGGGTGGCGGACGCCGAGCAGCTGCGCCCGCTGCTGCCCGAGGAGCCGCGCTGCCTGGTGGTCGCCGTCACCGAGGGGCCGCTGACCGGGCTGGCCGAGCGGTTCCGGGTGGATCCGGTGATCCTGCGCGGGCTGGACGAGGCGGCCGCGGTGGAGCTGCTGACCGCGCTGGTCGGCGGCACCCGGGTGAGCTGCGACCCGGTCGGTGCGAAAGAGCTGGTGGAGGCCTGCGCGGGTCGTCCGGCGCCGCTCCGGCTGATGGCCGGCTGGCTGCGGGAGCGGCCCAAGGCGGCGGTGCCGGAGGCGGTCGGGGCACTTCGGGAGGCCGAGGACGACCCGCTGCGGGCGGCGCTGCTGCTGCGCTACCGGGCGCTGCCGGTGGCCCAGGCCCGGCTGCTGCGGATGCTCACGCTGGCCCCCGGGCAGCGGGCCGACCTGCGGACCGCCTCCGCGTTGGCCGGCTGCCCGGCCCCCGAGGCGGCCGCCGCCCTGCACGCGCTGGCCGGCGCGGAGCTGCTGGACGTGGAGCCGCCGGCCGCCGACGGGACACCGCGCTACCGGGTGCCCGGGCGGCTGCACGCGGAGTTGGTGACGCTCCGGGGCGAGCTGGACCGGCCGGCCGAGCAGCAACTGGGCCGGGCCCGGCTGGTGGAGCGGCTGGTCCGGCTGGTGGAGTCGGCTCGGGCGCTGCTCGACGAGGACGCCGCCGGCGCGCCCGATCCGCTGCCGGGGCCGCTGCGGCTGCGCGGCGCGGCGCACGCCGCCCAGTGGCTGGCCGGCGAGCGGGAGGTGCTGCTGGCCGCGGCCGAGGAGGCGGTCGACCGGGCGGACCTGGACGGTTCGGCCGGGCGGCTCGTCAGCTCGCTGCTGCGGGCACTGCCCGCGGTCGGCGAGCCGGCGGCGGCCGACCGGTACCGGCTGCACGGCCTGGTGCTGGTGTTGGCCGAACGGCAGGGGGCGCCCCGCCGGGCCGCCGCGGCGCTGCTCAACCTGGGCGACCTGCGGGCCGCGGCCGGGCAGTGGGAGGCCGCCGCCGCGCACTACCGGGCCGCCGCCGAGCACGCCCGGCAGCCACTGGACGAGCCGGCCCGGGCCCGGGCGGTGGAGGGGGCGGCCGAGTGCTACCGGGCGCTGGGCGACCCGGTGCGGGCGGCCGACTGGTTCCTCCGGGCGCTGGCACTGCGGCAGGCCCTGGACGAGCCGGCCGCGCAGGCCCGGCTGCTGGCGCGGACGGCCGAGGCGCACGCCGCCCAACGGCGCTTCGAGGAGGCCGCCCGGGAGTACCGGGCGGCGCTGGCACTGCTGCGGCGGCTGGGTGACGAGCGCGGAACGACCGTGGTCACGGCGGCTCTGGAGCGCCTCCGGGGCTGATCGGCGACCCGGGCCCACCGATGGACTTCCGGCCAGACTTGTGAGCTATGGGAAGCTTGCCCGTTCTGAGGCCGTTTGACAGGAAGAGTCAGAAGCAAGCCTACGAATCTGCCAATGAGTTCGGGAGATTTATTCAGTTTGGAAGGCTGACGGATGGCCTGGGCTTCATTACACTCGACTTAGTCGCGCGATGCAGCGTGCCCCGGCCCTGCCGGAGGCCTGCCCCGCGCCGGCGCCCGCCGGCCTTCCCCCGGCTGGGACTCCCATGGCAAGAGGGACGTGTTTAGCCGTGAAGGTCGGCATCCCCCGCGAGGTCAAGAACCACGAGTACCGCGTGGCCATCACGCCTGCCGGCGTGCATGAGCTGGTCCGCAACGGACACGAGGTCTTCATCGAGGAGAACGCCGGCATCGGCTCCTCGATCCCGAACGAGGAGTACGTGGCCGCCGGTGCCACCATCCTCCCCACCGCCGACGAGGTGTGGGCCACCGCTGACCTGCTGCTGAAGGTCAAGGAGCCGATCGCGGAGGAGTACCACCGACTCCGCAAGGGCCAGACGCTCTTCACCTACCTCCACCTGGCGGCCTCCCGCGAGTGCACCGACGCGCTGCTCGCCTCCGGCACCACCGCGATCGCGTACGAGACCGTGCAGCTCGCCAACAACGCGCTCCCGCTGCTCGCCCCGATGTCCGAGGTGGCCGGCCGGCTCGCCCCGCAGGTCGGCTCGTACCACCTGATGCGCCCGACCGGCGGCCGTGGTGTGCTGCCCGGCGGTGTCCCCGGCACCCACCCGGCCAAGTGCGTGGTCATCGGCGGCGGCGTCTCCGGCTGGCACGCGGCCACCATCGCCATCGGCATGGGCTACGAGGTCACCCTGCTCGACCGCGACATCAACAAGCTGCGCGAGGCCGACCGGATCTTCGGCACGAAGATCAAGGCCATCGCCTCCAACTCGCTGGAGCTGGAGAAGGCCGTGCTGGAGGCCGACCTGGTGATCGGCGCGGTGCTGATCCCGGGCGCCAAGGCCCCCAAGCTGGTCACCAACGAGCTGGTCTCCCGGATGAAGGCGGGCTCGGTGCTCGTCGACATCGCGATCGACCAGGGCGGCTGCTTCGAGGACTCGCGTCCCACCACGCACGCCGAGCCGACCTTCCAGGTCCACGACTCGGTCTTCTACTGCGTGGCCAACATGCCGGGTGCGGTGCCGAACACCTCCACCTACGCGCTGACCAACGCCACCCTGCCGTACATCCTGGAGCTGGCCAACCGCGGGTGGAAGGAGGCGCTGAAGCGCGACGCCGCGCTCGCCAAGGGCCTGAACACCCACGAGGGTCAGATCACCTACGGCCCGGTCGCCGAGGCGCACGGCCTGCCCGCGATCTCCCTGGAGAGCGTGCTCGCCTGACGTTCCGCCAGTCCACCGAAGGCCCCTGGCCGGCATCTGCCGGTCGGGGGCTTCGGTATGCCCGTCAATGCCCGGGTGACGGGATCACCCAACGCGCCGGCGTGTCCCGCCCGAGGGGCGTCGGGGGGCGGGTGACCTGCCAGGTGACCGCTGGCATCGCAACCCCGACCAACCCTTGACAGCGCTGGGCCGCTCCCTCGACACATCGGGCCCACTACCGTGGATTGTGTTGCTGCGAACGCCCGAAACGGCCTAGAGTCGCAAACCGTCGGCATGGTGTCAGGCTGACGAATCGACATAATGCCCTGGATGCCCAAGGAGGTAAGACGACTTGTGAATGAGTCGACATTTGCTCCCGGGGGTGGTCAGCCAGGACTGGCGGAGCGCGCCACCGGACAGCCGACCCACGACACCGGGGCCGTACTCACCACGGTGGGCGCGAGCGAGATCGGAACGGTCGCCGTGCGCACGTTCGAGGCACGGCAGGCCGTGGCCACCGCTTCCGTCTACGACGCCGACCTCTCCGGCCACGGGGACTTCGCGTACGGTTCCTACGACGACCCCGACGCCGAGTACGAGCCCGACCCGGAGTACGCCGCGACCCTCGCCCCGGACGCCGCCCGCCAGCGCCGCGAGCGCGTCGGCCCCACCGGCCGCCCGCTGCCCTACTTCCCGATCCCCGCGCCGCCGTCCGAGCACGGCCCGGCGCAGATCATCGCGATGTGCAACCAGAAGGGCGGGGTCGGCAAGACCACGTCCACCATCAACCTGGGCGCCGCGCTCGCCGAGTACGGCCGCCGGGTGCTGCTGGTGGACTTCGACCCGCAGGGCGCGCTCTCGGTCGGCCTCGGGGTCAACCCGATGGAGCTCGACGTCACGGTCTACAACCTGCTGATGGAGCGCGGGCTGACGGCCGACGAGGTGCTGCTCAAGACCGCGGTGCCGGGAATGGACCTGCTGCCGTCCAACATCGACCTGTCGGCCGCCGAGGTGCAGCTGGTCAGCGAGGTGGCCCGGGAGTCCGCGCTGGCGCGCGCGTTGAAGCCGCTGCTGCCGGACTACGACTACGTCATCATCGACTGCCAGCCCTCGCTGGGTCTGCTGACGGTCAACGCACTGACCGCCGCGCACAGCGTCATCGTGCCGCTGGAGTGCGAGTTCTTCGCGCTGCGCGGGGTCGCGCTGTTGACCGAGACGATCGAGAAGGTCTGCGAGCGGCTCAACCCCGAGCTGCGCCTGGACGGCATCCTGGCCACCATGTACGACTCCCGCACGGTGCACAGCCGCGAGGTGCTGGCCCGGGTGGTGGAGGCCTTCGGCGACCACGTCTTCCACACCGTCATCGGGCGGACCGTCAGGTTCCCGGAGACCACGGTGGCCGGCGAGCCGATCACGACGTACGCGACCAACTCGGTGGGCGCCGCCGCCTACCGCCAGCTCGCCAGGGAGGTGCTCGACCGGTGCCGCCCCGTCGAGTGAGTCTCCCGGGGGCCGACGAGCTGTTCCGCAGTACCGGGGGCATGGCGCTCTCGCCCTCGCTCGCCCGCTCGACGGCGGCGGCGGAGGCGGCGGACGGTGCGAAGGCGAAGCGGCCCGGGCCGGGTGACGCCTCCCCGGCCGAGCCGGCCCAGGCGGCCGGTGACGGGCCGTCGACGGGCCGGGTGCCGGCCGGGCGGACGCCGTCCGGAGCGGCGGGCCCGGTGGCCGGGAACGGTGAGCCGGCGCCTCGTCAGGCGAACGGCGCGGAGGCGGCGGCCCACGGGCGGGCCGGACAGGGCGCGCGGACGGTCGCGGTGGCCGCCCAGGTCCCGGCGCCGGGCGCACCGGCGGCCGAGGAGCAGACCGGTGACGGCGCGGCGCGGCGGCGACCGCGCGGACGCGCCCCGCGGCGCCCCAGCGGGCGCGAGCGGCACGACGAGAAGATCACCGTGTACGTCTCCGCCGAGGAGCTGATGGACCTCGAACACGCGCGCCTGGTGCTGCGCGGGGAGCACGGGCTCGCGGTGGACCGCGGGCGGGTGGTCCGGGAGGCCATCGCGGTGGTGCTGGCCGACCTGGAGCAGCGCGGCGAGGCCAGCATCCTGGTCCGACGGCTGCGCGGCCGCTGATCCCGCGGGGCCGCTGACCCGCGTGTCGGTCGACCCCGTGCGTGACCGGCCCGGCCGGCGCGCCAGTATGGACCCCGATGTCCGCTTCGCCCGCCCCGCGCCCCGACGAACCCTCCGCCGGCCCAGCCGCCGAGGCGAGCGCCGCCGCCCCCGAGGGCGTTCCGCAGGGGGGCTTCCGGGTCCGGCTGGCCAACTTCGAGGGCCCGTTCGACCTGCTGCTCGGCCTGATCGCCAAGCACAAGCTGGACGTCACCGAGGTCGCGCTGGCCCAGGTCACCGACGAGTTCATGGCGCACATCCGGGCGATGGGCCCGGACTGGGACCTGGACGCGGCCACCGAGTTCCTGGTGGTCGCGGCGACCCTGCTGGACCTCAAGGCAGCCCGGCTGCTGCCGGCGGCCGAGGTCGAGGACGAGGCGGACCTGGCCCTTCTGGAGGCCCGCGACCTGCTCTTCGCCCGGCTGCTGCAGTACCGGGCGTACAAGCGGGTGGCCGCGGTGTTCGAGCAGCGCTGGGCGGACGAGCAGCGCTCGCGGCCCCGGTCGGTGGGGCTGGAGGAGCGGCACGCCGAGCTGCTGCCGGAGGTGGTGATCCACCTCGGGCCGGAGGGCTTCGCCCGGCTCGCGGCGCGGGCCATGACGCCGCGGCCGAAGCCGGCGGTCTACCTGGACCACGTGCACACCCCGCCGGTGAGCGTCCGGGAGCAGGCGGCGCTGGTCGTCGAGCGGCTCAGCGGGCTGGGAGAGGCGTCGTTCGCGGCACTGGTGGCGGACGCCGGGGACACCCTCACCGTGGTCGCGCGGTTCCTGGCGCTGCTCGAGCTGTACCGGGAGCGGGTGCTGGCGTTCGAGCAGCCCGAGGCGCTGGGCGAGCTGCTGGTGCGCTGGGTGGCCGAGGCGGACCGGGCGGTGGTCGAGGTGACGGACGAGTTCGACCGCCCAGCGGGTGAGCGGGACGGCGAGCGGGACGGCGAGCGGGACGGCGAGCGGGACGGCGAGCGGGACGGAGTGGCCGATGAGCGCTGACGAGGTCGAGCAGCAGGTCGCGGAGGGCGCGGGTGCCGTGCTGCGGGCGCCGCGCCGGGCGCTCGGGGTGCCGGGGGCGGCCCGGCCGGCGGAGTGGCTGGAGCCGGCGTACCCGGTCGCGGAGCCGGGGTCGGGAGAGCCGCCGGCCGTCCCGGCCAGCCGGGGCGCCGAGCCGGCCGAGGAGGTCGCCGCGGAGCCCGGGGAGTTCGGGGAGCCCCGGGAGCTCGGGGAGGAGGTGCCGCTCACCGCCGGGCTGGAGGCGGTGCTGATGGTGGCCGACGAGCCGGTTCCGGAGGCCCGGTTGGCCGCCGTGCTGGAGCGCCCGCGGGCCGAGGTGGCCGCCGCGCTGCGCGCGCTGGCCGCGGAGTACAGCGCCCAGGGCCGCGGCTTCGACCTGCGGCTGGTGGCCGGCGGCTGGCGGTTCTACAGCCGGGCGACCTGCGCGCCGGTGGTCGACCGGTTCGTGCTGGACGGTCAACAGGCCCGGCTGACCCAGGCCGCGCTGGAGACCCTGGCGGTGGTCGCCTACCGGCAGCCGGTGTCCAGATCACGGGTCTCCGCGGTCCGCGGTGTGAACTGTGACGGCGTGATGCGTACCCTGGTACAGCGAGGTCTGGTGGAGGAGACCGGATCCGAGCCCGAAACAGGTGCGATCCTGTATCGGACGACGAACTACTTCCTGGAACGGATGGGGCTGCGCGGCTTGGACGAGCTGCCGGAGCTCGCGCCCTTCCTGCCCGAGGTCGACGACGTGGAAGCGGAGTCCCTCGAAGGAACGGTGATCGCTGACGCGGTGGCCGTCGCGAGCACACGGGAGCAGTGAGGTCGGCCGGCACGACTTGCGCCCGCCTTGCCCGCCGTCGGGCAGGTGGGGCCCATCCCCGACGGAAACGACGTACGGACATTTTTGATGCGTAGCAGTGGTAGCGGTAACGGCAGGAACAGCGGCGGCAACCGGGGCGGGCAGCGCGGCGGCTCGTCCGGCGGCAGCGGCGGGGGTTCGTACGGCGGCGGTCGCGGGAGCGGCTCCGGGCGCTCGTACCAGGGCGGCGGCCGCGGTGGCAGCGGCGGCGGCTCCGATCGCGGGCGCGGCAGCGGTGGCGGCTCGTACCAGGGCGGCGGCTCGTACCAGGGCGGTGGTCGGGACGACCGGCGCGACGACCGGCGCTACCCCGACCGTCCGCTGCGCCCCGAGGAGCGCAAGTACGACCGTCCGGAGTACGGCGGCGGTCCGAACGCCACCCCGAGCCGCGGCGGCTACGCGTCCCGCCGGCCCGGTCCGGCCCCCCGGCCGCGCCGCGAGGGCCAGGGCGCGCCGGGCGACCCGCGCCGCCAGCCGCAGCGCTCCCGCGAGCTCCAGGCCAAGATCGAGGACGCCGTGCTGGCCCGCCACGACAAGCCGGCCGTGAAGCTCCCGAAGACCTTCGGCGAGCCGGCCGGCGAGCGGCTGCAGAAGGTGCTGGCCCGGGCCGGCATGGGCAGCCGACGCGCCTGCGAGGAGCTGATCGAGCAGGGTCGGGTCGAGGTCAACGGCGTCCTGGTCACCGAGCAGGGCAAGCGGGTCGACCCCGAGAGCGACGAGATCAAGGTGGACGGGCTGACCGTCGCCACCCAGTCGTACCTCTTCTTCGCGCTCAACAAGCCGGCCGGCGTGGTCTCCACCATGGAGGACCCGGACGGCCGACAGTGCCTCGGCGACTACGTGACGAACCGTGAGACCCGGCTCTTCCACGTCGGCCGCCTGGACACCGAGACCGAGGGCATCATCCTGCTCACCAACCACGGTGAGCTGGCCCACCGCCTCACCCACCCGCGCTACGGCGTGACCAAGACCTACCTGGCCGCGATCCAGGGCCCGATCCCGCGCGACCTGGGCAAGCAGCTGGCCCAGGGCATCGAGCTGGAGGACGGCTTCGCCCGGGCCGACAGCTTCAAGGTGGTCTCCAACGTCGGCAAGAACTACCTGGTCGAGGTCACCCTGCACGAGGGGCGCAAGCACATCGTGCGCCGGATGCTGGCCGAGGCGGGCTTCCCGGTGGAGAAGCTGGTCCGCACCCACTTCGGTCCGATCGCGCTCGGTGACCAGAAGTCGGGCTGGCTGCGCCGGCTGACCAACCCCGAGGTCGGCCAGCTGATGCGCGAGGTGGGGCTCTAGCAGCCGCGGCCGGTCGGGGGCCGGCCGGATCGTTCCCGAAGGGTCGTGCAGCCAGGCGGCGTACGGCCCTTTCGGCTACCCGGGGTGGAGATCGACCCCCGCCGAAGGACAGGCTTGTCACCGGGATCATCTGTGGCAGAAAATGGCCACGCAACCATCGCCCGTCATCTGGCGGGAAATCGCCACCCCGGGGAGGGGGCGTCATGCTTGACGCTTTCAGCGCGCTCGGTCTCTCCGAGTCCGACGGCCAGATCTACGCCGCCCTGGTGGCTGCCCCGCAGTCCACCGCGGCGGAACTCGCCGAGCGCTGCGGCCTGACCCTCCAACAGAGCGGCAAGTCGCTGAACCGGCTGGCCCAGCAGGGCATGGCCACCCGCGCCCCGGTGGACCGCGAGCGCTACCTCCCGGTCGCGCCGGACGTCGCGATCGGCACGCTGATCGGCCACCGCGAGGCCGAGCTGCGCAGCGCCCGCGCCGAGATGCACCGGCTGATGGACACCTTCCGGGAGGCCTCCCGGTTCACCGATCCGGCCCACTCCGTCGAGGTGCTGACCGGCGGCGAGGCGATCGCCCAGCGGATCGCGCACCTGCAGGACACCACGCAGCAGCAGGTGCGCGGCTTCGACTGCCCGCCGTACGTCCAGGACCCGGCCAGCAACCTGAGCCGGCAGCGCCGGCGGCTCAAGGAGGGCGTCCGCTACCGGACCGTCTACGACAAGGAGGCGGTCGCCTGGCCGGGGCGGCTGGAGGAGGAGATCCTGGTCGGTGCCGAGGACGGCGAGGAGGCCCGGGTCCGGACCAGCCTCCCGATGAAGCTGATCCTCTCCGACGACCGGATGGCGATCATCCCGATCAGCGTCGGCGACAGCGTGCTGGACGCGGCCTATGTGATCCACCCGTCGGCCTTGCTGCAGGCACTGGACGGGCTGTTCGAGGCCGAGTGGGAGCGGGCCGTCCCGCTGAAGGCCGCGATCGGCGACGAGCCGGGCCTGCTGGAGCCGGACGCCGACCACCGCAAGCTGCTCGGCCTGCTGGCGGCCGGGCTGACCGACGAGTCGATCGCCCGCTCGCTGGGCTGGAGCGCCCGGACCACCCAGCGCCGGCTGCAGGCGCTGATGCGCGAGCTCGGCGCCACCACCCGGTTCCAGGCCGGCATGGCGGCCCGCGAGCGCGGCTGGCTCTGAGCCGCGCTCCCGGCGGTGCTCAGCTCCAGGGCTGGAAACCGGCCCAACGGCCGTCCGGGCCGCGCTCCAGCTTGAGCAGACCGACCACCGCACTGCGGTTGAGCCGGCCGTAGACGTGCGGGAAGAGCACGTCGGGCGTGGCGCCGGGAGGTGGCCCGCCGGTGGCCGGCTCCCAGCGGACCATCGGCTCGACCAGCTCCTCCTCGATCAGCAGGGCCATCAGCGGATCCGGCGCGTTGGCGAAGAAGTGGTTGGCCACCGCCAAGGCCGTCGGCTCGTCCGGCGAGCAGTGCAGGAAACCGTCCGTCAGCAGCGAGGTGGCGCTGTACGGGCGGCCCGGGTCACGGAGCCAGTCGTCCAGGGGAGCGAGGTGCAGGATCATGTGTCTGTTGTACCCGACCGCGCTCTCAGAGCCCGGTGACCTTCGCCGAGGCGGTGACCTCGTACACCAGGGTGACGGTCCGGCGGCCGCTCGGCGGCAGGGCCAGCTCCCAGCGGACCACGCCGTCCGCGTCCGGTCCGGCCGGGGCCGGCACGCACTCCTCCCGGCGCAGCCGCACCTCGACCGCCGACACCTCCGAGACCGGGATCCGCTCCCGCACGGTCACCGTGCGCTCCCCACCCGGGGAGAGCCGTGAGACGTGCACCCGCACCGTGCGGGTGAGCACGCTGCGCCGGCCCGGTCCGGGCAGGCCGCCGGTGCCGCGGACCTCCTCGGTCTCGCGGTGCACCCGGTAGTCGTCGGAGCCACCGAAGGCCAGCTCGGCCGGGGCACCCGCGGCGGTGAACCGCAGCTCGCCGCGCCCGGTGTAGCCGCTGCCGCGGACCAGCTCGACCGGGCCGGCCAGCAGCGGGCGGTCGGCCGGGGCGGTGAACCGGACCAGCTCGGTCACCAGCGGGGAGAACTCCGGGACGGCGGCCAGTTCGGCCGTGGCGGGGACGGTGACGGTGCCCAGCGGCACCCGGTGCGCGCGCCCGTCACCGGGCACGGAGACCCGCCGCGGCGCGTCGAACACCCGGACCTCGCCGCCGTCGTCCACCCCGGGCAGCTCGGTGGCGGGGGCCGCCGCTTCCGGGCCCAGGGTGGCGATCTCCTCCTCGCGCAGCTCGACGTCGACCGTGCGGCGCTCCTCGGCGCTCAGCTCGCGCAGGGTCAGCACGTCCTCGCGCAGCGCCGGCGGTTCGGCGGCCAGCGCCGAGCGGGCGGTGGAGAGGGTGAGCCGGGCGTCCGTCCAGTCCTCGCCGGTGCGCTGCCAGACCACCGCGTCCGACTCCAGGCACAGCGCGCCGTCGGCGAAGCGGGCCCGGTAGGCGGGGCGCCAGAGCGCGCAGGGGGTCAGGTGGACGACGGTGAGGGTGGCCGGGCCGGGCGCGGCGGACCGGACGGTCAGCTCCAGGACGGCGGTCAGCTCCGGCGGCTCGGCCTCGGCCTCCGCCAGCGCCGCCGAGCCGGCCGCGTGCTCCTCGGCCAGCTCGGCGAGGTCGGCGCCCAACGCGTGCAGCCGCTCGGCGTGGGCGTCCTGTTCGGCCTCGGCCCGGTCCAGCTCGCGGGACCAGCGGGCCGGTTCGGCCTCGCCGTGGCCGGTGCCCTCGGCGATCTCGCGCAGCAGGTCGGCGGTGAGCCGGTCGAGCAGGTCCAGCCGGGTGGTGAGCCGGTCGCGCCGCTGCTCGCCGGCGCGCAGGCGCTGCTCCAGCTCGTGCAGGCGGTGGCGCAGCGCGGAGTCCTCGGCGCTGGGCGGGCCGGGGGTGCGCGGGGTCCAGCTGCGGGTGATCCGGGCGGCCAGCACCGCGGCGCCGGTCGGGCCGGTGAACCGGGCGCGCAGCGAGGTGTCCACGGCGAGCGCGCTGATCGGGCCGAGCCGCAGCCGCTGCGGGCCGCCGGTGAGCCGGACGGTGGTGGTGCGTTCGACCTGTGCCCGGTCCTCCTGGCAGACCACGGCGGTCACCGGGAGCGGGGCGTCGATGCGGGAGTCGGTGCTGGTCATCGCTCAGTTCCTCCGGTTGCCGCCGGTCAGGGCCCGGCCGGCCGGGATCCGGATCTCGTGGCCGCCGTCCAGCGTGGCCCGGCCGCCCGCGGGCAGCTCGACCCGCCAGAGCCGGGTGCCGGCGGGGAGGCCCTCCGCCGCCCGGGTCGCCTCGTCCGGTGTCGTCCAGGCGGGCGAGCCGGGGAGCTCCTCGATCCGGATCTCCTTGTCGGCGGCCAGCGGCACCCGCTCCCGGACCTCCACCGTGACGGGGTGGCCGAGCCGGTTGGCCAGCTCGACGTGCACGTGCTGCTCCAGCACGGTGGTGCTGCCGCGCAGCCCGGCGGTGGACTCCCGGGTCCCGGTGCGGCGGGTCGCCCGGACGCTCTCGGCGACCCCCAGGCCGACCCGGCGGGTGGCCCCCGGGGCGAGCGTGGGCAGCGCGGTGCCCAGCAGCGGGACGCCGTCCTCGGTCACCTCCAACGGCCCGGCCAGCAGGGCCAGTTCGGATTCGTTGGTGAGCCGGAGGGTGGCGAAGACCGCCGGGTCGACGGAGGGCGCGCAGACGTACTCGGTGCGGTGCGAGACCGGCAGTTCGCCGACCGGGACGGTGTGCCACTGACCGTCGGAGGGCAGGTCGACCCGGTCCGCGGTGTCGTGGCGCTGGTCGAAGGAGCCCGCGGAGTGGCGCGGGCGGACCGCGTGGGCGGGCAGCGGCAGGCGGTCGGGCAGCTGCCCGGCCTGACGGGTGGTGGCGGTGTCGTCGGCCGGGAGGGCACCGGCGGGGTGCAGCCGGCCGCGGCGGGCGGGCGGCTCGGCGGGGCCGGCCAGCGTCAGGGCCGCGTAGTCGAGCAGGTCGGCAGCGGGCTCGGGCGGTTCGGGCGGCGTGGACGGTCCGGTGGGTGCGGGTGGCGGGCCGCTCGGGGCGTTGGCGGCCATCGCGCGCATGACGTGCGGGGTCCGGCCGCCGGGGGCGGGCGGCGCCGCCGCCACGCCGTACGCCACCGGCTGGGCCGGCCCGGGGGCGGTACGGCGCCTGGGGGTCGGCGTCGCCGGCCCGGCGGCCACCGGAAGTGCCGCCGAGACCGGCGCCGTGGGCCGGCCCGCGGCGTCGTAGCCCGCGAACAGCCCGTCGAGCCCGGCGGGTGGTTCGCGCCAGCCGGACGGCGGCGGGGCGCTCTGCCGGCGGCCGATCCGGATCGAGCGCAGCTTCGGCGGTTCGGTCGGGCGGTGCAGGTCGGCGGTGGAGAGGCTGAGCCGGACGCCGGTCCAGTCCTCGCCGGTGCGCTGGGCCACCGCGGCGCGCAGCAGCAGGGTCGAACCGGCCTCGCCCGGCCGGTGGTCCAGCTGGTAGCCGGGAACCCAGAGCGCGCCGGGGACCCGGTACTCCAGCTCCAGCAGCACCGGGGCGTCGGTGCCGGTGTCGGCGCCGGCCAGGGTGACCAGGGCGACCGCCGAGGTCTCCACGGGCGTGGCGGGGGCGGCGTCGGATCCGCGGGCCAGCCGGTCGGCGAGCAGCTCGCGCTCGTGGGTGGCCGCCGCCAGCCGCTCGTCCAGCTCGGCGGCCCGGGTGTGCAGGGCGGTCAGCCGGTCGTCCAGGAAGCCGGCCAGGGCGAGCCAGGCGTCGGCCGGGGTGCGGCGGTGCGGCTCGGCGCGGTGCCGGGGCGGGGCGACCGGACGCAGCCCGGCGGTCTCGGTGATCCGGCCGGCCAGCCGCTCCCGGCTCAGCCGCAGGGCGGCCTCGTGGCGCTCGGCGGCGGCGAGCAGGCGGCGCAGTTCGGGCAGCTCGGGCCGGGGCCGCAGTCGGGCCTCGGCGGCCCGTCGGACCTCGGCGACCCGCAGCCCGGGCGGGCCCTCCAGCACGGTCGCGCGCAGCGAGTCGCCGTCCAGCGTGCGGGGCAGGCCGGTGAGCCGGACCGCCGACCCGCCGGCGGGGGGCAGCGTGCCGCGGGCCAGCCGGCGGCAGACCGCGCCGGCGGCGTGCACCACCACCGCGTCGAGCCTGGAGGGCCAGTCCGGGGGCGTCCCGGTCGCTGTCATGTGATCAGTCCTTCCGGCCGGCCGGATGCACCGCTGTTCGAAGGCCAGTCTGCCGGGTGGCCCGGGCGCTGTCCGCTGATTTCGGCGGCGATCCGGGAAGTCGGAGGGCGGGGAAGCAGCGGACCCGGCGGTGCGGGAGGATGGGTGCCCAGCAGCACCGCCCGCCCCAGGACCGCAGGAGAGCACCCCCGCCATGCGCACTGTCGCCGTCGTCGGCACCGGACTGATCGGCACCTCCGCCGCCCTCGCGCTGACCGGTCGCGGGCTGACCGTCCATCTGGAGGACGCCGACCCGGACGCCGCCCGCACCGCGGCCTCGCTCGGCGCCGGCACCACCGAGCCGCCGGTCGAACCGGTCGACCTGGCGATCGTCGCGGTCCCGCCGGCCCTGGTCGGCAAGGTGCTCGCGGACTGCCAGCGGCGCGGCCTGGCCCGCCACTACACCGACGTGGCCAGCGTGAAGGCCGGCCCGCGCGGCGAGGTGACCGGGCTCGGCTGCGACACCGTGCACTACATCGGCGGCCACCCGATGGCCGGCCGCGAGCAGTCCGGTCCGTTGGCGGCCCGGGCCGACCTCTTCGAGGGCCGCCCCTGGGTGCTCACCCCGACCCCCGACACCGACACCGAGACGCTGAACGCCGCGCTCGAACTGGTCGCGCTCTGCGGCGCGATGCCGGTGGTGATGGACGCCGCGGCGCACGACCGTGCGGTGGCCCTGGTCTCGCACGCCCCGCAACTGCTCTCCTCGCTGGTCGCCGCCCGGCTGGAGCACGCCGACGAGACCGCGGTGCGGCTCTCCGGCCAGGGCGTGCGCGACGTGACCCGGATCGCCGCCTCCGACCCGCGGATGTGGCTGGACATCCTCTCCGCCAACGCGGCCGTGGTCGCCGACGTGCTGGACGAGGTCGCCACCGACCTCGGCGCCGCGGTCAGCGCGCTGCGCTCGCTGGCGGCCGGCGACGAGGCCGGGCGGCAGGCGGGCGTGGCCGGCATCGAGGCCGTGATGCGGCGCGGCAACCAGGGCCAGGCCCGGATCCCCGGCAAGCACGGTGCCCCGCCGACCCGCTACGAGACGGTCACCGTGGCGATCGGCGACCAGCCGGGCGAGCTGGGCCGGCTCTTCGGCGAGGTCGCCCGGGCCGGGGTGAACATCGAGGACGTCGCGATCGACCACGCGGCTGGTCAGCGGGTCGGCCTGGTGCAGCTCTCGGTCGCGCCGGCGGCCGCCCGGCAGCTGGAGGCGACCCTGCGCGCCCACGGCTGGGACGTCCGCGACTGAGCCCGGCCGCCGAGCGCGAGGAGGGGGTCCGCCGGTCGTCTAACCTTGAGGTGACTCCCGGTGTCGAGAAGAGAGGTTCCACCGTGGACACTGCCGACCGAGCGCACGCCCCGGTCGTCGTCGCCATCGACGGACCCTCCGGCTCCGGCAAGTCGACCGTCTCCCGTGCGGTGGCCGCCCGGCTGGGCCTGAGCTTCCTGGACACCGGCGCCATGTACCGGGCGATGACCTGGTGGATGCTGGCCAACGAGGTGGACGTGGACGACCCCGACGCGGTCGCCATCGCCTGCGGCAAGCCGGTGATCCTCTCCGGCACGGACGCCGACGGTCCGACCATCACGGTGGACGGCCAGGACGTCTCCGGCCCGATCCGCGGCCCCGAGGTGACCGCCAAGGTGAGCGCGGTCTCCGCGGTGCCGCAGGTCCGCGCCCGGCTGGTCGAGCTGCAGCGCGGCTGCGCCGAGGTGGCGCGGCGCGGGATCGTGGCCGAGGGCCGGGACATGGGCACCGTGGTCTTCCCGGAGGCCACCGCGAAGATCTTCCTCACCGCCTCGGAGCAGGCCCGGGCCGACCGGCGGGCGGCCGAGCTGCGCGGCAAGGGCGTGGACGAGGCCACCATCGCGGCCATGGCGGCCGACCTGGTCCGCCGGGACGCCGCCGACTCCTCCCGGGCCACCGCGCCGCTGGTCCAGGCCGCCGACGCGGTCCGGGTGGACACCAGCGACCTGACGCTCCCGCAGGTGATCGACACCATCGTGGAGTTGGTGGCACAGCGGACCGGCCGGGACGCGGCCGCCGCCTAGGTTTTCTTTTTTCGCGCTGCCCCGACCACGGTCCGGGCAGGTACGCACGGCGCGCGCGTTCGCGGGCGCCGGGAAATGGGACAGACGAAGATGAGCAACGAGCACGCCCAGCACGGCGAGCTGGACGACGCCGAGTACGCGGAGTTCATGGCGCTGGCCGCCGAGGAGGGCTTCGACCC
Organism: Kitasatospora sp. NPDC052896; assembly: GCF_044547075.1. Lineage (NCBI taxonomy): Bacteria > Bacillati > Actinomycetota > Actinomycetes > Kitasatosporales > Streptomycetaceae > Kitasatospora > Kitasatospora sp. NPDC052896. The sequence continues at coordinate 36,401 of NZ_JBITZU010000014.1, forward strand.
CGAGGACGTGGACGGTGAGCTGGCCGGCGGCGGGCACGTCCCGCTGCCGGTGCTGGCCGTGGTCGGCCGGCCGAACGTCGGCAAGTCGACCCTGGTCAACCGGATCATCGGCCGCCGCGAGGCGGTCGTCGAGGACAAGCCCGGTGTCACCCGCGACCGGGTGACCTACGAGGCCACCTGGAACGGCCGTCGCTTCAAGGTGGTCGACACCGGCGGTTGGGAGGTCGACGTCCTCGGCATCGACGCGATGGTCGCCGCGCAGGCCGAGCTCGGCATCGAGACCGCCGACGCGGTGCTCTTCGTGGTCGACGCCAAGGTCGGCGCCACCGACACCGACGAGGCACTGATCAAGGTGATCCGCCGGGCCGGCAAGCCGACCGTGCTCTGCGCCAACAAGGTGGACGGCCCGTCCACCGAGGCGGAGGCCGCCTACCTGTGGTCGCTCGGCCTCGGCGAGCCGTACCCCGTCTCCGCGCTGCACGGCCGCGGCTCCGGCGACCTGCTGGACGCCGTGATGGCCGCGCTGCCCGAGGCACCGCCGCAGACCTTCGGCACCGCGCTCGGCGGCCCGCGCCGGGTCGCGCTGATCGGCCGTCCGAACGTCGGCAAGTCCAGCCTGCTCAACCAGGTGGCCGGCGAGGAGCGGGTGGTCGTCAACGAGCTGGCCGGGACCACCCGTGACCCGGTCGACGAGCTGATCGAACTCGGCGGCAAGACCTGGAAGTTCGTCGACACCGCCGGCATCCGTCGGCGGGTCCACCTGACCGCCGGCGCCGACTTCTACGCCTCGCTGCGCACCTCCTCCGCGCTGGAGAAGGCCGAGGTCGCGGTGGTCCTGATCGACGCCAGCGAGACGCTGGCCGAGCAGGACACCCGGATCATCTCGATGGCCGTCGAGGCCGGGCGCGCCGTCGTCATCGCCTACAACAAGTGGGACCAGATGGACGAGGAGCGCCGCTACTACCTGGAGCGCGAGATCGAGCAGGATCTCGTCCAGGTGCGCTGGGCGCCGCGGGTCAACGTCTCCGCGCTGACCGGTCGGCACATGGAGAAGCTGGTGCCGGCCATCGAGGCGGCGCTGGCGGGCTGGGAGACCCGGATCCCGACCGCCAAGCTGAACGCCTTCCTCGGCGAGCTGGTGGCCGCCCACCCGCACCCGATCCGGGGCGGCAAGCAGCCGCGGATCCTGTTCGGGACCCAGGCCGGGACCCGGCCGCCGCGGTTCGTGCTGTTCGCCTCGGGCTTCCTGGAGGCGGGGTACCGGCGGTTCGTCGAGCGCCGGCTGCGCGAGGAGTTCGGCTTCGTGGGGACGCCGATCTCGATCTCGGTGCGGGTGCGCGAGAAGCGCCGCAAGAAGTAGTCCCCCGGCGGGACGGGACGGCCCGGTGTGCGACGTGATCGTCGGACGCCGGGCCGTCGCCCTTTCCCCGCTCGGTCGCTCCTTCCGGCTCAACCGAGGCCGGCGCCGCGGCCCGGGGGGAGCGAGAGCATCATCGCGTTGCGGTGCCGGCCGGCCGCGGGACCGGCCGGGGCGGGCACGGTGACCGGCTGCGGCACGGCGGGGGCCGGCACGGTGGCCGGTGCCAGGTAGCCGGTGGCCACCCAGCCCTGGCCGCCGACGGCGCCCTGGGGATAGCCCTGCTGCGGGTGGCCCTGCTGGGGCCGGGAGTAGCCGGGCGCCGGCCGGCCGGCGCCGGCGGCGTACGGACCGGGCGGGTAGGCCGCCGGCTGCTGGAACGCCCCGCCGGGCTGCTGGCCGGCGGGCTGGTCGGTCGGGTGGACCGCCTGGGGGTGCGGCTGCGGGGCCGCCTGCTGCTGGCTCTGGTGCTGGGCGACCTGTTGCTGGGCCGGGACGAACTGGGTCTGACCGGCCGGCAGGCCCGGGTAGCCGGGGAACGGCTGGTGCCGGCCGAACGAGCTGAGCTGCTCGTGGCTGTAGGGCACCCGGGTGGCGTACGGGTCGCGGTAGTCGTCGCCGTAGCGGCGCTCGCGGACGGCGAAGCCGGTGAAGCGCAGGTCCTCCTCGCCGGCCCGGTCGCCGGGCAGGGCGCGGAACAGGCGGCGGTACTCGGAGTAGAGCTCGTCGTAGATGGGGGTGGGCGTCGGGGCGACGGGATGCTCTCCGTCGTACGACGGCCTCATCGCCGGGATCCCTCGGGCGGCGGTGGTGTGGCGGAGGGCTGAGGTCACGTCGTAGCTGTACACACAAGGGCCAACGAGCGAGACCGGTCGGGGATGCGGGTGTCGGCGGGGCGGACGGGAGCGCGGGCCGGGCCGCACGCCGCCGCCCGCGTCCCACCCCGACAGGTGGGACGCGGGCGGCGGCGTGCTCGGGTGGCGTGCCGTCAGGTTCCCGCCAGCGGCAGCGTGGCCGCGACCAGCAGGCCACGGGCCGCGGCCCGGTCCAGCGCGCTGCGCAGCAGGTCCTCCCGCGGCTGGCGGCCGATCGCCCCGGCGGGCGCCGCGTACATGATCACCTCGTGCTGCTGCTGCACGGCCAGTCGCCAGGCCTCGGTGACCTGAAGCGGCTGGTGGGCCTGCCACCACGCGGTGCTGCCGCCGCTCGCGGACGGTTGCAGCACGGCGTGCAGCTGACCCATCACCATCAGCACCGACCAGCCCGGCAGCGCGCCGGCCGGCGGCTTGTCCACGTCGTGCACGTCGCTGAAGTTGTGCTCACGCAGCAGGTCCAGGAACTCGTCCTCGCCGGTGTTCCGGCCCGGCCGGCCGACCGGCCCGGTGGGCTCGACGACCAGGGCGGCGCGCCCGGCGCCCTCGCACAGCACCAGGCCGCAGGTGATCCCGAGCACCGCGGGCTCGCCCGCGGTGCTCCGCGCGGGCTCGGCCGGCGCGGCGGGCTGGACGGGCGAGTGCGGGTAGGCCTGCGCCGGGCCGCCGGCGTTCTGCTGGGCGGGGAAGCCGTTGCCCTGGGTCTGGCTGATGCTGGCGACCGCGCCGAGCAGCTGCTCCTCCGACACCTGGACCACCTGTGAGGGAATGCACCGGGCGTGCGCGAAGGCGAGTACCGCGGTCTCCTCGCCGACGAAGAGCACGGTGCTGGTCGGCTCCTGCTGGGAGTCCCCCGGTGTGCGACATGACGTGCAGTCATAGGTATCGGGGGCATGGGCTCCGCCGAGTAGGCGGTCGGCCTCGTCGTCGCCGATCTCGGCTCGGACCTCGTCGCTGACATCGAGCATGCGCGGCACGAAGACTCCTCGGGTTGTTACGGGGTGACGGGGCGCTACCCGGCCGCCATTACCAACGGGCCGTTGTGGCTGGGGTCACGGGCAGGTGCGGAGGGTGACGTGATTTGCCGGGGATTGGGCAGCGCAGAGTGAGGATCTGATCACAGTTTGTCGATACTGTGCGAAGGGTCACAGGGGTGAACATGTGGTCGAGGTCACGCAAAGTGAAGGTTTAGGGTTGGTAAATCCTCACAAAACGGACAATCGGCCGCCGTTCAGCCCCTTGTTACCGCAGGTAACCCCTGGCTGACCTGGGCTGACCGAGATTCGGTTGATTCCGCGGTCGACCGCGTCCTAGCTTCTTCCCCGGTGCAACGAGCACCACCCGGGTTCACCCGCCGAAGCACGGCAGTGCCCATCGCCGACGAACGATCAGAGTCGGTGGTGCGTGGCGGAGTGGCCGGGGCGGCACGGTACGTCGGACACGTACGAGGCCGCCCGCAGGACGAGGCGAGCGAAGCATGGGGCCCTTCCCGGCTCTGGTTCCGCATGCCCGCCCGGGGTTGTCGAGAGGGAACTCATGACTTTCCGTAACGAGACCACCGCTGCCACCACCGCCTCCGCCAAGCGCAACCGCGTGCGGATGGCCGTGCTGGGCGGCGCCGTCGCCGTCCTTCCGGTGGCGGGCCTCGTCGCGGCCACTTCGGCCTCCGCCGCTTCGGTCTCCACCTGGGACAAGGTCGCCCAGTGCGAGAGCGGTGGCAACTGGAGCATCAACACCGGCAACGGGTTCTACGGGGGCCTGCAGTTCACCTCCTCCACCTGGGCCGCGTACGGCGGCACCCAGTACGCCCCGCAGGCCAACCAGGCCAGCGAGGCGCAGCAGATCGCCGTTGCCGAGAAGGTCCTGGCCTCGCAGGGCCCGGGCGCCTGGCCGGTCTGCTCGGTCAAGGCCGGCCTGACCGCCGGTGGCGCCGCCGCCGCGGTCGACACCTCGTCGTCGTCCTCGTCCTCGGTCCCGGCGCCGGCCGCTCCGAAGCCGAAGCCGGCCCAGCCGAAGGCCGCTCAGCCGAGCGCCCCGAAGGCCAAGCCGAGCACCGCTCCGGTCGCCCCGAAGCCGAGCGGCAAGAGCACCCAGGGCGCCAAGTCCGCCACCACCGGCGGCAACTACACCGTGCGGAGCGGCGACACCCTGAGCGCGATCGCCGCCGCGCACGGCACCGACTGGCAGACCCTCTACCAGAACAACGCCAAGGTCATCGGCGGCGACGCCAACCTGATCCTGCCCGGCCAGGTGCTGTCGGTCTGACGTTCCGACGCCTCGGGGGTGGCCGGCCGCCGCCAGCACACCGCGCACGACCGTCGTCCCGTCCGGGGCGGCGGTCGTCCGGGTGTCGGGCGGGTTTGACGGCGAGTCGGGTTGACGGCCGGGCCGGCCCACCCGGACGGCGCAGCGACCGGCCGACCCGGGTCGCGGGCCGGCGAGTGTGCTGGTCAGAGTCGGATCGTGCTGAGCCATCGTGTGATCGGGGCGCGAGCCGCCCTGTTGACGTGCGGCGTGATGATCGTCACAGCGGCCGTACCGGCGCCGGCCCGGGCCGGGACGGCCGCGCGGCGGGTCCCCGACGCCGTCTGGGACCAGGTCGCCGACTGCGAGAGCGACGGCGACTGGGCCGCCGACACCGGCAACGGCTTCTACGGCGGACTGCAGATCGGGCCGTCCACCTGGGCGTCGGCGGGTGGCCTGCGCTACGCCAGGCGGCCCGACCGGGCGAGCCGCCGTCAGCAGATCGACGTCGCGCAGGAGATCCTGCGCCGTCAGGGCTGGCGGGCCTGGCCGGGCTGCGCCCGCGCCCTGGGCCTGCTCTCCTGACCCGCCCGCTCTCCCCGACCCGCCTGCCGCCCACGCACCCCTCCCGCCCACGCACCCCTCCCGCCCCGTGCCGCCACCTCGCCGTCCCGGCCCCCAGCCGGGCACCTCCACCCGGCGCCGGGCGAGAATGAGGGCATGCCGGAGACCGTGGACATCGTGGTGGTGGGCAGCGTCAACCTCGACCAGGTGATCGAGGTGCCGGCCCTGCCAGCCCCCGGTGAAACGGTGCTGGGCGGCCCGGTCACCCGCCTCGGCGGCGGCAAGGGCGCCAACCAGGCCGTCGCCGCCGCCCGCCTCGGCGCCGGGGTCGCGCTGGTCGGGGCCGTCGGCAGGGACCCCGACAGCGACTGGCTGCGCACCGAGCTGGCCGCCGAGGGCGTGGACGTCTCGCGGCTCGCCGCGCTCGACGGCCCGCCCGGCCACGCCGTCGTCCTGGTCGACCGCCGGGCCGAGAACAGCATCGTCGTCTCACCCGGCGCCAACGCGCAGCTGACCCCGGCCGCGGTGGCCGCCGCCGGTCCGTTGCTCGGCGCCGCCACCGTCGTGCTGGCCCAGCTGGAGATCCCGCCGGCCGCCGTGCTGGAGGCGGCCCGCCACGCGCGCGGGACCTTCGTCCTCAACCCCGCCCCGGCGCCCGCCCCGGCCTCCGGGCTGCCGCCCGAGCTCTGGCCCCTGGTGGACGTCCTGGTCCCGAACCGCAGTGAACTGGCCCGGCTCCGCGGCGTGCCGGACGCCGCGGTCGCCGACCCCGCCGCGGTCGCCCGGCTGACCGCCGGCCTGCCCTGCGCCCGGGTGGTGGTCACCCTGGGCGGGGACGGCGTGCTGGTGCGGGAGGAGGGGGCGGTCACCGTGCTGCCCGCCCCCGTGGTGCGCGCGGTGGACACCACCGGCGCGGGTGACACCTTCTGCGGCGCGTTGGCGGTGGCGCTGGCCGAGCGGCGGACGCTGACCGAGGCCGCCCGGTTCGCGGTCCGGGCCGCGGCGCTGAGCGTCGGGCACACCGGCGCCCGGACCGGCATGCCGACCCGGGCCGCCCTGGACCGCGCCACCGCGCCGGACCACGCCTGCGAAGGAGCCGACGCCGGTGCCCCGTGAGCCCCTCGGCACGCCCGTCCCCGAGCTCTTCCCCCGAGAGCGGGCCGAGCCGTTGCCCGGTGTGGTCCACCTGCCGGACTGGTTGACCCCGGGGGAGCAGCGCCGGCTGGTCGCCACCTGCCGGGAGTGGGCCCGCCCGCCGGCCGGCCTGCGTACGGTCCGGTTGCCCGGCGGCGCGCGGATGTCGGTGCGGCAGGTCTGCCTGGGGCTGCACTGGGGTGTGGTGGCCCGCTGCCCGACCTGCGGCGTCGCGCGCAAGGCGGCGGCCGGCTGCCCCGACCACTGGTTCCCGTACGCCTACACCCGCACCGCGCTGGACGGCGACGGCGCGCCGGTGAAGCCGTTCCCCGCGGAGCTCGGCGCCCTGGCGCGGCGGGCGGTCGCGGAGGCGTACCCGGTGGCCCGGGGGAGGATCGCCGGCGCGGTCGACTACGCCCCGGACGTCGCACTGGTCAACCACTACCCGCACGGCTCGCACATGGGCCTGCACCAGGACCGCGAGGAGCGCGTCGACGCGCCCGTGGTCTCGCTCTCGCTCGGCGACAGCTGCCTCTTCCGGCTCGCCGGCACCGAGAGCCGGAACCGGCCCTGGACCGACCTGGAGCTGCGCGGCGGCGACCTGCTGGTCTTCGGCGGCCCGGCGCGCCACGCCTACCACGGGGTGGTCCGCACCCTGGCGGGCAGCGGTGATCCGGCCCTCGGGCTGACCGGCCGGCTGAACGTCACGGTCCGCCAGTCCGGGCTCACCTGACCCCCCACCTCGGCCCGCTCCGCCCGGGCTCCCGCTCCCTCCTCCCGACCGTCGCCGCGCGCCCCCTTCCGTCACTCCGAGCGAGCATCGTTCACCCGTTCGTGCGGCTCTTGGACCAGCGGGAATTCCCCGGTCGCCGGCGGACTTCTGGCTAGACGAAGCGGTAGGCCGCCCGGGGGTCCGGGGTGCCCGCTCGGAGAGGACGAACACACCATGGGAACACCCGTCGACCACCTGGTCGAGCTGCTGGATCTGGAGCAGATCGAGCTCAACATCTTCCGGGGCCGCAGCCCGGAGGAGTCCCTGCAGCGCACCTTCGGTGGTCAGGTCGCCGGTCAGGCGCTGGTCGCGGCGGGGCGCACGGTCGAGGACGGCCGGCCGGTGCACTCGCTGCACGCGTACTTCCTGCGCCCGGGCGTCCCCGGCGTCCCGATCGTCTACCAGGTGGACCGGATCCGTGACGGCCGCTCCTTCACCACCCGCCGGGTGCTCGGCATCCAGCAGGGCCGCAGCATCTTCGCCCTCACCGCCGACTTCCACGTCCCCGAACCCGGCGGCATCGAGCACCAGGTGTCGATGCCGCCCGTCCCGAAACCGGAGGAGCTGCCCAGCGCGCTGGACGAGGTGGGCAGCCGGCTCGGCGAGCTGCCGCCGTTCATCAGCCGCCGCCAGCCGTTCGACATCCGGTACGTCGAGCGGCTGCGCTGGAGCCAGGAGGAGCTGGCCGGCGTCGAGGCGCGCAGCGGCGTCTGGCTGCGCACCAACGGCGCACTGCCGGACGACCCGCTGATCCACGTGTGCGCGCTCACCTACGCCAGCGACATGACCCTGCTGGACTCCGTCCGGGCCCCGGTCGAGCCGCTCTGGGGCCAGCGCAACTTCGACATGGCCTCGCTGGACCACGCGATGTGGTTCCACCGCCCGTTCCGGGCCGACGACTGGATGCTCTACCAGCAGGAGGCGCCGATCGCGCACGCCGCCCGCGGCCTGGCCCGCGGTCAGATATTCGACCGAGCCGGGCAGCTGCTGGTCTCGGTGGTCCAGGAGGGGTTGTTCCGGCCGTTGCGCGAGCAGTGACGGCCACCGGCCGCCGGCGCGCCGCGCGCCCCGGCCGAGAGCGGTGACGAGAAGCACGACGCATCATCAGGAGGACCGGCCATGACCGACGCCGACGAATGGAAGCGCTGGACCGACGCCCGCACGGCGGCCGTCAGCACGGCGCACGGCGTGCTCGCGCTCACCGCCACGCACTGGCTCGGCCCGGAGCCGACCGAGCTGCCCGGCCTCCCCGGCCGCTGGTCGGGTGACGCGGCGGGGATCCGGGTCACCGCCCGGGCCGCCGACGGTCTGCGACCGGTGGGAGGCAACGGTGCGGCCGCGGGCGGAGTGGTGCCGGCGGTCGAGGAGCCGCCGATCGACGGGGAGCTGCTGCTGCACCCCGACACCCAGCCCGAGGCGGACCGGTTGCGCTGGCGCGACCTGTTGCTGGTCCCGATCGAACGCGAGGGCGAGCCGGCCCTGCGGGTCTTCGACCCGGCCGCCGATCGGCGCACCGGCTTCGCCGGCATCACGGTCTACCCCTACGCACCGGAGTGGTCCGTGCCGGCGGTCTTCACCCCGTTCGAGAACGGCGACCGCACGGTGACCGTGCCGAGCGCCGACGGCCGGGACCGCGGCCTGGCGGTGACCGGCCAGATCGCCTTCCGGCTCGCCGGGGAGCCCCACACGCTCACCGTGAGCCGGTCCGGGGACCAGCTCACCGGTGTGATCAGCGACGCGACCAGCGGCACGGACACCTACCGGTTCCGCTTCATCACGCTGCCCGCACCCGACGCCGAGGGCCGGACGGTCCTCGACTTCAATCGGGCCTACCTGCCACCGTGCGCCTTCTCCGAGCACTTCATCTGCCCGTTCCCACCGCCGGGCAACCGGCTGTCGATCGCGGTGCGGGCGGGGGAGAAGGCGGTCCTGCACCGCTGACCGGGCGGAGTCGACGGCCACATTTCCGGGCCCGCTGCTGACACGCGCGAGCGCGGGGGCCACCATAGTCCGTTGTGTCAACCAATCATCCCACCTCTGGCGCGGCCGCCTCCCCTCCCGCGCCTCCCGTCCCCGTCACCCCCACCTCCCCCTCTCCCACCCCCGCCTCCCGCTTCCTCGCGGACCTCACCCCGCTCCGCGAGAACGCCGACTACCGCCGGATCTGGTTCGGCCAGTCCGTCTCCTCGATCGGCCAGCAGATGACCGCCGTGGCGGTCTCCATCCAGGTCTACGCGCTGACCCACTCCAGCTTCGCCACCGGAGCGGTCGGCCTGTGCTCGCTCGTCCCGCTGATCGTCTTCGGCCTCTACGGGGGCGCGATCGCGGACACCGTGGACCGCCGCAAGCTCGGCCTGATCGGTTCGGCCGGCCTGGCCGTGGTCTCCGCCGTACTGACCACCCAGGCACTGCTCGGCAACGGCCAGGTCGCCGTGCTCTACGCCGCGGTCGCCCTGCAGGGCGGTTTCTTCGCGATCGGCTCGCCGGCCCGGTCGTCGATGATCCCCCGCCTGGTCCCCAGCCACCAGCTGCCTGCCGCCAACGCGCTGAACACCATCAGCATGAACCTCGGCCTGACCGTCGGCCCGATGCTCGGCGGCATCCTGATCGGCGCCTACGGCGCCCAGGCCGCCTACCTGGTCGACACCGTCGCCTTCGCGGCCACCATCTACGCCATGTGGCGCCTGCCGGCGATGCGCCCGGACGGCTCCGCCGGCCGCAAGGGCCGGGCCTCCGTCCTGGACGGCCTGCGCTTCCTGCGCGAGCAGCCCAACCTGCGCACCAGCTTCCTCGCCGACCTCGCCGCGATGATCTTCGGCCTGCCCCGGTCCCTCTTCCCGGCCCTCGCCGCCGGCTTCTACCACGGCGACGCCCGCACGGTCGGCCTGCTGGTCGCCGCCCCCGCGGTGGGCGCGCTGATCGGCGCCCTCTTCTCCGGCTGGATATCCCGGGTCCACCGGCACGGCGCCGCCGTCCTGGCCGCCGTCATCGCCTGGGGCCTCTCCATCGCCGGCTTCGGCCTCACCAGCGGCCACCTCTGGCTCGGCCTCGCCCTGCTCGCGGTCGCCGGCTGCTCGGACACCGTCAGCATGATCTTCCGCAACACGATGATGCAGGTCGCGGCCCCCGACGAGATGCGCGGCCGGCTCCAGGGCATCTTCATCGTCGTGGTGGCCGGCGGCCCCCGCCTCGGCGACTTCGAGTCCGGTACCGTCGCCTCCCTCACCACTCCCATGGTCTCGGTGATCTCCGGCGGCCTGGCCTGCGTCGCCGCCGTCCTCCTGCTCGCCGCCCGCCGGCCCGCCTTCCTCCGCTACGACGCCCGCCACCCCACCCCGTGACCTGCCCAAGGCTGGCAGCGAGCACCCCCCGTCGTGCTGTATTGTTTTCCACGTCACCGGGACACCGGCGACGAGGTTGAGAATCCGGGCCAGCTCCCGGAGTCGAGACCACGGGACGTGGCGCAGCTTGGTAGCGCACTTGACTGGGGGTCAAGGGGTCGCAGGTTCAAATCCTGTCGTCCCGACTGGAGTTCTCTCCATTGTCGCAGGTCAGGGCCTTGTTTCACGAGAGTGAAGCAGGGCCCTTGATCGTTTTTAGGGCCTGCCTCTCACAACTTCTCACATCGGTGATGATCATGGTCAGCCGAGCAGCTCGCCGAGCTTCTCCGAACCCGCCTTGAGGCTCTGCGGATCGGGGTGCACGTAGACCCGCTTGGTGAAGCTGAGGTCCGAGTGACCGGCCCAGGCGGACACCACCGTGTCGGGGACGCCGTTGTTGGCCATCCACGAGAGCGTGGCGTGGCGGGCGTCGTAGAGGCGGACCTTTCGGACGCCGGCGGCCTCCATGAGTTTGTACGCCTCGCGCCGGAGCTTGTCCGTCTTGAGCGGGTTCCCCAACTCATCCACGAGAACGTATCCGCTGTTGTTATAGGCCGAACCGGCGGCGAGCTTCTCCGCTGCCTGGATCGCCTTGAATGCCTTGAGCGCTTTGTGTGCGGGGGTCGGCAGCGGAAGGGTTCGCTTTCCGGCCTCGGTCTTGGTGTCCTTCTCGACGACCTTGTTCCGGACTCCTTTCTCAAGTGTGCGGTCGTAGACGATGGTGCGGGTGTTCTGGACGGCGATAGTGCTGGCTCCGTCGAGGTCGACGTCCTCGTCCCAGCGTGCGCCACACACCTCGGCGGGACGCTCCGCGATGAGTGCCAGCATCATGGCCGCGTAGAGGCGGTGACCCTTGATCGCCTCCAGGAAGGCCTTGACCTCGGTCTCGTCCCACGGGACGCTTTTCGGCTTGGCCGCCTCCGCCTTCTTCTTCGCCTCGCGGGAGATGGTCACGTGTTGGGCGACGTTGCGCACCATCAGCCCGCGCCGGACGGCGAGGTTAAGGGCGGCGCGCAGGCGTCCCAGGGCGAGTCGTACGCTCCTGACGCCGAGTCCGGTTCCGGGCTGCCCGCCGCGGCGCCGACCACTGGTCAGCATCCAATCGACCAATGCCTCGATGTCCTCCTCAGTGAGGCTCTGGAGTTCCTTGTCGCCGCTATGGGTGCGAACTGGCACCATCGCGCTCTCGTAGTTGGATGCGGTCCCTTCTTCGACGTCGCGCGTCGCGCTCTTCAGCCAGATATCCAGCAGGCCGTTCAGCGTCATCTTGCTCGGGGCCACGAACGAGCCGGTGCCGAGCTCGTGACGTATGCGGGAAAGCTCGGCCATCGCCTCCTTCTTGGTCTTGAAGGTCCGAGTGAGCTGCTTGCGCTTGCCCTCGGCGGTGACGCCGATGTCAACGACCAGGCGGTAGCGGGTGCTCCCATCCTTGTGGGTGATCTTGCGTATGGGTTCCTTCACGTAACTTCCTTGCTTGCGAATCGGGTTGGCGCGGTGAGCATGCCGGGAGGCGGTGCTCGTTCGCTGGCATTGGCCAAATCGCGCGGACCCGGTTGCGTGAGTGAGCCCTTCACTCGCCGATCTCGGAGTGGTCTTCGGGCTGGTCTACGAAGGCAAGCTCGGCGGGCAGCGCGGGTGGCGTCAGGCCCCGCGCACGCATCCTGTCGCGGAAGGTTTTAAGGTCCCGGCAATCGTCGAACGCCAGCTCCTCGTAGCCGGCGGCCTTCGCGAGCAGGTCGGCTCGGCGGATTGCGTCCAGGGTGGTGCCCGCCTTGCGTCGCCTGTCCTTGGCGAGGGCCATGGAGGTGGCGGCTGCCGCCACAGACTCATCGTGTGCGCGGAAAGTGTCCAATAGCTCGCGCTCGCTGCCTGCGGGAGCGACCTCCGTCGATGCCGTCTCGCCGGTGAACCAGGCCACGGCATCCCACGTCGACACCTCGCGTCCCGGGAGCACGTCCACGGTGGCAGCGGTGCCGATCGGGAATAGCAGGCTGATGGGCGGGACGCCGAGGGCATCCGCGATGACCAAGAACTCGGCCAGATCTACGGAAGTCCGGCGACCGGTCTCCAGGTTCGTGATCGTCGTGCGGGGGATGGCCAGCCCGCGGTCCGCGCACCGCTGCGCGAGTTCGGGCACGGTGAGGCCGGCAGTGTCGCGGGTGGCGCGGATCCGTTCTGCGACCCGAGCGGCGACGTCCTTCGACCAGCGATCGATTGTCATGGCTGCACGTTAGCTCGATAAAAAGTGTTGCTGCAACATCCGTGGTACAACTTCTCTCGCTGCGTGACCGATATGACCCTGGAGGGCATCATGGCAACATCTGATCTCACTCAGGATGGGCGAGCGCTGACACGCGAGGAGTTGCTCGCCCTGCCTGCTGTCATAGACCTGGACACGGCGAACCGGGCGTTGGCCATCGGCCGTAGCACGGGATATGGCCTGGCGAAGCGAGATCAGTACCCGGCCAAGGTGCTGAGGCTGGGGAACGCGTACCGGGTGGTTACGGCCGACCTACTCCGGCTCTTGGAGATAGAACGGCAGCATTTGAGTGGCCGGCCAGATGGCGGGGAACCGGCCGCTGCTCATGGCCTCTGTGCATAGGAGGCGCCGGAACGGCCAACGCCTCGGGGAGACACTCCGTCCCCAGCGGTCGACGATCGCGAGGTCAGGTGGTGCGAGCAGGAGGGGCGCGTCGGAGGCAGGGGATTCCTTTCTACGTGGCGGATTCAGGGGGCTGTGGGGCTGCAGCGGGCGCCGCGCGCCTGCTGGGGGATGTCGGTCTTGTATTGCTGGGCCTGGAGCAGGTACATCTCCCGGTACTGCGTTGGTGGCTGCTGGGCCATCAGCTCGGTGTGGCTGCCCTGCTCGATAAGTCGGCCGTGCTCCAGAACGTAGATCCGATCAGCGCGGGCGGTTGCAGCGAGGCGGTGGGTGATCAGCACGACGGTGACGCCGAGCTCGGTCAGGGCCCGGATCCGTTCGAACGCGTCGATCTCGGCTTTCGGGTCGAGGGCGGAGGTCGGCTCGTCCACGATGACCAGCTGCGGCATCCGCCCGGCGGGGCCGGGGGTGGTGAGTCGTAGGTGGGTGCGGGCTTCGGCGACCTTCTGCCACTGGCCGCCCGACAGGGAGACCCCGCGTTCGAAACCCTTGCCGAGCAGGGTGTTCCAGCCGCTGGGCAGTTCCTCGATGACCGGGCGCAGGTCGGCGTGGTCGGCGGAGGTGTCCAGCTGGTCCTGGCCGACGGGTACTTCGGGCCGGCCGAGTAGCAGGTTGGCCAGCGCGGTGAACGTGTAGCGCTGGAAGCTCTGGGCGAGCAGGCAGACGGAGGTGAACAGTTGGTCGCGGTCGCAGTCGGCGGCGTCGATGCCGTCCCACAGGATCCGGCCGCCGTGCGGCTGGTACACCCCGGCCAGCAGGTGGGCGAGCGTGCTCTTGCCCGAGCCGTTGGCGCCGACCAGCGCGACGACCTCTCCTCGGGGCAGGACCAGGCTGACCTTGTCGAGTGCGGGCTTGTCGCGGCCTGAGTAGGTGAAGGTCAGGTCCTCGACCCGGATCTCCTTCACCTGCTCGGGCAGCGGGGTACCGCCGACGGGGATCGCGCGGCGCTCGCCCTCATGCCGCAGGTCGGCGAGGTCGCGCACGAAGAGAGCCTCCTCGTAGAGCTGGTTGATCTGCGCGACCAGGCCGCCGATGCTGGCCGATCCGGTGCGGATCGCCATCACCGCGGTCCCTGCCACCGCCAGCGGCATCGATCCGCCAACCACCAGCCAGCCCAGGAGCGCGAACGCGCCGATGCTGGCCAAGCCGGCCAAGGCCGAGGCAACGAGGTCGGTGCGGGCTTTCGCCCCGGCGAGCCGGGCTTGCTCCTTCTCGGCCGCGATCGACATCTGGACGTAGTGGTGCAGGATGAACGGCCCGGCGGCGTGCACGCGTAGTTCCGCCCCCGACCAGGGGTGGATCAGCATGTCCGCCAGCGCCGTGCTGGCCCGGGAGTGCTGCAGCCATGCCTGGGTGGAGGCGTAGCGGCGCCGCGCGGTGCGCACAGCTCCCCAGCCGCGCGGGGCGCAGATCAGCAGCAGCATCGGAAGTAGCAGCGGGTGAAGGATCGTCAGCACGCCGGCGACAGAGATCAGGCCGAACCCGGCTGACAGCACCGCGGTGGCCTGGCCGATGAGGTGCTGGATGGACAGGGCTCCCCAGCGGGCGCTGTCCACCGCCGCGAGGAACTCCGGGTCCTCGATCGCTTCCAGCTCGGAGCGGACCACCACCTGGAGGAAGTCGGTGGTCGCGCGGCGGAAGGTCGCCGGTTCCAGCCGCCCGGCCGCCCACCCGGAAACCGCCGACAGGAGCGCGGATGCGGCGGTCGCGGCACCGGCCACCACGATGGCCGGCACCGCGGCGTGCACGACCGCGGCCACCCCGCCGCGCGCCAGCAGTGCGCGAAGCGCCTGGGAGGTGGCCAGCAGCATCACGGCCCCCGCCGCGCCGCGCAGCAGCTCCGCGCCGATCAACGCCGCCATCGACGCGCGGTCCGCCTGCCAGGCCATGCGGCCGGCCAGGCGCAGCAGGGCGGGCATCTGGCGTGCTACCGAGAAGAACGACACGCGCCCGGATGCGAGTTCGTGCCGGGCCCAACCGGCCGAGTAGCGCATCGGCCCGCCGAACAGCAACTGCTCGCTGTCCGACGCCACCGGTGTGCCGCCGTCCGGCGCGGCTGTGCCGGGAGACGGCGTCACAGTGCCGCCCGCAGACATGCGGCCAGGTCGGCTGCCTGCTCGGCGCCCACGTCGAGCACCGGGCTGGTCTCGGCCATCAGCGCGTGGAACTGCTGCCTCTCGTAGGGGACGCCGTGCGGCAGGCCGGCGATGTGCCAGTGGACATGGGCGTAGCCCTCGTTGCTGCCCAGACTCATCACGTACACCCTGGCCACCGGCAGCACCGACTGCAACGCCCGGGACACCTTGTGCACCACCGACTGCAGCGCCAAGTACTGCGGTTCGCTGAAGCCGCTGATCGGGTCGGTGATGTGGGCCCTGGGCGCCACGAGCAGCTTGCCGGGGACGGTCGGGTAGCGGTCCAGGAAGGCGATGTGGGAGCCGTCGTCGCAGACGATCGGGTGTTCGAAGCCGGGCTCACCATCGAGCATCGCGCAGATGAAGCACGGCCCGTGCTGGGCGCGCTGGGCGTAGGCCGCCAGATCGAACTCGCTCATCACAGGTCCTTCGGGAACAGGGCCGGATCGGTGGAGCCAAAGCGGACCAGGATCCGCTCGCGGACGCCGTCCGGCCGGCAGGTGTCGCGGTACAGGTACGCGGTCGGGCTTGCAGGGAAGACGGCGATGCCCTCCTCGACCACTTGCTGGTTGTCGGCGATGGCCCGAAGGAGCAGATCGGCATCCGGCGGCAGGGCCGCCTCGGGCGGGCGCCGGTGGCGGCCGGCCACGCTCACCCCCTCACCAGGGCACGGATGTCGGCGTCCTGGTCCCAGCCGTAGGTGGAGAAGCCGCGCCCGCCATCGCGGTATGCGACCAGCGCGGCGTACGAGGTCGGGAACATCGGCATCGGCAGCTCCGTGATGGGCGACCACGCGACCGCCAGGTGCTTCTTCGGTTCCGCGTTGACGGGCTCGCCCTTCCACTGTGTGGTGGCGAAGACGCTCAGCAAGAACGGCCCCTTGCCATCCCAACCGGCCCGGACCTGGATCGTGTGGACCAGCCGCAGCTCCTCGGGGTCCACGACCAGGCCGGTCTCCTCGTGCAGTTCGCGGGCGGCTGCGTGTGCGAGGGTGAGGTCCGTCGTCTCGGCCTTGCCACCGGGCACGGTGTACGCCGGCTCCCTTGCCCAGCTGTCGTTGGCGTAGTGGATCGTCAGGACCTCGCTGGTGGCAGGGTTGTGGACGATCACGCATACGGCTTGGCGCAGGGTCAGCAACGCGGTGCTCCCATCGTCGTGGAGGTAGGGGTGGGCAGCCAGTAGGCCCGGAGCGATGCGCGGGCAGGACAGTGGCACTGTTGCCCTCGACTGGTCATGCGGGGAAGCCATGCACGGCCAGCGCCTGCCCGGCCTCGATGGCGGCAAGAGCCGTACCGGCATAGGCGACCGTCGGCTCCGGCAGTGCGTTCAACGGCCACCAGCGCAGCTCTTCACACTTCTGCGGCTCGCAGTTGGTCACCTCACCCACGTAGGAGTCGGCGGTGAAGAACAACTGGAAGCGGCCGGCGTGGTCGTCAGCGTCGAGGTCGTGCAGGACATGGACCAGCTGAAGCGCCTCCTCGCTGATCGTGATGCCCAACTCCTCCTTCGCTTCGCGAGCCATGCCGGCCGTCACCGACTCGCCACGCTCGAGGTGCCCGGCCGGCAGGTGCCACCAGCCGTTCGCGTAGGAGGTGTTGCGGCGAAGGCCGAGCAGGACAAGGCCCTGTTGCCTCAGGACCAGATGCAGGCCGATAGCGGAGCGGTGCGCCACAAATTTCTCCTTGAAAACGAGGGGACAGGAGCGGCACGAGCCCGGCCGGGTGGCGCTGGGCGCGAGCTGGTCCGGGGCTCGATCGTGGCAGGATCACTGTCCGGCCGGGCGGGATCGGCGGTGTTGTCACCCGATCGTGCGAACGCCGGTTCGAGCTGTCAGGTGGCCTCGCGGACCTGACGGATGAGTTCGCGGGCCTGGTAGCCGTAGAGGGCGCCCTCGCGCAGCATGCCGTGGATCCGCTGGTGCTCGGCAACAGCGGCCTGATCGGTGAGCGTAGTGGCGCCGTGGTAGTCCTCGGTCTCGACTCGGTGGTTGTCGTAGATCGTGAAGCCGCCGGCGAGGTAGGCCGCGAGAGGGGCGCTTGCGGGGATGACACCGAGGACCAGGCCGTCCTCGTTCAGCGCATCTTCGAGTCTCCCCAGCTGACGGCCCATCGCCTCGCTCCCGGCGATGTTGGTGCGCAGGGCCTGTTCGGTGAGCAGGACGTGCCAGGTAGTGCCGGGGCGGCCGAGGTAGCGGGCACGGGCGGTGCGGCTGGCGACTGCCTGGTCGATATCGGCGGCACTCAACTGGTGCACCTGCGCGACGAGTGTCAGCATCGCGCGGGCGTAGTTGGGGGTCTGCAAGGCACCGAAGACGGCGAGTGGGCTGTAGGCGGTGATCGCCCGGCTGGCCCGCACGAGGTCCAACACCTCATCCTGGACCGGCGAGATGCCGTGTGCGAGGACATGTGGCCAGGGCCGGGTGGCGGTCGTGGTGGTCATCGAAACTCCAAAGGGCGTCGTGCGGCGGCAGGTTGGCTGGTGTGGGTGCGGAGGGTGACGGCAGGCAGCCGGCCGTCGATGTCGCGTAGTAGCAGGAGGCCGTAGAGCAGGCCGAGGGCGACGGCCTGGGTGCGGTCACGTGCCCGCAGGATCTGCAGCAGGGCGCTGCCGTAGCCGCGAACGGTCGCGGCCGAGATCCGCAGGTGCTTCGCGGCGTCGGTGTCGTTGCCGCCGGTGGCGTAGACCTTCAGGACCTGCAGCTGGCGCCCGGACAGGTGTACGGGCTGCAAGACGGGGAGGCTGATGACGTCCTCGGGGGTCAGGAGGCGGTGGATCAGGCCGAGGGCGACCATTTGGGTGCGGGAGTTGGCACCCAGGGCGGCCTGGAGCTCGGTCATGTAGACGGTGACGCGGCCCTCGGAGGTGTAGGTGTCGCGTGCGATCTGCGTGCGGGTGCAGCCGGCGGCCCGCCACTTGAGCAGGCGGACCTGCTGCTCGGTCAGCTCCGGCGTACTGGGGAGCGGGTGGACGGTAGGTGTGGTCACGGGGTGGTGGTCCTGGTGGTCGGTGATCACAGGTCGGTGGGGATCGGGGCGCTGGGGGCGCCGATGGCGAACAGGATGCGTGCGCCGAGGCGGGCGGCGTGACCGCTGCCGATGACCGCGATCACGTCGCCCGGCCGGGTCAGGGCAGCGATCTGCTGCTCGAGCTCGCCGCTGAGCGGACCTTCGCGGTCCTTGACCACGTGGAGGTGCCCGGTCAGGCCTTGAGCGGCGGCGGAGCGCGCGATGGCCTCTGTGCCCGCGTCAGCGCCGGGGTGAGCGGGGCCGCCCGGGTCGTGCACGGGCAATAGGACGGCTTCGTCCGCAACAGCGAGCTGCCGTCCTAGTTCGTTGCCGAATGTGATGGAGTCCGACCAGCCGGTCGGCTCCAACACCGCGATCAGCCTGCCATGTTGGCCGACGAGCGCCCGGACGGCCTTCAGGTCGGCTGCCACCTCGGCTGGGTGGCGGGCGATGGAGTCGATCACTGTGAGCCCGGGTTGGCGGCCCAGGACGGTCAAAGAGCGTTCGATGCCGGAGAATTCGGCGATCCCTTCGGCCAGGTCCACCGGCTTCGCGCCGAGGACGCGCCCGGTGGCGAAGACGGCCGCGGCGGCCATCGCGTTGTGCCGTCCGAGCAGGGGCACGGCCAGGGCGTACTCGCCCCCGTCGAGGTCGCGCAGGACCAGCCGGGTGGTCCTGCCGTCCCACCTGGCGTCCATCACGCGGATCGTCGCGCCGGGAACCTGCCCGACCGTGACGACGCGCGGGCCGGGGGCCTCGGTCAGGCGGGCGGCCAACTCGGCGGTGCCCCGGTCCCAGGTCGGCAGGACGATGGTCTCGCTGCGGCGGGCCAGGCCCTCCAGTTCCTCCAGCGTCTCGTAGCCCAGGTGCTGCGGCTGGGCGCCGGCGATGGCGGTGACGACGCTGACCGTGGCGTGGTCTTCCATGTCGCCGTCCTCGCCGAGGTCGGCGATCAGCAGGTCCCCGCCGCTGTGGTGTCCTACCCCGTGCCTGACCAGCGGTGTTCTCAGCGCCCAGGCGGGATTGAGGTGGCCGAGCGCCGAGGTGAGCATCCCGGCGACGCTCGCGGTGCTGTGACTGCCGGCCACCGCCACGGTGGTGTTGGTCGCCTTGAAGAGCTGTTCGAGGGCTTCGGAGTAGTGGTGGGTGGGGACCCGCATCTGCTCGGCCCGCTCCAGCTCCGCGCGCTGGGCGGCCGTGGTGCGGCCGGACCAGATGAGGCAGGTCATGTCGGCGCGCACCAGCTGCGGGCCGTGGTCGTGCGTGATCCGAGCGCCGTGCTTGGCGAGCTCGGCGGTGGTGTCGTTGTCATTCAGGGCGGAGCCGCTGACCCGGGCACCGTGCTCCAGCAGCAGCTGAGCCAGACCCGGCAGGCCGGAGCCGGCGATGTCGATGCCGACCAGGTGGGGTGCGGCCAGGCGGGGAGGCCCACTGTAGGCAGGCGTGTCGTTCGTCATGCGGGTCAGCTCCTGATGCCGGCGGGCGTGGTGCCGGGGGCGGACGTGGCGGTCATCACCTGTTCCATGAGCGTGACGAGGGCGAGTCGTGCCGCTCCGCGGTCGCGTGCGTCGATCGTCACGACCGGCGTCCGCGGGGTGGCGCTGCGAATGCCGATCCCGTGCAGCTGGTCCCGGACCCATGCCTCCAGCGGGGGCTGGGCATCTGGGTGCGCGGGGAGGATGACCAGGTGCGGGATGCCGTGCTGCTCCAACGGGTCGAGCGTTGCGAGGTCGCCGGTGGGCCGTTCGCGGTCGGCGACGACGATGGCGCCGACCGCGCCGTTGAGCAGGTCCGCCCAGCCCGACCAGGACGACAGCTGCGGCGGCGTGGCGAAGAGCATGACGGTGGCGGTGTCCAGAGCGATCCGGCCGAACTCCACGGTGACGGTGGCACCCGGGGCCCCAGGGTGGTTCGGGTCGGCGACGCTGAGGAGTTCCTCGACACGGGCCGGGGGGCTGTCGCTGAGCGCGGTCAGCAGGGCGAGCACGGCGCCGTGGTCAACGCCGGTGACGAGGATCTTCAGGTGCTCCGGCGCGTCGGCCAGTGCGGAGGCCGCCGCCTCGGCGGGAGCGGGTCCAGGTGGCATGGCTGCCTCCGTTCCGTTCGGCGAAGGGGGTGAGGGGTAGGGGAGGGGTGTCCGGGGTGGAGGGCGGCGCCCCGGGCGCGGGCGCAGGGTGTGTCCAGGGCGCCGTCCGGCGGGTCAGGTCTGGGCGAAGCCGCGGGCCAGCTCGACATCGGTTACCCGTGCGTCGTGGACCCGCAGTTCGGCCTGGGCCAGGTTCGCGTAGTGGGCGACCACCTCCGGTCCGAGCAGGTCGCCGGCCAGGGTGCTCGCCTCGAACAGGCGCAGAGCCTCGCGCAGGCTGGTCGGCACTGCGGCATCGGCGTGATCGCGGTAGCCGTCGCCGGTGGTTGCCGCAGGAGGCTTGAGGCCGCCTTCGATGCCGCACCGGGCGGCGGCCAACGTGGCGGCCAGCGCGAGATAGGGGTTGGCGTCGGCGCCGGGCAGCCGGATCTCCAGGTGCAGCCCGCTGCCATGGCCCACCACCCGCACCGCACAGGAGCGGTTGTCCCACCCCCACGTGAACCAGGTCGGCGTGAAGGAGTGAGGACGGTACCGCTTGTAGGAGTTGACGTTCGGCGCGTACAAGGGCCCCAGCTCGGGCAGCCCCTCCAGCAGCCCCGCCACCACCTGCCGGCCCAGCTCGGACAACTCGCCGGGCCGCTCGCGCTCGGCGAGCACCGCCTCCTCGCCCCGCCAGAAGGAGACGTGCAGGTGCAAGCCGGAGGCGACGCGGTCGGCGGGCGCGGCCATGAACGTCGGCAGCAGGCGCATGCGTTCGCCGACCGCGCGGGCGGCGTGCTTGAGCAGCACGTGCTGCTCGCACGCGGCCACCGGCTCCCCATACGGGAACGTCACCTCGACCTGTCCCGGGGCGCCTTCGGTTTTGACCGCCTCTACCGGGTGGCCGGCTCCGGCCAGGGCGGCGGTGAGCTTGGCGCTGTAGCGCACCAGCTCGCGCGGGTGGTCGAGCGCGTAGTCGCGGTTGTCGGCCGTCACCGGGCGCAGGCCACGGAAGCCGGTGGCGGCGGCCTGAGCGAGGGTGCCCTGGTAGAGCACGAACTCCGTCTCAAGACCGGCCTTCACCGTCAGACCCAGTCCGGCCAGTGCCTCGATCTGGCGTCGCAGTATCGAGGCCGGCGCGACGGGCACCAGCTGCTCGTCCGCCCCGATCGCGTTGGCGAAGACCACCGCGGTGCGCGGCAGCCACGGCAGTAGCCGTACCGAGCCCAGGTCCGGGGCCAGGCGCACGTCCCCGTAGCCGGCCTGCCAGCCGGTCAGCTCGAAGCCCGGCAGCGGCGTCATCTCGACATCGGTGGCGAAGATGTACGCACACATCTCGCCCGACGCGTCGCCGTCGACGAGCCGGTCCAGGAAGAACCGTGCGTCGTACGCCTTGCCTTTGGCACGGCCCTGGGCGTCGACCACCGCGAGCAGCACCGTCTGGACGCGGCCGTCGGCGACCGCGGTGCGCAGGTCCTCCACCGTGAGCCGGCCGCGCGGCACGCTGCGGGAAGCCGTGTCCTGGCCAGTCATCACACGACCTCCTCGGCCAGCTCGGCCATCCGCGCGCTGCCGACAGCGGGCGGGGCGTAGGAGCGCCCGGCGATCCACCGCCACACGGTGGCCAGCACCAGCGCGCACGCCAGCGCGATCGGCGCGTAGTTGAACGTGTCGGAGGTGATGGGGCTCGACTGCGGCAGACAGAACAGCACCGTCACCAAGGCCACCCACGCCACCGCCGCAACCCCGATCGGGCGACTCCAGCGACCTAGATTCCACGGACCGGGCGTGAACCTGCGCCCGGCGCGCAGCCGAAGGAAGATCGGCAGCGCGTATGCCGGGGTAATGCCCAAAACGTTGATCGCCACCACCGCGTTGTACGCAGTGACCGACCACAACGCCGGCAGCGCCAGCAGGAACGCCACCACGACCGACAGCCACACCGCCGACACCGGCGTGCCGGTCCGCGGGGACGTGCGCCGCCACCAGCTGCTGCCGGGCAGCGCGCCGTCACGGGAGAACGCGAACACCATGCGCGAGGCAGCCGCCGTCTCCGCGTTGCCGCAGAAGAGCTGCGCCACGATCACCACCAGCAGCAGCGCCTTCGCGCCGCCCGTCCCGAGGGCGTCGAGGAAGATCTGCGCCGGCGGCACACCGGTTGAGGTCCCCACCGTTCCCGCGTAGTCCTTGATTGCGAAGGTGAGACCGAAGAGCAGTACGAATCCGGCGATCCACGAGGTCCAGATCGAGCGCACGATCCCGCGTGGCGCCGACACCGCTGCCCCGGTCGTCTCCTCCGACAGATGAGCGGAAGCGTCGTAGCCCGAGAAGGTGTACTGCGCCAGCAGCAGGCCGATCATCACGACGTACAGCGGGCTCGACCAACCCGTTCCGTTCGACCAGTGCCCGAAGACGAAACCCACGGACTGGTGGTGGCTCGGCACCAGGACCAGCGCGCCGACGATCACCACCACCCCGCCGATGTGCCACCACACCGAGATGCTGTTCAACACGCTGACCAGCCGCACCCCGGCCAGGTTCAGCATCGCGTGCACCAGGAGGATCACCGTGTAGATCACCATCAGGGAGCGCGGTGTCGGGGTGAAGCCGAACTGCATGTTCAGCAGGGCGCCGGTGAACGTGGCCGCGCCGTAGTCGATCCCCGCGATCCCGCCCAGCAGACCAAGCAGGTTCAGCCAGCCCGTGTACCAGCCCCAGCCGCGCCCGCCCAGGCGGTCGGCCATGAAGTACAGCGCGCCGCTGGTCGGATAGGCCGAGGTGACCTCCGCGAGTGCCGCGCCGACCAGCATCACCATCGCCCCGACGCCGACCCAGCCCCACATCATCACCGCCGGCCCGCCGGTCACCAGTCCGAACCCGTACAGCGTCATGCACCCGGACAACACGCTGATCACCGAGAAGGACACGGCAAAGTTTCCGAACGGACCCATCCGACGGACCAGTTGGGGCTGGTAGCCCAGCTGGCGCAGTAACTGCTCGTCACGAGGAACGGCAGAGCTGTGCGCATGCGACATCGAACGACCTCCACGATCGAATAGGAACAGAACAGTTCGCCGGCGCCATGCGCCGAGCGGCCTGTGCGCTTACGCCTTGCGGCACTGCGCGCGCGCCTGCACGAACTCCTGCTCAGCGCGCCCCGGACCAGAGGCGACGTGCGCCCACGGCATGCGGCTCGCGTACGGGCCGATCGCCTCGAACACCCGCGCCGCCTCTGCCCGACGGCCACCAGCCCACAGCGCGTGTGCCAGCACATTCAGGTCGACCGCCGACCAAGGTTCCAACGCCTCGGCCTCAAACCAGTACGACCAGGCCCGATCAGTGCGCCGGACAACTGACTCGTCCAGCCGCCACTGGCCCTTGTGCTCCGTGCGCAGTCGGCTGGCGGCCTGCAGCAGCCGGTAGTGCTCGACGTGCGCGTGGAGCGGCAGCACCAGCAGCGGCGACCCTACCGGCGCCCAACCCTCCACCCATCTGACGAAGTGCCAGATGGCCTCCATCGGCCGCGGCCGCGACAGCCAGAACTGCAGCATCCGCACATGCGCCTCCCGGCCGACCAGGTCACGCTGGTACGCCTCGGCCAGCAGCCCCCACGGGCCTGGCGGGAGGAAACTGCCGTACGGGGGCCCGACTTGGTGCTCACGAACCGCGAGGGGCTGGTCCAGCTGAGCGAGAGCGATCAGGCACACCCACGGAACCGGGTCCGCGGGCGACGCGCGCACCGCGGACCAGCACACCTCGCGCGCCTCTGCGGCCAGCACGCCGGCCCATGCACCGTGCTGGCGGCTTGCCCGCAGCGCACGCTCCACCGCCACCCGCGCCCGCATCACCCCGGCGTCGGGACTCTGCGGCTCTTCTCCGCACCACGTCTCGACCACATCCGTACCCGCCGCCACCGCCGCCAGGACCTGCGTCCGCGCCGTGCGCATCCCGGCCGCCAGTCCGCCCTGGGCCAGCAGATCCCGCATGGCCATCCACCGCCCGGCCTGCACCTCCTCCACGACCGGCCGCAGCTCCTCGTCCGCGCCCGCTGGGTGGTACACAAGCCGAGCGCCACCCCCGCCACTCACGCCTTCCGGCCGATCACGCCGTAGCGGGAGATCGCCGCTTCACTCAGCTCGTAGGACGCGCCCGGAGCCGGCCTCCAACGCGAGACCAGTTCCAAGCCCGGCGGCTCCAGCTCGAGCCCGTCCAGGAACCCGGCGACCTCCACCCAGCTCCGCGGATGGACCCGAATCCTGAAGGAGTCGTAGACGTCGATCAGTTGGTCCCACACCTGCGGTGCGAAATCGGCGGTGGCATGGGACAGCAGCAGGAAGCTGCCCGACGGAAGCGCCTCCACCAGCTTGGTGACCAGGCCCTGCGGATCAGCCGCGTCCTCGATCAGCTCCAGCTCCACTTCCAGCAGCACCGCCACCGGCCGCCCGGGAGCGAGCATTCGTCTCACCTCGGGCGCAGCGAGAAGGGCCTCGGGCTTGCGCAGATGCCCGGGCGCCACCGGACAGGCGGTCCGAGCCCGCAGGTGCGCGAGCACGATCGGGTCGTCATCGACGTACACCACCCGGCCCTGCGGCTCCTTCAACTGCACCAGCTCGTGGATAGGAGGAGCCGTCGGAAGTCCCGCTCCGACAACAAGGAGCCCCTGCACCTTTCCGGCGACGTAGCGCATCGCCCGCTCCACGAACTGCCGCCGGGCCCGCGCGGCCAGTGGCAGCGCGGGCTCCACCGTGGTCAGCCGCTCCACGGCAGCCCGGTCGGCGCGGAAGTGGTCTTTCCCACCGAGCAGCAGATCGGCAATGCGCGCTGGATGAGGCCTCTCCGTCCATAGCGCGGCATCGGACGGTACCCAGTCCGCGAAGATTCCCGGGCCACCGAACGCACCGCTGAGGTTCGGAGCAGTGACGCCGATCCGATTCACGTGCTCGGACTGCTCGGGTGTCTCACAGAGGTGCTGGGACCTGGCCATGTCTGTCCTCGCCGGAAAAAAAATCGGATGGGCGGGTGCGCGGTGGTGGTGCGCCCGCACGCCGCGTCGGGGGTACGCGCGGCGTGCAGGCGGTCGAAGGGGGTGGGTCGCACCGGTGGGACGACGAGCGCGGCCCGTCTTCCTGCTGCGGCGCCGAGTTGGCTGAACGCAACCGCAGAAGGAAAGCTTCAGGACCATCTATCGACGTCGAACTCATGCTGCCGGTCGAGGGATGGACGGGGTCACTACGGAGACGGACGACTTCGGGACGTCCCGGGACGTTTTCAGATTGATGTGAGAGGAGATGGACGACCTGCCGTCCGGGCATCGGCTGAACGGCCTGGTCTGTGGTCGATCGCTTTTCCTTCCGGCAGATCACAGAGAACCACTGCCAAGTCGGCAGAAACAGAGCAAACTTGCTGCATACGTGTGGTGTCGGTGCGACAAAGTTGCTGCTGAGCTGCGGTGTTGCCGGAATTACGAAGTTCAGGAGGTAACCGATGGTCGTCACCAGGAGGTCGGCCCTGGTTGCCCAGAGGGAGCTGGTCGGCCACACGCAGGAGACCCTCGCGGGTGCGCTCAGTGTGGATCGTTCAACGGTTCACCGCTGGGAGAGCGGGAAGGGCGACCCTCGGCCATGGCTTCGGCCCCGACTGGCGGCAGAGCTAGGCGTCTCCGTGGCTCAGCTGCACGAACTGCTGACGACCGACCAAGACGGCAGTGCCGCACCTGATCCACAAGGATCGGCACCAGACACCGCGCGCGTTGCTGAACCACCGGCATTCGAGCCGTCCGGCGGGCTGTTTCCATCCGTCGCGGGCGGAATGCGGCTGACGGACAGCGAGGCTCTGGTAGCGGACTGGGCGTCCAGCTTCAATTCTCCAGCGACCTCCCTGACGGATGATCGTTCGTGGGTGACCTCCGACGATGTCGCGGTGGCGGACGACGTGCTCACGATGTTCCGCCAACTCGACCACACACACGGCGCGGGCCCCTTCGCCGCTCAGGTGACCACCTACATCGACACCGAACTCGCGAGGCTGCTTGCCCGCCCCGCGGCAAGCGACGACACCGTGCGCGCTAGGGCCCGCGTAGCCACCGGCTTCCTGGAACTGGCCGGCTACCAGGCTGTCGACAGCGGAGACCCGACTCGGGCGCAGATCTACTACCTGCGTGCTCTGGCGATGACGAGCGCGACCCACAACCAGGCGTACGGGGCCTACCTCGTCGCGGCGAACCTCGGCCACCTGGCTCTGCACGGCCGCCAGCCGCGCTCTGCCCTGCGCTGGGCCGAGTCCGCCGCGGCAGTAGCAAGCACTGCGGCGAGCCCTGCGACGCGGGCCGCCATCACCGCGGTACAAGCCCGGGCGCACGCCCGGATGGGCCAGGAGCAGGAATCTACCGCGCTGATCCTCCATGCGGAGCAGCTGCTCGACTCGTCCGTTCCCGCAGACGAACCCTCGTGGATCAGGTACTTCACGCCCGCCTACCTGGCTGACGAGGTCGCGCACTGCCTGCACGACCTCGGCCGCTCACCGGCCGCTCGGATCCACCTCTCGGACGCCATCGAGGGAGTGGGTCGAGACAAGGTGCGGCGCTTGGCGATCGACGCTGCCTTGCTCGCCTCGACATGGCTGCGCACGGGTGACGTCGATCAAGCGTGTGCCGCTGGCCGCGATGCAGTGGACTATGCGGCCAGGACCTCGTCCGGGCGCTGCGTCCAGCGCGTGGCCGGCGTTCTGGCGGGGCTCGATGCCCACGCCGACTACGCGCCAGTGGAGCAGCTGCGCGAGTACGCGCGCAACGTCCTACCAGCCGCGGACCGGGCTGCTACGGCTGCGGCTCGCGGAGCATGAGCCCTTCGTAGAAGTCGAGTTCGGCCAGCAGAGCCTGTTCCAGTGCAGCCGGCGTGGACAGGTAGTGATCAACGCTATCCAGGAATAGGGCTTCATGGGGGCGGCCAAGCGCTGCGAGGTCATGTGCGAGCCGGCGAGCGTCGTCCGCTGAGGCGATCTCGTCAGCCGTTCCGTGGATCAGCAGGACCGGCACGCGGATGGCCTCCGCGAGGACTTCCCCGGCGGGGCCGGCCAGGATCGCAGCGTGGGGTCGTTGGAACCGCGGGACGGCTTTCGCCCAGCGCGCCGGGTCGGTGATCGCGGAGGTGGCGGTCGCTGCGGTGAATGGGCCCTGGCGGCAGGCAGCCTGCAGCGCGGTGTATCCGCCGGCGCTGGCTCCAGTGATAAAGACGGCGTTCGGCAGCACCTGACCGCTCACCAGCAGCTGGTGGGCTACGGTCGTGCAGTCCTCGACGTCGTACTCGCCCCAGTGGCCATGAAGGGCCTGCCGGAAGGCCCGGCCCTGGCCGGTGCTACCGCGGTAGGCCACCTCCGCGACGGCGAAGCCCCGACTGACGAAGAACTGCACGGCCCAGTCCAGGCGCAGAGGGACGTCGTCGGTGGGTCCCGGGTGAGCCCGGACGATCAGCGGGGCGGGGAGCCCACCACCGGGCTGGTGCAGCAGGTAGCGGATGGAGAGCTCACCGGTGTCGACCGTGCGGATGGTCGGAATCGGAGTGGTGGGCTGAGCCGGGGCGATGTGCGGGTCGGGAATGATCGGCAGCGCCGGCTGGTCACCAGGTCCGCCGAGGTCGACGCTGCGCACGGACGGTCGACTGGTGGGGGTCGATCCGATGACGAACGCTCGGTTGCCGAGCGTGGCGACGTAGGGCTTGATCGAGGTGAGGTTGGTGGCGTGCCGGGTCCGCCGACCGTCGCGGTCGACGGTCACTAGCTGGGTGCGGATGCCGTCGTGGACGGTCAGCACGATCTGCCCTGAGTCGGTGAAGGCGTATGACCTGTACCCGCCTTCCCACGGTGCTGGCGCGCAGTCGGCCTCCATCGGCGCGACCGGCTCGATCGCCCCGCCCGTCGAGCGGTATAGGTTCCACCATCCGGTGCGGTCGGACATGAAGTAGAGCAGCCCGTCGGGGCCCCAGAGCGGCTGAACTACAGCTTCCTGCTCGCCGCCGGCCAGCAGACGCCCTGGGCTCGTCCGGTCAGGCAACGCGTCGCTCAGTAGGAGCCGCGTGGAGTCCCACGGCATCCGGTCGGCGTCCCACTCGAGATAGGCGAGCACCCCGCCGTGCAGCTGTGGGGAGGCGAGGAAGCCGGTCGAGCCGACCAGCACGCGGACACCGCCCTGCGGGGTAATCTCGACGATCTGGTCCCCCGCGTCAGTGCCCCGAACAGCGAGCAGGGCGTCTTCGGCATGGTGCAGCTCGCCGTACTGGAATCCGTCGGACTCAGCGACGGCCGGCTCCGGCTCGGCGCCCGGCCGGAGCCGGTAGACCTTGCTATTCCCAGCGATCACCCACTGGGCGTCGGCCGAGACCGCGAAGGAACCGCCGCCGTATGCATGAAGCCAGCCACCCACCGACACTCCGGGCGGCGTCTGCGCCCGGGCCGGATTGTCGGGGGCTGCGCGCATCAGCCGGCGGGCCCCACCCAGGTCGGGATCGGACTGGAGCCACCACAGGGCGCCACTCGAGATCAGCAGCTCATCGTGCGACACCTGCTTGCGAGCCACCCACTGCGCTGCGAGCGGCCCGCCGTCCTCGCCGGTCATCAGGTTCCCCTCGGCCGTCGATGTGCTCGGGCTCGAAGGCTACCTGCCCTTCCCGGCGCTGGCGAAGGGCAGGACTCAGACGTCGCTGCTCTCCTTCGGGGCGTAGCGCAGCAGTACAACGTCACCGACCGGTTGAGCCTCGATCAGCTTCATCCGCCGGGCGCTGCCGCCGGGGAACTGAGCGGGCTGGACAAAGCGCGGGGCGGCGGCGTCCCCGACGAGCAGGGGTGCGACGGCGATGTGGACCTCGTCCGCCAGCCCTTGGGAGAGGAACTGGGTGTGGATGGAGCTGCCACCCTCGACCATCAGGCGCTTGACGCCTCGACCGGCCAGGTCTTCGAGGAGCGTGCCGAAGTCCACGGCTGGGCCGGTGCTGACGATGTCGGCGAGTCCCTCCAGGCGCTCGCGCAGCTTCGGCATGGCGGCGTCGGTGGTGTAAACGACCTTCTTGTCTCCGAAGTGCCAGAACTTGAGGTCGCGGTCGAGGTCGCCACTGGCGGAGATGGTGACCTTGAGCGGGTATTCGGGCTTGCCCGCTGCGATGCGCTCCTCGCGGCGCTTGTCGCTGTAGACCAGGAGCCTCGGGTTGTCGCTGCGCAGGGTGTTACCGCCGATGAGGATGGCGTCCGCCTCGGAACGGACCTGGTCGACGCGGTCGAAGTCCTCGGCGTTCGACAGGAGCAGGCGCTGCGGTGAGCTGTCGTCGATGTAGCCGTCGATGGAGGTGGCGACGCTCAGCAGGACGTAGGGGCGGTCGGCCATCGTGCGATCCGTTCTCTCAAGACGTGAGGTCCACTGGTGATCAGACTTCATGGAACATCATGCTGTCGAGTGCTTGCTGAAAGTTGGTCACTTCTGGAACGGAACGCCATGGTTGGAGCAGAGAGTCGAGTGCGGCCAGCTCGCTGAAGATCCGGGCTGATCCGGTGACGGCGCCGATCGACAGGGCCTCGGCGGCAGTGGCGGCAGCCAGCTCGGGGCCGACCGCGTGGAACTGCGCTACGGCGGACCGGGCGAGGTAGACTCCGCGGTCACGGCGGTAGTTGGCGGGCACAGTACGGATCGCCCGCTCGAAGGCGGCCACCGCCTCACGGTGACGCCCGAGTAACGACAGCGAGCGAGCGCGTTGGGCCTCCACGTACGACTCATCCAGCCATCGGCCCCGGCCGGCGGGCGCTTCGGGCGGCTGTGCGAGCAGAGCCAGCGCCTGGTCGAAGGTGTTCTGGGCGGTCAGCTCGTCGCCGAGCGCTGCATGTCCGTGGGCTCCGTAGACCGCTCCCATGGCGCTCAGGCGGCTTCCGGGCCGTGCCAGGCGCTGCGCGGAGGCCGCGAGGTCGATTGCTTCGATCGGATCCCGCATGTCGCCGGCGAGCTGGGCCTTCCTGGCCATGACGTAGGCGGCAAGCTCCATGTCGCCGCAGGCGCTCGCCCAGTCGGCAGCGCGGTCCGCCCAATACTGAGCGGCACGGTGGTCGCCGCTGTCCTGGTAAAGCCAGCTGCAGAACTCAGCGTACTCGGCCTGTACTTGTAGCAGGCTCTGTCGGTCCTGCCCGGAAGCCTCGCGGCGAAGTCGCTGGATGAGGCGGACGTGCTGCTCGGCTGTCGCGACGACCTCGCGTGGTCCGAGGATGTTGTCGCACTCGACCAGCGACCGCCTGAGCGACCTCATGCTCTCAACCGGGTGGATGTCCGTGGAGAGGACTGGCGAGACGGTCTGGATTTCAGGCGTCGCGAGCCCCGAGAAGAGCGTGACGCCGGCGGCAGCCGTGGCGCCGCGGAGCAGGGCCCGACGCGGCATGCTCACGAAGATGATTCTCCCGTCTGAGGTTCGGCAGCCAACCCTGACGTTGCCGTCCATCAGCGCCATGGTCGCGCCACCAACTGCCGAGGTGACCGCGCCTTGGCCGAGGTCGGGCTCGTCCGCAGTCGGTAGCTGGGCCCGTTCTGCGCCCGCATCAGGCCGCAGCTCTGTCCGCGCAGTCGCCGATCCAGCCGCTCGGATGGTTGGCGCAGGCGGGCTCAGAAGATCGGCGAGTTCGGCGTGGCTGATGTTCAGCTGCGTGGCGAGCTTGGCCATCTGCCATGGGCGAGGGAGGCCTGTGCCCCGCTCCCATCTGCTCACCGTCGTCCGGTCGACCCCCATCGAGGCTGCCAGGGTCTCCTGGGTGTGCCCCACGCTCGCGCGCAACGCGATTAATCGCTCGCGCCTTGCCCCCATCGCCCGCTCCCTAGAGCTGCTGGAATTCGCTGACGCCAGAAGTTGCCAGGCCAGCCACCGGTTTGCCGCATGAATGCATCATCGGTGCATCAATTCTGCTCTGTTCAGGAGGCGTTCGCAGCGATTCCCTTGGTCTCGCCGGACCTGCCGGCGAGTACTGAGGGAAGGAGATCAACAGGATGCAGACCACCACGCCCGCTGTTCAGGAGGATGACGGGGGCGGCCTCCTGGTCGCTGCCCGCAACATCCGGGCCGCGCGTTCTCGCGCGGACGTGCCGTCCGACAACACGGGCGGCAAGTCCGACCAGAACGACACCTGAGCCGGACGCCCACGATGCATGACTCCGCTTCGTGGGCGGTGCGCCTGGGTGGGGACCAGTTCCTCACCCAGGCGCTTCACCGCTCCTATGCTGTCTTCCCGGTGGACGGGACGGATGTGACCCGTCTCCTCTCCTGGGATGACCTGAACGCCGTTCTCGCTACGCACCGCTTGGAGCCGCCGAGGCTGCGGTTGTCGCAGGACGGCGTTGCTGTCCCCCTTGGCCGATACTCGGCTCCGTTCACGAACCGCCGCGGGGTGACCTGGAACCGGGTTCACCCTGCTGAGCTGCACGCAAGGCTCGCCGAAGGCGCGTCCCTGGTCGTGGACGCGATCGACGAGATTCACCCTCCGATCCGAGCCGCGGCCGAGGCCCTGGAACGCTTCGTCGGCACGCCCGTGCAGGCGAACGCCTACGCCTCCTGGACGGAACAGGAAGGCTTCGGCAGGCACTGGGATGACCACGACGTGGTCGTGGTCCAGCAGCACGGCGCGAAACGCTGGCGGCTGTGGGAGCCGACCCGAACGGCGCCCACCTATCGAGACGTGGAATCCCCGGAGGAACCCCAGGGGGAACCGGTCGCGGACGTTGTCCTCAGCTCTGGTGACGTCCTCTACTTGCCGCGCGGATGGTGGCATACCGTCACCGCCGACCAGGGCACCGCATCCCTCCACCTGACGTTCGGCCTCGTCACCCACACCGGAGCCAGCCTCATCAGCTGGCTGGCCGACCAGCTGCACGCGGACCCAAGCATGCGTCTGGACGTCCCACGGCACGCCGAACCGGCGGCGAAGTCCGCGTACCTGGATGCCTTGCGGACCGCGATGAGCACCGCGCTGTCCGACGCCGGATTGATCAGCCGGTGGGCGGATTCCGTCGACACCACCCACTTTGGACGCCCGGCCCCGTCCCTGCCGTACGTGGAGGCAGTCCCGGCGCGTCCGGAGATCACCGTGCGGATCACTGCGGCCCGCGCCAGGCTCAGGACCGACGCCGGTGTGGGAACGGTGACCCTCGCGGCGGCCGGCACCGAGTGGGAGTTCGCGGAGCAGGCGGCTCCCGTGCTCCGGGCTCTGGTGACGGGAGAGCCCGTGACCATCGGAGATCTCGCCGATGCCGCCGGTCTGGAGGTCAAGGACGTGGCAGGCGTTCTGTCCATACTCGTCAGGGGTCAAGCTGTCGCCGTCGTCCGGGCGGCACGGTGAGCGCCGTCCTCGGC
This sequence comes from Kitasatospora sp. NPDC052896, assembly GCF_044547075.1. Classification (NCBI taxonomy): domain Bacteria; kingdom Bacillati; phylum Actinomycetota; class Actinomycetes; order Kitasatosporales; family Streptomycetaceae; genus Kitasatospora; species Kitasatospora sp. NPDC052896. Next base: position 68,956 of record NZ_JBITZU010000014.1, read on the forward strand.
CTGGGGACCTACCGGGTGCGCGCCGTCGGTGAGGCGGCGCGCATCGCCCTTGCAGCCGGTGCCACTTGGATCGATACTGCCCCCAACTACGCACACGGCCACGCCCACCGCGACCTCGCCGCTGCCGTCGCCGAGCACCCCGCCGCGAGGGTGGCGACCAAGACCGGATTCGACCCGGACGGACAGCACAGCCTCGCCCCCGACTTCGTCCGCTTTCAGACCGAACAGTCGCTCGACGTCCTCGGCCGGGCCGACCTGGTCTTCGTCCACAATCCCGAGCGGACCGGTCACGACCGCCAGCACCTCCATCGGATCCTTGCCGCCGCGTTCGCGGTACTGGAGGAGTTCGCGCACGCCGGGCGCATCGGCGGCTACGGCGTTGCCACCTGGGACGGCTTCACCTCCCAAGCGTTCACCGTCGCCGAGCTGGTCGACCTGGCCCACGACGCCGCAGGATCGCAGGACCACCACCTCTCCGGAGTGCAGATGCCGGTGAGTCTCGTCATGGCTGAGCCCATCACCCAGGCCATCGACGGAACTGGGCCACTCGTCCACGCGCGCGACGCCGGGATCACCACCTTCGCCTCCGCGCCCCTGCACGGCGGCGAACTCCCCGGTCTGATGACCCCCGAACTGGTGAATCTCATCCAACCGGGATCGAACCCGCACACCGCCGCGTTCCATCTGGTCGGGGCCTGCCCGGCGTTGGACGTCGTCCTCACCTCGACCAGCACCCTCGGGCACTGGGACGATGCCGCAGCAGCCCTCGCTGTCCCGATCTCGGAAGAGCGACTCAGGAAGGTGCTCGATGTCCTTTCAACCGGATGACGCAGCCCGCCATCGCATGGAGAGCGCGCACGCCAAGGCCGCCGCGTTCCTCGGCCTCGCCTGCTCCGGGCGGGCCGTCTTCGGCACCTCCGGTTCGACCGTCGGCCGCCGCAGCGGCCACCTCTGGCTCCGCGTCGCCTGCAGCCGGCGCCGTCACGCCCCCCGGCCCACCGGGCAAGGGCCTCTCGGAGCAGAGCAGTGCATCCCGGAGTCCGTCCCGCGCCCGCGGCTGCACGACACCATGGACTGGACCGAGGACGACTGGTTCTACCAGAGCGACGTCTTCGACTTCACCGGACCTGCGGTGTCCTCGACTCCGGACCTCCGTGAGAACCCGGGCCTCGAGGACACCTGGTGGAGCAGCTTGAGGACCGCCCTGGCCGACATCACCGCGGCCCCCGGAACCAAGATCACCCTGCGGCCGGCATGGATCGAGGAAGTCTTCCCGAAATACCTCGGCATCCCGGCCCCGGCAACGGTCGAGCGGATCACCGGCCACGGAGACCTGCAGTGGGCCAACCTGACCGCCACGCCGCTCATGATCCTGGACTGGGAACGCTGGGGACTCGTACCGGTCGGCTACGACCCCGCGGTTCTGTGGGTGAGCAGTCTCCTCGTGCCTGCGGTGGCAGATCGAGTCCGCGCCGAATTCTCCGACGTCCTCGATACCCCGGCGGGCCGCGTCGGCCAACTGATCGCACTCGCGGAGATGCTCCAGGCGGTCGACCGCGGGTTCTACCCGGAGCTCGCGCTCCTCCTCACCGACCGCGCACGCGAGCTGACTGGGGTCGCCCCGCCGCAGGCACCAATCCTGGATCCGTCAGCTAGCTCGTGACCCTCCGGCAGAAGTCTGCCGATCACCTTGGCGCCGCACACGTACATGCTGCGATGGCGTTGACCGGCAGTCACGCCCACTGACGATCACGGAGCGTCCCGGGACGTCTTCGGAACGTCCCGAAGCGCGGTCGTGCCGTCCGAACCGCACCTGCCACCATTCAAGACTGTCGCGCCTTTACCAAGGCCACTTCCACCCCAAGTAAGGAGATTCAGCGCATGGCTGATGCCTTGATGCACCATCAGCCCCGCTGGAGTTCCCTGACGATCCGCGCGGCCTCCTGGCGGGCCGGATCCAACCTGGGGTCGTCGGGGTGGGCATGGGGGCCGGTGATCTTCGAGCACACGAAGAGCGTCATCAGCTTGCCGTCCCGGCTGTCCAGGTCCGCTCGCCGCTCGTACCTGACCCGGGCGGCGAGCGCTGGAACAGCGAGCGAACTTCCCCACAGCGAAGCCGAATCCAGGCCACGGGGAGCTAGACCCCAGTCCTCCCAATCGAACATGCAAAACCGTGGGCCTGTCATGTTCGCCCAGTTGAGGTCCGCATGGGCAGGCTGCCATCGGGCCACGGTGGTGTCGTAGTCGCCAGGAAAGGAGGTAGCAATGGCCGCACTGACCATGGCCTGGGTGATTGTCTCCAGGTCTGGCGTAGCCAGGCGCGTGGTGCTCTGGGCTGCGAGGGCATCCAGGGAGTTGTTCAGAGCCCGCCACCACTTGTCCGACAGGTCAGGGTCGGTTGCGACCACGCTGCTGCCGACGGGCCTTCCCGGCAGGAGGCTGGTCTCGTCAGCCCGCCAAACCGCCGCGTGCAACGCATCCCGCCAGGCCACTCCTGAGCACCAGGTGGGTTTGGCGACTCCCGTCAAAGCCTGCGCACACTCAGTGCCGTTCCAGTCCTGGCCGTCGATCCTGTCGAGACAGCGCCGTTCGATCCGGACCCACGTGTCACGGTCCGTCTGCGCCCCGACGGAGCGGCGCTTCCGCACCACCGTTCCCCGCTCCAGGCGTACCTGAAGAGCCTGCTCAACACGGTCAAGAACCTCGTCAACCGGCTCAACCCGCAAGTCGACGACCGCAGAGGGCATCGGGAGCGTCATGCAAGCGACCGTAGCAGCGGGCTACGTCCGGCTCCAGTGTCTCAGCGGCTCACGCCCCGGCACTGCGCCACCCCTGGCGCGTCCGCGAAGGGGCCGTCCTCTGCAGCATCGAAGACTGTCGCACAACAGTCCGAGTCATCATGACGTGGGCCAGCAGAGAGCGAGTTGACGGTCACTCAGGGGTTTTAGACTTGCGGGCTCCCCGGACCCGCCTCATCCGCCGGTCTCGGGGGGCTGGAGCCGCGGCCCCGTGAGCTCCAAACGGTGATTCCCGACCATGTGGAGGTTGTTCAGATGCCCGAGAAGGTCACCAAGGAGAAGGTGCTCGTCTACGTCGTGCGCGACGGGCGGCTGCTGGTGTTCCGGCACACCGACTACAGCTACGAGGAGGTCGGCATCCAGGTTCCGGCCGGCAGTATCCGCCCGGGGGAGACCCCGGAGGCCGCCGCGCTGCGGGAGGCCCGGGAGGAGACCGGCGTGAACGACTTCAAGATCGTGCGCAAGCTCGGCGAGACCGAGTACGACATCAGCCCGTACCGGTTCGAGATCCAGCACCGGCACGTCTTCCACCTCGAGCTCACCGAGCCCACCCCGGAGCGGTGGATGAGCCAGGAGGACCACGACGGCGAGCAGGAGCCCACTCACTTCGAGTGCTTCTGGATTCCGCTGGAGGCCGCGCACATCCTCCAGTCCGGCCAGGGCGCCCTGCTGGGACGCCTGTCCGACTAACAGCCCGGTCACGGCAGCAAGGGAGGCAGCCGATGCACCGCACCACCGACCAGCACCATCCGATCGACCGGCTCTACCGGAGCCTGGAGCCCGAGGACACCAGCACGGCGGTGTCGGTGATCGTCAAGCTGCGCGGGGAGACCTGTGACATCGACTGCCCCCACTGCTACGAGAAGCGCAAGGAGGTGCCCGGCGGAGCCCGGATCAGCCCCGACCAGATCGGGCAGCTGGCCCGGCTCTTCCGGCACCGTCCCCTCGCCGTCGAGCTCCATGGTGGGGAGCCGCTGACCGCCGGCCGCGAGGCGATCGCCGAGATCCTGCGCGAACTCGCCTCCCAGCCACAGGTGGTGCGCGTGTCGATGCAGACCAACGGCGTCCAGCTCGACGGGCAGTGGCTCGACCTGTTCGACGAGCTCTGCCCCGGCCTGCAGATCGGTGTCTCCCTCGACGGCGACGCTCAGGGCAACGCCTGGCGCATCGGCTACGACGGCGAGCCCGTTTACCCGCGCGTCGCGGCGGCCCTGGAGCTGCTGGCCGAGCGGGGCCGCAAGGTCGGCGTCATCACCACCGTGACCCCGGCCGTGCTGGGCCGGGCCGAGGAGGTCCTGGACCACCTTGCCGCCTTCGCGGCGGTCAACGCGGTCAGCTTCGTGCCCTGCTTCGACACCACCATCCGCCGCTCCACCGCCATCAGGGCCCGGCGCGTCCCGGCCAGCAGGCTGCTCCAGCAGGCCGCCCTCGCGGGCGACGACGGCCCGGCGTGGGCGATCCACCCGGACGAGTACGCCGAGTTCGTGCTGGGCGCCACCGCCCACTGGATCAGCGCCGGGCACTTCACCCGCCTCAAGCTGGAGCCGGCCGTCTCCACGATCCGGCGCCTGCGCGGCTTAGGCAGCGGCTTCTGCCACTTCTCCGACCTCAAGTGCGACCACGTCTTCACCCTCTACCCTGACAACCGGTTCGGCAGCTGCGACGAACTGGCTTGGCCCCAGGCCCGCCTGACCCAGCTCGACGAGGTCAGCGGCCAGCACGAGCTGGCCAGCCTTCAGCAGGGCTCCCTGCTGCTGAACCAGGGCAAGGCCCTGATGAACAAGTGCGCGAGCTGCGACTACCGCAGCACCTGCGGTGGCGGCTGCATCGCCACCCGCTGGCGCCAGGACCCGGCCGCGGACGGCGACGCCTACTGCGACTACCGGATGCGCATGATCGACGGCATCGCCGCCCTCCTCGCCCAGCCCGCCCACCCCGAAGGCGCCTGGTGCCAGACCCTTCGCTGGCACCCCCGCACCCCGAACAGCATGCGCGACGTGAACGCCTTCACCGCCCGCTGGGACAACCCCGCCGCCACCCGCGCCGAGGTGAGGCTGCACACCAGCGAACACGGCAACATCAACACCGTCGGCCTGCCCGGCGTCCACGAAGCTGACGACCTCGATCCCACCCACCCCAAGTGGCGCGAGGCGATCGAGACCGGCGTCTGGCCCCTGGCCGACGCCCTCACCACCAGCTGGGGCCTGATCACCTACGACAGCTGCCAGGGCCACCCCTACTCCGGCCTGGACCTGGCCCCCGCCGAACTGCGGGTCGGCCTCCTGCCGCGCGACCGCGCCGAGTACGCCCGCGCCGCCGCAGCCCTGTGCCGCACGGCCACCGCCACCGCGCTGCCCGACGGCATCGAGGTCCACGTCGCCCGCTCCGAACTGACCTGCGAGACATCGGGCACCACCGTCCCAGTCCTCGACCTCAGCCTCCACCCGGACCACCGGCAGGACTGGGACTCCTACTTTGCCAACCTGGACACCGCCGCCCGAGCTCTGGCCGCCGCACTGACGGCCGAGCACCCGGCGGGCACCACGTGCGCCTGCCCGCTGCCGGCCCCGGCCGCCGTGGACCGGTCGGTGGCAGGGTGAGGCCCGGCGACGATGTGACCGTCCACCAACTGCTCGGACGCATTGCCTACTTCCATGCCCTGTTCATCGAACCCGCCCTCGTCCCGGCCTCGGCCGTCACCAGCGGTCAGCCGTGCTGCAACCACCGCACCCCGCAAGGTGCCGTGCGGCCGGACGCGGCCGGGCTGCTGTCCGACACCGCCTGGGCGGTCCTCGACGAGATCGCAATCACCCTCGGCGCCCACGCTGGACAGTGCCCGTCGTACGGGCCGGGCTGCTGCGCGACGTGCCGCGTTGCGGGCTCGGCTGCCGCCATCGCCGAAGCGTGGCTGGCAGCCGAACACCGCGCCTACCGCCGGCCCGAGCCCAACGGCGGCACCCGGCAGGCGTGCCGCGAGGCCGCAGCCACTCGGCTGACCCGCATCTTCGTCCATCAGCACCACGCGCCCTGCCCCGCCGCCCAGGGCGGCGAGACGGCTGGCTCCTGGCTGCTGCCCGGCGCGGACGAGCTGCCGCTGACCGGCGAACTGCTCGCCCTGTGGCGCGACCCGTTGGCCGGTGGCGGCAGCCCGGTCGTCAGCTGGCTCAACCACTGCACCGACCTTGACGATATCCGCCGCGTCCTCGAAACAAGGAGGCCCACCCCGTGATCCACATAGCCGAGACCGTCGGCGTCGGCAGCATCGAGAACTTTCTCGACCACTCCGAGCGGCTCCACCTCGCCACCTTGATGCGCGACCTCCTGGCCGGCGACGACGCCACCCGCTTCGGCGACGAGCGCCGGACATCCATCCACGAGATCCCCGGCCACAGCCACGAGCAGGCGATGGCCGTCTACGAGCCCGCCGGACGCGTCGAGATCCCCGGCATCCCCGCTGCCGCGGAGAAGGTCCTCCAGGACGCCTTCGAACGTGCCCGCCCGGCCCTGGCCCGGGTCATGCCCTCCATCACCGTGTGCCGCCCGTGGACGTACGTCGAGTACGGCGAAGGCCAGCACATCACCAGCCACCTCGACGGCATCGCCCCCGACCCGCTCGCCTGGCCCCGCCAGATCGCCGGCATCAGCCTCGTCATCACCCAGGCTGACGCTGGCGGCGACTTCTACGTCGAGACTGCCTCCAATGACCGCCTCTGGTATCGCCAGACCCCCGACGTGGCGGGGAACGGCTACGTGGAGGGCATGTGGCTGGCCCACGACGGCGCAGACAACTCCGCCGCTTGGTTCCAGCAGATGCGGCGCACCCGCTGGTCCGTCGACCCGGCCCCGGGCACCGCGCTGCTGTACGGCTCCCAGCTCGCCCACGGCACCCTGCCGGTCACCGCCGGGCGGTGCGCGAAGTTCATCAGCTGGCTCGCCGCCGAGGACCCGAGGAGCTGACACAGCGTGCTCGTGGCCTTGGAAGGACTACCTGGCGCCGGCAAGAGCACCCTGCGAGACCGCCTCCTCGCCGACGCCCGCACCCGAGGCATCCTGCTAGACCACACCGGCCAGTTCTCCTGGCTCTCCCTGGCCGCCACCCGCACCCTGGTGCGGCTGCGGGCCGGAGCGGCGGCCGACAACCCCGAGGAAGTCGTCGAAGCGGCCTGCTGGGACCTAACCCTCCACGCCCGCTTCAACCTCACCCCCGCCCTCTCCCGGGGCCCGGTGATCGCCGACCGGCTCAGTCTCTCCACGGCCTGTCTGCTCGCTCTGGTCCACCAGCGCCCGGTCGCCGAGTACGTCGAGCGCCTCGCCGAGCAGCAGCGGGCCCGCCCGCAGCTGACCGTCCTGCTGACCACCGACCCCGCACTGTGCCAGGCCCGGCTCGCCGGCCGGGAGACCGCCCCGCGCTTCACCGACCGCCCCGAGGCCGCCACCCATCTCGCCGACCTCTACCTGCAGGCCGCCGCCGCCTGGACCCGCTGCACCGGCCTGCCGGTCTGGCAGCGGCCCTGCACCACCAAGGCCGACCTCGACCAGCTGGCCGCCGACAGTCTCGCCCACCTGAACGGCTCCACCCGCCCGTCTGCGACCACGGAAGCGAGCTGATGAACCTTCACCCCCTCCACCCCGCCGCCTGGGTCCTTGGCCAACTGAGGGCGGACGGCTGGCAGGTGAGCGACCTCCTCGCGTTCACCCGCGCCAGCACCCTGGTCACCGCCCGCCGCCCCGGCCAGCCGCCCGTCGTGCTGAAGGCCGGCTTCGGCAGCAACCACGTCCTGGCCGAACTCCCCGCCGACCAGCGAAGCGCCGCCTACGGCTTCTACTGGTACGCGCAGATGACCGAGGCCGAACGGGCCCTGGCCCGAGAGGACTTCCGCCACGAGGCTGACCTCACCCAGGCCGCCGGCGGCGCCGACCACGTCGTCCCCCTGCTCGACCAGGGCACCGGCGAGCGGTTCGACTGGTACACCATGCCGCTGTGCGACGGCGGGAACTTCCGCACCTTCATGGCCTCCTGCAAGGACACCGACGAGGGCCTGAACATCCTCGCCGACGTCGCCGACGGCCTGAACTCCCTGCACCAGCGCGGCATCGTCCACCGCGACGTCTACCAGGAGAACATCCTCGTCCACCAGGGCCGCGGGCTGATCACCGACCTCGGCGCCGCCCGCCGCCTGGCCACCCCGCGCGGACCCGAGCACCGGGGCCCCGAGGTCCACTGGCCGCCCGAGTACATCACCGGCTACCACCAGGCCACCGCCGCCGCTGACGTGTTCAGCCTGGCTGTCCTGATCTACCGCTACCTGTGTGCGGACATCCCCCGCCTCGGCTGCCACGGCAACCTCGCCCTCATCCCCGCGGTGCTGCGGACCCTGGTCGTCGCCGCGCTTGCCGACCAGCCCGGCGACCGCCCCGGCATGAGCGGCCTCGCCGCCGCACTTCGCACCGTCGCCCGCACCGTCCAGCACTGAACCGGGGAGGCCCATCGTGCCCAGGGCGAGATCACCGCCCGGTGCCCGAGGACCAACGCGAAGGGCATCCAGCAGCACCATCCGGACAACCAGAGGGAGTAACCGCCATGGACCGCATCTCCGAGTTCCTGGACGCCGTCGAGGACCTGCGCGGCGAGGACGAGGACGTCCGTACCACCGCCCACACCTCCAGCGTCTCCGCCGAGGGCTGGCCGACCGCCGAGGGCGACGCCGCCTGAACACCCGTAACCGTCCTGCGCTCTGAACGCCGACGGTGACCACCCGGGGCCGACCGACCGCGGCGGGCCCGGCCCCGGGCCACCCCTCACCTGAACAGGAGCCCACACGTGGACAACCCCGGCCTCTTCGACTTCCCGCCGACCACCCGCCTGCACCGCGAGCGCACCCGCAAGATCCACACGATTCTCAGCCCCGACGCCCAGCCCCAGCCCACTGGCCTCGGCCCCGCCGCCGACTACTGCTTGGCCCACCACGCCCTTGAGGGCGCCGAGAGCGCGGCCCGCTCCGGCGAGCGGGCCACCTTCGACTGGTACGCCGCCAACCCGTACGCCGACGCCGCCAGCAACTCCACCCCCACCGCCCTCGGCCCGCGCGTCGTCGTCGCCCCCGACCTCAGCGACCTGCCCCGCTCCCCGATATCGGAGACCCCGTACTACGTGCTCGGCCCCGGTGCCGGACCCGCGCTGATCTCCCTGCGGACGCTGGCGGCCTGTGCGTTCGCTGTCGCCGCAGACACCGGCTTCGGCACCCTGCTGGCCGCCCACGCCGTCGTGGTGGTCCTGCTGCGGACCAAGCAGCTCGGCGACACCCTGGACAGCTGGACCATCACCCGTCTGCCCGGCACTGTCTTCCTCGACCACGTCGGCGACCCCGTCGTCCTGGCCCGCGACCTCATCCACGAAGCCGGCCACAACTGGCTGAACGACGCCCTCACCGCCACCAGCTGCAAGATCGACGACCATGCCGCCTTCCACTCCCCGTGGAAGCAGAGCATGCGGCCCGCCTTCGGGTTCCTCCACGCCTGCTGGGCCTTCCCTCTCACCATGCTCTACACCGCCCGCGTCCTGGAGCACACTGAAGACGACGTGCAGCGCTTCCTGACCGCCTACCTCGACCAGCAGCGCGGCCAGCTCGCCACCACCGCCGCCGACCACCCGCGCGCGCTCGAACTGATCGGCGACGAGGGCCTGCGCGAGCGGCTGGCCGCCGTCCACCGCCAGGCGCTCACCCTGTGAGCGTCGCCCGCCCAGGAGCCCCGGGCCTCACCCTGCTCGTCCGGCGCCCGGACCAGGAACCGGCCTACTGGCACACCGGCCTGGCCAGCATCGAGCACCATGTCCCCATCGGTCCCGGCACCGCCTTCAACGCCGGCTCCGTCGCCAAGCAGATCACCGCCCACCTGGTCCTACTCGCGGCCCGCGACAGTCTGATCCACCTCCACCAGCCAGCCGCCGACCTGCTGCCCCGCCTCCAGCTCACCGACGTGACCATCGCCGACCTGATCACCCACACCTCCGGCCTGCGCGACGCCGAATCCCTGCTCTCCCTCGCCGGACTGCGCGACCTCGACCACTACACTGCCGACGACCTGCGAAATCTCGCCTACCGGCAGCGCGAACGCGCTCTCCCCCAAGGACAGTTCCTCTACAGCAACACCAACTACCTCCTGCTCGCCGAACTCCTCGAAACCGTCCACTGCACCACGGTGGCCGACCTCGCCCGCCACCGAATCTTCGACCCGTTCGGCATGCACGCCACCCACTTCCGAGCGGACCCCCGCCAAGTCGTCCCCGGCGCCGCAGCCGCCTACCGGCCCACCCGGGACGGCTGGCAGCACACCCAGACCCCCGTCGCCCTGCCTGGACCCGGCACCCTCTTCACCACCACCGGTGACCTCGACCGCTGGCTCGGCCACCTCCACCAGATGTGGCAGCACGACAACAACCCGCTGCCTTGGGAGGAAGTGCTCGGCTACCGGACAGCCGACCACCAGCCATACCTGTACGGGCCCGGCCTCTACGCCGACCCCCGCCCCGGACACACCGCTGTCTTCCACTTCGGCCACGAGCACGGCTTCTCCGCTGCCGCCCACCTCACCCGCGACGGACTTCGGGTGATCGCGCTGGCCAACACCACCGACCTGGCCGCCGACCACGCCACCGCCGCGGTGCTCCGCGAACTCGCCGAGCAGCCCGGCCAGGACCTAGCAGAGCTGTTGCCCCAGGCGGCCGGGCACGCGCGACGGCCGGCCAAGCCCGCCGCCGATGGCCGCGACGACGACGGACAGCTCCGCCGCGAACTCGGCCACTTCACCTGCGACCAGGTCCCGGGAGCCCTGCGGCTCACCCGCACCGGCGACACGCTCCACCTGTGGCGCCGCGGTACGCAGGACCGCCTCGCCCCGGCCGGGCCCGCCACCTGGGCGGGCAACGGCTACACCATCACCCTGGAGACAGACCACGTGGACGGCTTCACCCTCAACCTCGATCGGGCCCCCGGTCTCGTGTACCGCAAGCGATCATGAGCCAATCACGGCACGAGAACTTGCGACATGCCGCATTGGCCCAGCTCTCCCTCGGGGCATCCGACCGATACGCGCATGGCGCCATGTCATCACTCAGGGCAATCAGCTGGATCTGATCGGCGATTCTCCGTTGCCCGCAACGTCCGGGCGTTCTATCGTCTGGGCAACGCGCTGACGGAGATAAGTAGTCGCAGGGCACGCGAGCCGAGAGAGCTGCCGACAGCTGTGAGGGCAGCCTCGCGTCCTGTGGTGAATCCCCTCCCGAGTGCGGGGAGGAACGGCCGGCCGCGGCCTAATGCCCCGCCGGTTCGCTCCCGTCATCGAGCTGTCGAGGCCGCCACCTTCGGGTGACGGCGAAGGCGTGGTGGCACCGCGAGTCCCCTTCTCGCCCACGCCCCCAAGGGATCACGTCGGACTCCGACTGATCGATGGGACCTGAAATGCTGGACATCACCGTGATCCGCGAGCATCCACAGCGCGTCGAACGCGCGCTGGCGAAGCGCGCCGTTCACCTTGACCTTGCCGCCTTCCTCGCCTTGGACGAGAAGTACCGGCAGGGCAAGACCGAGGCCGAGACGCTGCGCGCCGAACGCAAGCGGATCTCACGCGAAATCGCACAGCACCCAGCCAGCCCAGATGCCAACGCCAAGCGAGCTGAGGCAACCGAGCTCGGCGACCGCCTTACCGTACTCGAAGAGCAGCTCACCGGCCTGACTGCCGAACGCCAAGCGTTCCTCGACCAGTTGCCCAACCTGCCTGACGAGGACGTGCAGGCTGGCGGCAAGGAGCAGAACCGGGTCGTCCGTGAGCACGGCGCCCGACCGGACTTCGACTTCAAGGCACAGAACCACGTCGACCTCGCCCGTCGACTCGAGCTGATCGACTACGAGCGCGGCGTCAAACTCGGTGGCACCGGTAACTGGGTCTACCGCGGCGCCGGCGCGCTGCTCGAGTGGGCGTTGCTCAACTTGTTCATCGAGACCCACGTGCGTGACGGCTACGAGCTGATCCTGCCGCCTCACCTGTTGACCTATCAGGCTGGCTACACCAGGATGGCGTCCCACTGTGTGGTGTAGTCGATCACGGGTCAGGTGTGCGCGGGCTCGCTCCCGGGGCGCACACCCACGAAGGCCTCGTGCTCCCTGAGCATGGGTGAGCCACCGTGTAACTCTCCGAAGTGAACGGCCAGTTCAACGAGGGAGACTCACGGTGGCCCTGTCCCAGTCTGACCTACTGCGCCTGCTGGAGTCACTACGTTCGGCGGACGGGCTCGAACTCGTCCGTAAGGTGGCCGAGCGGATGCTCCAGGAGCTGATCGAAGCCGAGGCCACCGCGAGGATCGGCGCCCAGTGGAACGAGCACACCGAGACCCGCACCGCGTTCCGCAACGGACACCGCGACAAGACGCTGACCACGCAGGCCGGCGACCTGGACCTGGCCATCCCCAAGCTACGGGCGGGCAGCTTCTTCCCCGCGCTGCTGGAGCGCCGCCGCCGGATCGACCAGACCCTGTACGCGGTCATCATGGAGGCCTACGTCCACGGCGTGTCCACCCGCTCGGTCGACGACCTGGTCAAGGCCCTGGGCGCGGACACCGGCATCTCCAAGAGCGAGGTCTCACGGATCTGCCAGGACCTGGACGGCCAGCTCACCGCCTTCCGCGGCCGGCCCCTGGATCATGTCCGCTTCCCCTACGTGTATCTCGACGCGACCTACTGCAAGGCGAGGGTCGAGCACCAGATCGTGTCCCGGGCCGTGGTGATCGCCACCGGTATCACCGAGGACGGCGGCCGCGAGGTTCTGGGAGTGATGGTCGGCGACAGCGAGACCGAGGTGTTCTGGACCGAGTTCCTACGCTCCTTGCGCGAACGCGGCCTGGCCGGGGTCCGGCTGGTGATCGGCGACCACCATCTGGGGCTGGTCAAGGCCATCCGCAAGGTCATGCTCGGGGCCGCCTACCAGCGCTGCAGGGTTCACTTCCTGCGCAACGTGTTCAGCGTGATCAGCAAGGAGGCGGCCGAGATGGTCGCCGCGACGATCCGCACGATCTTCGCCCAGCCCACCGCCGAGGCGGTCCGCACCCAGCTGGACACCGTCGCCGGCATGCTCGGCACGCAGTTCCCGAAGGTCAAGGCGATGCTGCTGGAGGCGAAGGACGACCTGACCGCCTTCGCCGTCTTCCCGGAACGACATTGGAAGAAGATCCAGTCGACGAACCCGCTGGAGCGGATCAACCGTGAGATCAAGCGCCGCACCGACGTCGTCCAGGTCTTCCCGAACGACGACGCGCTGCTGCGGCTGGTCACCGCCGTGCTCTTCGAGCTCCACGACGAGTGGATCGCCTTCCCCCGCCGCTACCTGCCCGAGGGCAGCATGGACCAGCTCTACCCCACCGAGCTCCCCGAAAGCGCCCCCGCACTACCCAACACCACCAACGCACCCGCCGATTGATCGGCTACACCACGAAGCGGGACACGACCGCTACACCGCAGGTCAGTTTCCCAAGTTCGCGGAGGATGTCTTCGCGGTCGAGCAGGGCCCGGCCGGGCCACAGCGATTCCTGCTCCCGACCTCGGAGACCGCGCTGGTCAATCTCCACCGCGACGAGGTCCTGCCAGAGACTGCGCTTCCTCTGAAGTACGTCGCCTACTCGCCGTGCTACCGGCGGGAGGCCGGCAGCTACCGCGCGAGCGAGCGTGGGACACTTCGCGGCCACCAGTTCAACAAGGTGGAGATGTTCCAGTTCGCGCATCCCGACAAGTCGGATGCCGCTCACCAGGAACTTCTCGGCAGGGCAGCCGACTTGGTCGCCTCGCTCGGACTGCACCACCGGATCACCCGGCTGGCCTCCGAGGACACCAGCGCCTCGATGGCCAAGACGTTCGACGTGGAGGTCTGGCTGCCCAGCATCGGCGCCTACGTCGAGGTCAGCTCGGTGTCGAACGCCCGGGACTACCAGGCCCGGCGCGGCAACATCCGCTACCGCCCGGCCACGGGCAAGCCCGCCTACGTGCACACTCTCAACGCGTCCGGGCTGGCCACCAGCCGTCTGGTGCCGGCCTTGCTGGAACAGCACCAGCAGGCCGACGGCACCGTCAGCGTGCCTGCGGTGTTGCAACGTTGGCTGGGCCGCGAGACCTTGACGCCACCAGCAGCGGCCAGGTAGCCCTGTTGGCCTGGGCCCGGTGATCCCTGTCCGGTCCCCGAGGCAGGACAGATGCCGTCCCGGCCGCTGCTACCGCGGTGGCCGGGGCGGATGTCAGCGTACTCGAGCCGGAAGACATGGAAGCGGTCCGTGGGCAGGAAGGTCGACAGCATGACGGAGACTCATCGTTGGGCGTGGCGAATCGCCGAACAGGAACTGGCGAACACCTTGCCGAGGCGGTGGTCGCACTCCCAGGGGGTAGCCAGGCAAGCCGAGCGCCTTGCCCCGGTTCTCGGACCGGACGCAGTGCTGCTGGCGGCCGCCGCGGTGCTCCACGATGTCGGCTACGCGCCCCGGCTCGCGGCCACTGGCTTCCACCCGCTGGATGGCGCCCGGTTCCTGCGCGACTCCCACCGCACCGACGAACGCCTGACCCGGCTGGTCGCCAACCACTCCTTCGCCCTGCTGGAGGCCGAGGAGCGGGGGCTCCAGGACTTCCTAGAGCTGGAGTTCCCACTGCTCGAAGACCAGGTACTGGTGGACGCCCTGGTCTACTGCGACATGACCACGACGCCCGACGGCGAGCTGACCAGATCGGAGCAGCGGGTCGCGGAGATAGTCGGTCGCTACGGCGGCGACAGCATCGTGGGACGCTTCATCCGGCGAGCCGAGCCACTGATTCACGCTGCTGTGCACCGCACCGAGGAGCGCGCCGCCTCAGCGGGGATTCAGCCGAGGTAGGGGTACTTACCGCTGAGGTAGTCGCCGATCTGCTGGCGCATGCTCGGGTGGATGTCGTAGCCGTCCAGGTCGTGGGGATGAACCCAGCGAACGCCATCGGCCTCGTCGTTGATGGTGGGCTCACCGCCGACGGGCCGGCCGATGTAGGCGACCTCGAACTGCTGACGAGCTTCACCGTTGCTGCTGTAGACGACGATGTGCGCCGGGTTGGAGTAGACCCCGAGGAAGCCGGTGATCTCCGCTTTGATGCCGGTCTCCTCCTCGCACTCGCGCACGGCGCACTCGGCGGCGGACTCGCCGATGTCCTGCTTCCCTCCGGGCAGCGCCCACTGCCCGGTGTCGCGCCGGCGCTGCAGGAGGATCGCGCCCTCGTCGTTCTGCACCAGCAGGTTGCTCGCGGGAACCAGTGAGTTGGCCGCCGGCGCCGCCGGATCGCCGTAGTACTCAGTCCTGCCGGCCATGTGACGGGGCTCCCTCTGCGTCGTGGGTCCACGGCCGGGCATAGTCCCAGACCGCGTCGAAGCTCGAAGCGTAGCTGTCGAACCAGCCCAGCTCCCTGTCCTTCTGGAGATGCATCAGGGGGTTGGCGGACGCCGGCTGGCCCCAGACATGCGGGTTGACCAGCAGGTCGTCGTCGTAACGGAACAGGGAGTTGTAGAGGGTGCTGTCATGCAGGCGGATCTCGCAGCCGGGCCTACCCAGCAGCGGCCGGTAGTAGGTGAGCGAGGCGCGAACCTTCGCGGCGAGCGCGTCCCCGATGCCCTCCTCCCGCCCGCGGACCGCCACAGCGTGGCCCTGTGGGTCGCCGAAGCACAACCGGACCTGGACTCCAGCGGCCGCGCGCTCGGCGAGCATCGTGGCGATTCGCGGGTTCGACTGGGCGAAGAACGTCCCCGAGAACACCAGCACATCGATCTGCGTCATGCTCTCCAGGAGAAGGGAGAGCCAGATCTCCCGAGGGACGCTGGCGCGATCGGGGTATGCGGCTACGAGGCCGGCCCCATTGCCCGGGGTCTGTCCGGCTACGGGCCGGGTCTGCGGCCAGATGAAGGATTCGTCCACTTTCAGGTGGTGTGCGACGCTCCACCGATGACGTGCATGGGGTACGCGACCGCCTAACCAGCGGGTCACAGTCTTGGGGTCCACCTCGCAGACCGTCGCGAGTTCCTCAGGAGGGACACCGCGCTGCGCGAGTGCGGAGCGCAATCGCTCGTTCACAGCGGATATCCAACCGGACTCTCCCGGGACCCGCAAGGACGTCCTGGGACCCGGGGCAGCCGACGCGTGCCCGGTCCACTGCCTACGCTGGCCCGATGGCGCTCATCATCCTGTGGGACATCGACCACACGCTCATCGACAACGCGGGGGTGAGCAAGGAGATCTACGCCGCAGCGTTCGAGGCTGTGGCCCATTGCCAGCCCTCGGGTCCCGCAGTGACGGCAGGTCGGACCGATCGACTGATCATGCGGGAGATGTTCGACCGGGACGGTTTGGCTCAGCCAGCCTGGAACACCGTCCAGGCGGCTCTTGAAGCTGCCGGCCGCGAACGACTTGAGGAGCTCCGACTGCGTGGCCGTGCGCTGCCCGGTGCCCGGGACGCCCTGATCGCAGTCGCGCAGGAGCCCGGGATCATCTCGTCCGTGCTGACCGGCAATATCGCCGCGAATGCCCGGATGAAGCTTGCGGCGTTCGGACTCGAGGGTCTGGTGGACCTGGAGGTCGGCGCGTACGGCGCTGACTATCTCGAGCGGGCTGCGCTCGTCCCGGTGGCGTGCGACCGTATCCGTGCCGCCTACAGCGTTCCCGAGGGGACAGCGGTGGCTCTGATCGGTGATACCCCTCGGGATGTCGAGGCAGCGCTGACGAACAGCGCCCGGATCGTCGCGGTCGCCACTGGGGTCAACTCTGCCGCAGAGCTACGCGAAGCTGGTGCCACCGTCGTGTTGGCGGATCTGATCGATACCACCGCTCTGATAGCTCACCTCAAGTCTTGGGCATCCGAGCATCACTGACGCGCGGTGGTCTCACGCCTGCCGCTACCGTGCTGTCCGCGCTCGATCTATGGCAGGACCGGCAGAGACTCGAGGCCCCGCATGAGCCGCGTGTGTCGCCACTGCAGCTCGGCACTGGGCACAGCCAGGCGAAGACGGGGGAATCGGGCAACGATGCGGCGGAACGCGATCTCACCCTCGGCACGGGCGAGGGGCGCCCCGAGGCATCGGTGGATGCCGTACCCGAAGGCGAGATGACCCTTGGTATCCCGGTCGAGGTCGAGCCGGTCTGGGTCGGAGAAGCGCGCGGGGTCGCGGTTCGCGGCGCCGGGCGCGATCAACACCGGTGAGCCTGCGGGGATCTCAACACCACCGAGGCTGATGGCCTCCGTGGTGAACCGGAAGGTGGCCATGCTCACCGGGGAGTCCAGCCGGAGAAGCTCGTCCACCGCCGCGTCGACCAGGTCAGGCTCGTCGCGCAGGCGGTGCAACGTATCTGATGTCTGCAGCAGGGCCAGGAGACCGTTGCCGATCAGGTTGGTGGTGGTCTCGTGCCCGGCCACGAGCAGGAGCACCGCGAGGGAGACAAGCTCGTCTTCGCTGAGCCGGTCCTCGCCGTCGCGGGCACGGATCAGGTCGTTGAGCAGGCTGTCGTCGGGGGCGCGGCGCTTCGCCTCGATGAGGTCAGCCATGTAGCCGGCGACGGCGTGCGAGGCGGAGTCGATCCGCTCGGGCTGTCCGGCCGCGAAGAGTTCGTTGGACCATGTGCGCACCGCCGCGCGGTCCGCGTCGGGAACCCCCAGCAGCTGGCAGATGACGGTGACCGGCAGCGGTACGGCGAGGCTCTCGATGGCGTCGGTCTGTTCGCCGGGCATCCACGCGTCGAGCAGCTCGTCCGTCACGCTGGCGATGTACGGGCGAATCCGCGCAACGGCGCCCGGCGTGAACGCTTTCGCCACCAGGCCCCGCAGCCGCGTGTGCTGGGGCGGATCGGTGGCCAGCATGCTCTGGGACACGGCGGGGTGCAGGTTGCGTCCGGTGTCCTTGCCGGCGAAGAAGGCCGCCGTGTCCTTGGACAGCCGCGGGTCGGTGAACGCCTCTCGGGCTTCGGCGTAGCCGGTAACCAGGTAGCTCGACCGCCCTCCTCCACTGGGCACCTTCTGGACCGGCGAGGTGTCTCGGAGTGCCGCGAAGGTGGGGTACGGGTTCCGGAAGAAGCCTGGGTCCTGAAGTGGGTTGCTCATGCTCATCCCTGTGCCGTCTCGAGCATCGGTGCCTTGTGCGAGGCCGTCCGGACGATGTCGCTTGCGGCATACGCCCGTGCCACCGAGCGTAGCCAGACGGTCTCGGCACGGAGGTCTCCCGCGCGGGCGGAGGTTCTGGGAGCCGGCGCTGCCGGAGTAAACGCCAGCTCGGCACCAGCACGCATCGCCCGAAGGGCCGCTGCCAGGACGGCTGCCTCGACTGTTGCGTCACCGTCGGCAGTGCCGGCCAGGTTCCGACGCTCAACCTCGCGGATGGCCGCTTGCTGGACCGTGAGCGAGCGGTAAGGACGCAGGGTGAGGATGCCGTCGTTGATCTCGACGATGCGACGGTGGAGCAGGAAGTCGACCTCGTCCTCGACCGTCGCATCGTCGTCGAGAACGATCTCGGGCAGGGCTGCGGTGAAGTCCTGCCAAAGGGGATCGAGGTCGGCGATCGACTTACGCTCCCAACGGCGGCGGAGGAACTGCGTGAGCGGCCAGACTGCGGCGGGCAGGGTCAGGCCAGCGGTGATGAGGAGCACGCCGACAGCCGGAGCTGTGACGCTGAAGGCGCAGGAGACCGGAGAAATCAGACTGGTGCAGCGAGGCCCGCCCGGGATTGCGTCCCAACCGAACAGGGCTCCAACGGCGTTGATGGTTTTGTAGGCAGTGTAGAGAAGGGCGAACACACAACCGACGGCTGTAGTGCGAAGGCCGATGCGCTGGCTCTTCCGCGTGGCGGTGCGCGACCGGGTCCACGTCTGGGTGAGGCAGTCGTAGACGGCGTATCCGAGGAACGCGATGTACGCGGCGGAGTAGACGTGCAGTGAGGCAGGAGCCTCATCCAGCTTGCCTTGGAGCTCGGCCGCACTCCACATGAGCGTGCGCGGGGTGACCACAAAGGCGACGGCCATCGTGGCGACAGCCACGGCCAGGAGCCGAAGTCGCCACCGAAGCCGGCGCCGGGCCTCGTTCGCATCGTGGTTGAGAAAGAGGAGTACTGAGGCGACGCTGGCCGCTGCGGACAGGGTCGCGGAGTTGCTCACCAGCCGGGAGAAGTCCGGCGTAATGGAGTCCTCCATAGCTCGGATCGCCGGTTCGTAGGCGCTGAAGGCGATCGCGAAGCACCCGAGGAAGGCGGAGAGGCTCAGGGTGCCGGCAGGACGCTGGCCAGGGCGACGTCTGAATGCCCAGTAGAGCGATGCGGCCAGCAGCAGCAGGGGCATGCCGCCGAAGATGGCGCTGATCATGGTCGTTCCTTCGGGTCAGGCGAAGATCGCGTCCCAGCGCTCGTCGGCCGCTGCCGGGCGACGGGCTGGGAGGAGGCGTTCGCGGTACACGCGTTGGCGGATGAGCGTGGCCATGTACTCGGCCTCACGCTCGTCCGCGGTGGTGTAGGCCGTACGGCCGGACATGCGCTGAATGAGGGTCGGATTCAGTCCGATGGCTGCGGCGGCGCCGTCGCCGAGGGAAAGCGAGCCGGGGTGGTCGCAGAGGATGTGGCTGATCTCGTGCGCCAGGATGTGCAACTGGTGGGCGGCCGAGGTCCCCTGCTCGACGAACAGGTAGTCGACGGTGGGCGTCTCGACCCGAATGCCGCAGGGAGTGTCGGCAGCGCTGTTCGAGTCCAGGGGCTGGAGGATGATCGGCTTTCCTCGCATGGCGGCGACAGCCTCGCGCAGCTGCTGGGTGCCGAAGCGGTGGGGCAGTTCAAGACGTCCGAGGCGTTCCTCGCAGACGGCTCGAAGGGGGCGCTGGTCCATGATCTCCCCTTACAGGGAACGGTCGCTGGGGCGTGCCGGCCAGTGGGGTGGCCGAGCAGAAGGTTTCGCGTACAGCGGTGGGAGATCGACGGCGAGACGGGAGCCGCCAAGCGTGTGACGGATCGACCGGCCGTCGACCTGGCTTTGTCAGTGAGGCCGTCGGTCGGATGTGTCTTCTCGCTGTCGGAGCGTCAGTGCCCCATGGCGACGCCGCCGTCGACGGGGATGACGGCGCCCGTGATGTATGCCGCGTCGTCGCTGGCTACGAAGCGCACCGCCGAAGCGATCTCCCGCGGCTGGGCGATTCGGCGGAGCGGGACCTGGGCGATGATGTGGTCCAGGCGCTCCTTGCCGAGGACCGCGGTCATGTCCGTCTCGGTGAGACCGGGGGCCACCACGTTCGAGGTGATGCCCTTGCCGCCGTACTCACGTGCGAGAGAGCGAGCGAAGCCGATGAGCCCTGCCTTGCTCGCCGCGTAGTTGGACTGGCCGGCCTCGCCGACCATGGCGACGGCTGACGAGATGAAGACCAGCCTGCCGCCTCGTCGCGCGCGGAGCATCGCGCGGACCGCGCGCTTGGCGCAG
Source organism: Kitasatospora sp. NPDC052896 (assembly GCF_044547075.1). Taxonomy (NCBI): domain Bacteria; kingdom Bacillati; phylum Actinomycetota; class Actinomycetes; order Kitasatosporales; family Streptomycetaceae; genus Kitasatospora; species Kitasatospora sp. NPDC052896. Next base: position 89,242 of record NZ_JBITZU010000014.1, read on the forward strand.
CGGTACGCACCGGTCAGGTTGGTCTCGAGCGTTGCCGCCCAGTCCTCCTCCGCCATCCGCAGAAGGAGGCAGTCCCTGGTGACACCAGCGTTGATGATCACGACGTCCGCAGGCCCCTGCTCGGCTTCAACAGCCGCGAAGGCGCGCTCGACATCGTCTGGGACCGTCACGTCGCACCGCACCGCGAAGAGGCCGAAGGGCGGTTCGCCAGAGCGGTAGGTGATGGCGACACGGTCGCCTTCCTCGGCCATCTGCCGAGCCACCTCCAGCCCGATTCCCCGACTTCCACCAACCACCAGAACCGACCGACCGGACATTCCCCTGCTCCTTCATGCACAAGCCAGAACCACGCCGGGCAGGAAGCAGGTCGTTGAGGGACCTGTTGCGGAACTGCTGCTTCCGGGAATCGGCGCTTCCTTACAATGCACTGGCATGAGCGGAAGTCTCACTTCCGGGAATCGGCAGTTCCGCTCACGGAGTGTTGCCGACAGTGTTGCTGGTTGAAGTTTCAATGTGGCGCGAGGTTGCTGGACTCAAGCGCTACGTGTGCATCGGTGGCCAGGAGTGGGGCGGATTGTTTCGCGCAATTTGACCTTGAAGCTCTGCCGTCGCCCTTGAACCGCCTCGACTGGTGGGCAACGGATTGCACACGGTCCGTGAAATTGATCTTGGTTTCAAGATTTTCTGACGCCGTGTCGCTTTTGGCGTGATATGAGCCACAAGATCAAATAAAGAAGATCGCTCACGATCACCGTAAAATCACCAGCTATGAGCGTGATCGAGGCGGCAGGCGCCGCAGAGGACCCTGCCGACTCACTGGGCGATCAGCTCCGGTACTGGCGGGGCCGCCTCGACCCCCAGCGCATCCCTGGCCTGGTCCGCGACGGCCGGCGTAGCCCGGGGCTGTCGCAGAGGGAAGTTGCCCGCCTCACTGGCGTGAGTGACCGGTGGTACCGCGAGCTGGAGCTGGGCCGCCAGGCCAACTTCTCCGAGGACTTCCTGGACCGGCTCGCCTTCACGCTCCGCCTGTCCGACGCCGAGCGTCACATCCTCTACCTGCGCGCTATCGGTCGACCCCCCGCGCCACGTGGCGGCGCCGATGCAAAGGCCATCCAGGCGCTCGACGGGCCGATGCAGCGACTTCTGGACAGTCAGCTTCCCCATCCGGCCTACCTCTCCGACGAGGCGTGGACCATCTTCGGGCACAACAAGCCGCAGGCCGACTGGTTCCCGTGGATCCCCTACGAGCCCAACCTCATGAGGTGGGCCTTCCTGTACCCGGAAGCCCGCGACCAGCTGGTGAACTGGCGAGACGACTGGGCGCGCCCCTTCCTGGCGCAGATCCGTTTCGCCTGCCTCCAGCTTCCCGAGAGCGAGCCCCTCAAGCAGCTCAAGCGAGACATTCTGAAGGGAAACCCTGAGGCCCGCGAGATCTGGGATCGGCACGAGGTGGTCGAGCATCCAGACGGCCATGAACGCCGCCTGCGGTTGCCTTATCACGGCGATCAGGAGGTCGCCGTGAATATCATGGCTTTGGCTCCGCTCCGCAGTAGCACGACGCGGTTCATCGTCCTGCAGGTGGCAGACTAGGCGGGCTGGCATAAACAGCAATGGGCGCCTTCGAGATAATGGCTCGAAGGCGCCCACTGCTATTTATTGACAACGCGCGTAGATTATTCGTTCAAATCAATGCCCGGGAAGTCATCCCCGGACGGTAGCCCTTCCAGATTTCGGGCTTGCTGGATGACGGTGTGCACCATCTTGAGGCTCGCGGGCGACAGGCCGGCGGACCGCAGCGCCACCTGCGCGATCTGCTGGTCCCGCATTGCTGCCACGAGCTGGATCTCGGCCTGCGTGCGTTCGGCTACCTCGTCGTCGAAGAAGTAGCCGGCGGGCACGCCGAAGAAGGCCGCAAGGGCCTTGATCGTCTCCATTTTCGGATTGCCGCGCGCGCCGGTGCGGAGCTGCTGGATCCCGCTGGCCGTGATCGCACCCTCGCCGTTGCCGGCTTCCTTGAGGGCCTGAGCTACCTCGGCGTACGTATACGAGCCACGGTTGGCGGGGTGAACCTCATTGAACAAGTGGTCCAGCCGCTCGGCGAAGGTCCGCCCTGCTCTCTCGGTCATGCCCACCTCCTGTCGTCCCGGCAAGTCTAACCACTGGAGTGTGCGGATTGGAACCCAGGGCCCTTTGCTCGACACAGCAGTTGACGAGAGGGAGCAACTGGAGTGTACGTTGATCCCGCAAGATGTCGCTCAGCAGTTGATATGCGCTGGTGGCGCCGGGTGGAAACCACCCTGGACTGATGGCGAGCGTGCCTCGTATGGTGCTGCTCCCGCCGCCAAGGGCGGAGCCGGGAGAGGGGAGGGGACAGGCGATGCGCGGACCACCGTGACCGACGAACCGGGGTGGAAACGAGACCGGCGTCCGGGAGCTACCAACTCCTGGACGCCGGGGCCAGCACCCCGAAGGGCACCGAATCACAACCACGCGGGCGGCGGGGCTTTTGCACGAGAACCGCCACCTGCGCTCCTACAAGCAACGGAGTATCGCATGCTCACGACCGTGAGCGGAACCCCGGCATGCCCGGACGCCGACCGCCAACACCGCCTCGCCGCGCAGCTCGCCGACATGATCCCTGGCGCCGCCACCATCCGCGTCAGCTTCACCGACCCCACCCAGCGGTGGCCTCACGCTCACTCGCGGGCCTGGGACGCAGCAGGCGAGCCGATCGAGCTGAGCCGCACCACCGCCAAGATCGCGGCGCGCTGGATCCTGCGGGTCTGGCCCGAAGCCGACTGGAGCCTGGCCCACACCCTCTCCATCGCCAGCGCGACACTCACCCACAGCACTGCCCGCGCCGCGAGCAGTCGGGGCCGCTGACATGGCGCGGATCCGGACCATCAAGCCGGAGGCGTTCGTCTCCGAGTCACTCGCCGAAGTGACGGTCGAGGCCGAGCGGACCTTCTTCGGCCTGCTAACCCAGGCCGACGACCACGGTCGGCACCGCGACAACGCGGCCATCATCGCCGGTCTCCTGTGGCCGCTGCGCGCCGAGCACACCTCGGTCCACGTCGAGGACGACCTCCACCAGCTCGCGAACGCCGGGCTGATCTGCCGGTACACCGGCTGCGACGGCCGCCGCTACCTCCACGTCGTCACCTGGTCCGAGCACCAGAAGATCGACAAGCCGAGCCAGTCCCGGCTGCCCTCGTGCCCGCACCACCACGCCGCCGACCGCTGCGGCCCCTGCAAGGGCACTTGCGCGAAGGCCACCGAGGCGTCGGCGACGGCTACCCGAGGCTTCGCCGAGCCTTCGCCGGACCATCCCGGAGCCCTCGATCTGCCGACGGAGGCAGCTTCGACGCGTCCTGCCGGACAGGGCCAGGCATCGACGGCTCAACAGCACGCCCTGGCTGGCCTCGTCGCGGAGCCGGACTACAGTGTCGGGAAAACCGCAGGTCAAGCGACATTCTCCGAGGACTCCCCGAAGGCTCCCCGAAGCCTCGGCGAGGGCTCGGCGCCTGGATCTAGGATCTTGGATCCTGGATCTTCTTTCCCTACGGGGCGCACGGCGCCCGACGCCGCCGTCTCGGCCAAGGACCTTCTCGGCGAGTATGTCGCCGCCTGCACGGAGCGCCCTCCGGGCGACGTGCTCGGGCACCTGGGCCGGATCACCAAGAAGCTCCTGGCCGAGGAAATCGCGGTGGAGCACATCCGCGCCGGGCTCCGGCGGTTCGCCGAGATCCAGGGCCACCCAAGCCGTCTGCCGAGCCTGGTGAACGACTCCATGAACTCACGAGGCTCCGGTTTGGCGCGGCCGGAATTCCGGCCTAACCTCGCCGCTCACCAGGCGTGGACCAACCCGGCCGACGCCGTCGCCGCCTACGCCGAGGAGCTGTGATGCGCACTCGCGAACCGCAGACCCTCGGCGAGGGAGCCCTCGACCGGGTGGCCCGGATCCTGGCCGCGCGCCGCATCGACCCGGCGGCCGTCGCCGCACTGAGCGACGAGCCGGCACCGTACTCGGCGATGGAGGCCGTGTCGGCCGGGATGCCGCCCCGCTACCGGGGCGCGGTGGCCGAGCACCCGCAGGTCCTGGCCTGGGTCCGCGAGGTCGCCCGGCAGGCTGTCGCCCCGAGCATCGGGGCTCGGCGGCAGGTCGCGACCGGCCCGAGCCTGCTGATGGCCGGGGTGGTCGGGGCGGGCAAGACGCACGAGGCGTACGGCGCGGTCACCGCGCTGGTACAGGCCGGCCTCGGCGTGCGCTGGCGCGCCACCACCGCAGCCGACCTGTATGCCGAACTGCGGCCCAGCTCCGACACCGACGCCGAGCGGGTGCTGGCGACCTACAGCCGGGTGCCGCTGCTGATCCTCGACGACCTCGGCGCCGCGAAGACGAGCGAGTTCGTCGAGGAGCAGACCTACCGGCTGATCAACCGCCGGTACAACCACATGCTCCCGACCCTGATCACGACGAACCTGCGGATCAGGGACCTCAGGGCATACCTCGGTGACCGCGTCACCTCCCGGCTCGCCCAGATGACCACCCGGGTCGAGTTCGAGCCGGTCGACCGCAGACGCTTCCAGCGCGCCGCCTGAACCGCCGCCGGGCCGCGCTCGAGCGCCGCCCGATGCACCTCCCGACCCAGCGCACCTCTCCGCCGACGCCCACCGCGCGCGGAGAGCGATCGGAGCAACCCCGCATGAGCACCACGACGATCAGCCCTGCCCGCCACCGCTCGCTCGGCGACCACACCTGGCAGGACCAGGCCGTCTGCCAGCAGACCGAGTACAACCCGGTCGACCCCGAGATCTTCTTCCCCGAGCCCGACGAGACCGACAAGATCACCGCCGCCAAGGCGCTGTGCGGCCAGTGCCCGGTCCGCCGCGCCTGCCTGGACGCCGCGCTCGAGACCAACGACACCCACGGCATCCGGGGCGGGACCACCGAGGAAGAGCGCGAGCCGCTCCACGAGAAGATCGCCGCCCGCCTCGACTACTCCCGGGTCAACGCCACCCTGGCCGGACGCGACATCCACCTCACCAAGACCGAGCGCCGCGCGGTGGTCATCGCCGGATACCGCCACGGCGTCAGCGTCGAGCGCCTCGCCCAGCTCCTGAAGATCACCGAGGAGCACGCCCAGAAGCTGTATCGCGAGACCCGACGCGCCATCCGAAACCGAGACCTGGAGCAGAGCACGAAGACCACCCAGCCACCCAGGCCGACCGGCGAGCGCCTTGGCCGCGACGACTTCGGGACGGCGGCGTGACCACCGCAGCGGCGCCGAGCACGGCGCACGTCACCGCATGGGACCGCGCGGTCATCATCGCCCTCGGCGGCGCGGGATGCGCCCTGTCCTACGACGCCCTCCAGCAGATGGCCGTCGCCATCCACGTCCGCGGATTCCTGACCTACCTGTTCCCGCTGGTCATCGACGGCTTCATCGCTTACGGCGTCCGGGCGCTGCTGGTCCTGCGCGACGCGCCGCTGCGAGCGCGCATGTACGTCTGGCTGCTGTTCGGCACCGCCACCGTCGCCAGCATCTGGGCCAACGAACTGCACGCCGTGCGACTGAACGAGCAGAGCACCTCGCTCACCGGCCTGCGGCTCGGCGACACCGTGGTCGCCATCCTGTCCACCCTCGCCCCGCTCGCTCTGGCCGGAGCAGTCCACCTCTACATCCTGATCGCCCGGCGGCCGGTCGGCGAAAGTGACCGAGGTGACCTCGGGCAGCCCGGTCACTCCAGCCAGGCCGGTCAGGTCACTCAGGTCGAGCGCATGTCGGTCACCCCGACCGACCGCCCCGGGCAGCACCAGCCGCAGCCCGGTCAGGTCACCTCCGGGCAGCCGGTCACCGCACTGACCGAGGCGCACAAGGTGTCCCCGGACAAGCAGCGACCGGACACCCGGGCGGTGTCCGAGGAAGGCCGGCGGGAGGCCACCGCTGGTCAGCACCCTGCCGACAGCGGCCACGCTGACCCGCTGACCCAAGCCGCTGACCTGGGCGGTCAGCCGGTCAGCACCCCGGTGGACAGCAACCGGTCGGTCAATCCCGAGCCGGTGACCGCACCGGTGGCAAGCACCCGGCCGGTCACTGACCGGCCGGTGACCGCGCCGCCGGTCAGTGACCGGGACAACCGGACGACCGGTGACCGGCGTGGTGACCTCGACACCGAGCGGCTGCTGGAGATCGCCCGCCTGGCGGTCAGCGCCGAGGACAAGCTGACCCGCAAGGTGGTCGCCCAGGCGATCCGCGGTCAGCAGATCCCGCTCTCCTCCGACACGCTGACCGCCCTGATGGCCCAGCTGCGCGAGCAGAGCGCAGCGCCGGTCACCGTCCCCCGGAACTGACCGGGCAGCACCTGGGGCGGGTGACCGGACCGGTCACCCAGCCGGTCACCCGCGCCAGGTCACCCACCCCACGATCTCCTCCACCGAACCGGAGAGCACCACGATGCGCACGACCCCCGCCACGACCGTCGAGGTGGACACCTGGATCGCAGTCCTGCGCGAGAACGGCCACCTCCACCACGCCGAAGCAGGCCCCGACGGCACTTGGACCGTGCAACGGCGCCGACACGGCCGCCCCTGGACCCTCCATCACCCCGTCCTGGCAATGGACTTCATCGAGGACATCCTGCGCGACATCCAGCAGCAGAGCGCGGAGACGGGCCGATGACTGCACGGACTCCGGAGGGCACCTCCCACGGTGGTGAGCGTGACCCCAATCAGGCTCCTGGCGGAGCAAGTTGTCGCGTGCGACGGTCCTACGGCCCGTCGCACGCACTTGCCCCCGCCCAGGAGGGCGGGGGGAGTCCGGCTGGTCTCCGAGCGAGGGCGCACGGGGACCAGCCGGACTCCCGGCACCAGGGGGCGCCGGTCGCAGGAGGAGAAGCAAACCACCACGCCCCACGCGAGCAGCCGAGCCCGAGCGCGCCCGCATTTCCCGACCGCAAACCGCGCCGCCGCAGCCGCAACCCCACCGAGCGCACCCGCAAGACGACCACCCGCCTCTCCGACGCCGAGAAAGCCGAGATCGCCGCCGCTGCCAAGCTGCGCGCCGTCACCGTCGCCCGATTCCTCGCCTCCGCCGGCCTCGCCGCCGCCCGCGGTTCCACCACCGTGCACACCAACGAACAGCTCGACGCAGCAATCGACGAGCTGGCCGCCCTGCGCACCGCCCTCTCCCGGGTCGGCAACAACATCAACCAGATCGCCTACGTCTACAACGCGGGAGGCCAGCCCCGCTCCGGCGAACTCGACCACGCCCTCACGACTCTGACCCGACTCCTGGCCCGCATCGACGTCACGGCCGACGCCCTGGTGAAGAAGCGACTCTGATGGTCCCCAAGATCCGACGTGGCTCACGCACCCACGGCCTGCTCGTCTACCTGTTCGGCCCCGGCAAGCGCGACGAACACACCGACCCCCACATCGTCGGGAGCTGGGACGGCTTCGCCCCCGACCCCGGCCGAGACACCAGCCCTGACCCCGACCCCAAGGTCACCCTCGCCCGACTCGCCGCTGCACTGGACCTGCGGGTCAAGCAGGCCGGCACCGATGCCCCGGCCGAACACGTCTGGCACTGCTCGGTGCGCACCGACCCCGGCGACCGGCTCCTGACCGACGAGGAGTGGAACACCGTCGCCCGCCGCCTGGTCCAGGCCACGGGCCTCGCACCCGAAGGCGACCCCGACGGCTGCCGCTGGGTCGCCGTACGCCACGCGGACGACCACATCCACATCCTGGCCACCATGGTCCGAGGAGACCTGCGCCGCCCCCGGATGAACTACGACAAGAAGAAGGCCCAGGCCGAATGCCGCCTGATCGAGAAGGAGATGGGCCTGCGCCGGCTCAAGCCCGGCGACGGCACCGCCGCCAAGAACCCCACCAGCCAAGAACGCTTCAAGGCCGAGCGCACCGGCCACACCGAGACCCCGCGCGAGACCCTGCGCGAGGCGGTCCGCCAAGCCGTGACCGGAGCCGCCACCGAAGCCGAGTTCTTCGCCCGCCTGCGATCGGCCGGCATCCGCGTCAAGCCCCGCCTCGCCCCCTCCGGCGACACCCTCGGCTACTCCGTCGCGCTGCCCGGCGACCGCAACCGCGACGACCAGCCCATCTGGTTCTCCGGCTCCACACTCGCCCCCGACCTCTCCCTCCCCAAGATCCGCCAGCGCCTGGCCACCGGACCCATCGACCAAGCCGCCACGCCTTCCGCTGCCGACACCGCCGCCACGAACACCCGCTGGTCACCGCCCGCCAGGGCCCGCCGCCACGCGAGCCAGCTCGCCGAGCGCGCCGCCGAAGAGCTCGACACCAGTGGCGACGACGCAGCCGCCCAACTCGTGGGCATCGGCGAACTCCTCGACGCCGTCGCCCAGACCTCACCGGCCGCCACACGAGACGAACTGCGCGCCGCAGCCCGCGCCTACGAGCGCGCCACCCGCAGCCACGTCAGCGCCGAGCGGGCCGACAACCGCGCCCTGCGCTCAGCCGCCCGGGGCATCATCCAGGCTGGCGGCGCACTCGGCCGAGGCGAGGACGGCGGCACCACAGCGATGCTGCTGTCCACCCTCGTCCTGGCCGCCCTTGCAGCAGCCCGCTGGCACTCCGCCCGCGGACACGCCCAGCAGGCCGCCGCCTCCCGCAACGCCGCCGAACACCTGCGCACCGCCTACCGCCAGGCCGCCACCACGCCGATGAAGGCCATGCACGAGCAGGGGCGAGCGCTACCCGAGCCCGAGCGCCGCCGTCTCGACGCCACCATCCGAGCCGCTCTGCCCGAGACCGTGGGCCGGCCTCGCCAGGCAGAGCGCTGGGACGCGCTGGCCGCCACCCTCGCCCAGGCCGAGCAGGCAGGCTGCGACCCGGATGCTCTCCTGCAGGAGGCCATCGCACAGCGAGAGTTGGGAACCGCCGAGGACGTCAACGACGTCCTCGTCTGGCGACTGCGCCGCATGGTCAAGCTCCCGGCCCACCCGGACGCGCCCCGCAGCCCCAGCAGCAAGACCGGCCGTGCCCAGCCCGCAACCAACCGGGCCGCCACCCCGACCACTCCCGCCGCAACCGAGCCGCGCAACCGCCCGCCCCGCCGCTGACCCCCGGTCCGGCAGACCGACCACCGGCCCGCCGGACCGGGCAAAGCCCTGGACAACCAGTTCCACCAGCTGTTACGGATGAACCGAAGGCACTCGACGGGGAGAACACGCTCGTGACCAGAACCACCGACCACCACACGATGCCGGCACCGACGCCCCTGACGACCACAACGCAAAGCGACCCGCTGCTCCAACTGGAGAACGAGACCGAGCCGCCGAGCGGTCCAGGCGTCAACCGCTGCCTCAACCACGCAGACGAACTCGCCCTCGGCGGCATCCCGGTCATCTGCTCGGCATGCAAGGCCCGCCGCGACTGGCTGCTGATCAACCAGGGCCGCAACGTCTACATCCGCTGTCGCTGTGCGAACGAGTGGCTGGAGCCGGAGATCACCCGGGCCGACTTCGGCGCGATGGTCAACGGCCGGTGGACCAACTACCCCACCCTCGACGCCGCCATCACGGACACGGGATTCGACGGCTCGTTCGGCGGGATGTATCTCACCTAACGGGCGGTGCTGCATCGGATGCAACATTCGACAGGCTCCTGTGACTGAGCGCTTCAGCCGGCGAGTGAGCGTGACGCTTGGCGAGCTGAGCGTTCAGTCTCGATCACGGCGGCCAGGCGGTCGGCGAACTCGGTCAGGGCTTCGCCTAGGAGGGCATTGTGCGGCGAGACCCCGTGAGATGATGCGTACTCTGGGCAACGAAGATTGCCCAGGTTGGGGAGAGCTGAGTGACAGCGGACGAGAACGGCGCACTGGCGGAGTTGTTCTGGAGCGTCGTCAGCTTGCTGAGAGGCCACGTCAGGACAGACCAATACGGAAGCTTCGTGCTGGCTCTCGCCGCGCTGCGCCGCCTGGACTGTGTCCGCCGGCAGGAGTCAGGCGTTCAACCGACGGGGGACTGGCTCGGCGTCCCGGCTCAGGTCGCGGGCAAAGGGGCAACGGCCGAATCCGAGCGCCTGGTCGCCGACAAGATCCGCCAGCTGCTGGTGACGGACTTCCCCGCCGGAAGCACGAAAATACCGGACTCCCTCGACTTCACGAGGATCCTGCAGGACCTGGTGGACTCGCGAGTGCTCTCGAAAGTCGTGTCCTGCTTTGTCGCCGTGGACCTGAGCCCGGCCGTCGTCTCGGACGAGCAGATGGGGCATGCCTTCGAGGAGCTACTGCAGCAGTTCGCTGACGCATCGCCCGAACGCTATGGGGAGTTCAGAACCCCGCGGGACATCACCGAGCTGACCGCCGGGCTTCTACTTAGTCCCGACCTGGCAGCGCTTAGCGGCAATCCGACACCGAGCCGGGTGCACGACCCTTGCTGCGGAACCGGCGGTATGTTCTCCGCCGTCGAGACCGTCCTCCGGAACGCCGGCGCCACTGGCGTGCTGATCGTTTCGGGGCAGGAGCTCAACCCGCAGTCGTGGGCGCTGGCCCGCCTCTCGCAGATGATGCGAAGCGCGGAACCGGACGCCATCGTCCAAGGCGATGTCCTTATCGACGACAAGCACCACGGGCAGGTGTTCGAGTACCAGCTGGCAGCCCCGCCGTTCGGCATGGACTGGAGGCGGCAGCAGGACGCGGTGCTCAGGGAGGCCAAGGATCTGGGGTGGGCTGGAAGGTTCGGGGCCGGCCTGCCGCCCATCGTCGATTCCTCCCTGCTCTTCGTGCAGCACTTGGTGGCCCACATGCGGCCCACCGACCAGGGCGGTGGCCGAGCAGCGATCGTGATCAGCCCAGCGCCCCTTCACCACGGCAGCGCTGGCTCAGGCGAGTCGGAGATCCGCCGGTGGCTGCTGGAGCAGGACCTGCTTGAGGGTGTGGTCGCCCTGCCAAACCGCCTGTGGCCGCACACCACCATCCCCAGCTACATCTGGCTGCTGTCCAACCGCAAACCACCGCACCTCCAGGGCAAGGTCATCGCGCTCGACGGGAGCAGGAGTTCCGCGACGTTGCGCCGTCCGGTGGGTAACAAGCGGCAGTACATGACGGCTCGGCATATCTCCAAACTCGTCGAACGGTACGAGGAGGTGCGCAATGGCGTGCTTGATGAGGGACGCCCGGCCCAGGGCCAGCACGGCGTGTTGCTGCTCGACGTCGGCGATCTTGGCTACCGTCAGGTAGCAGTCGAGCAACCACTGCGGCAGTACTTCGCGGTGGGCACCGATGCACTCGCCGCGCTTGAGGAAGCCAGGGGAGTGGAGCGATTCAGCGACGCGAAGGCTCTGATGGGCGCGCTCCGCTCGCTCGCTGACAAAAGCTGGCCGACCTGGGCCGGCTTCGAGGACGCCCTCTCAACGGCACTGCGGGACGCGGGAGTGAAGAACGAACTCACGCGCCCGCTGTGGCGGCTCGTACGTAAGACCGTTGCCGTCCCTGATCCTGCGGGCGAAATCCAGAGAAGTCCGGACGGCAAGGCGCTTCCCGATCCGGCGCTGCGCCTGCTGGAGCGGTTGCCGCTGCACCAGGACATCGACCAGTTCATCCGGCGCGAGATCAAGCCTGACTTCCCGGATGCATGGCCCGACCACAACACCATCAAGGTCGGCTACTCGATCCCGCTGGCCCCTTTCCTGACTCAGCAGCCCGGCGCAGGCTTCGGGCCGCTGTCCAAGGTGGCGCGGCTGATACCGAACCGAACCCTGCCCACCCGAGTGAGGACCGGCAAACCCCTGCTGAGCGGCCGCGATCTCCAGACCGCCGACACTGCGGCAGAGCTCCCAGACGAAGCCACTGACACGCAACGGCTCCTGGCCTCCTGTACCGGCGGAGACATCGTCGGCCTGGGCGGCAACTGGCGACTGCTCCCGCCGGAGTTCGGAGACGCACTGACGCCGCTGACGGTACTGCGCCCGATCAACAACAGCGGGCGCGCCCTGTGCGAGTGGCTGCGGACCCGCCCCGGCGACCAGAACGCCGCGGCGGTGCCGCGCATCTCCATCAACTCGCTGGTCCCGATCGATCTCATCAAGGACCCCGAGTTCAACGCCCTCATGGACGCCCTCGAAGTCGGCAGGGCCACACTGGCGAGCACCACCGCCGGCATCCTGCCCAATGTGTTCCGCGATCCGCAGGCCGGCATCCACGAACTGCGTCACGCGACTCGTGCAGCCGCCTCCCAAGCCCGTCTCATCGGAGAACTCGTCAGGCCGCTCGAAGATCCTGTGTGGCGAGCCGAATGGAGCTACCCATACCACGTGGCGGCACTTGCCAGGCAGTACCGGGTCGCGGCGACGCCCAGCGACCGCCACCAGACCCTGCTCAAGCTCGCCGAGGGCATCGCCCGCTGCATCGGCGTGCTGGCGCTCGCCATCGAGATCCGCCGCAAGCAGCGGTTCACCAGAAGCCTGCAGGACAAGTTCACCCGAGGTGACGGTGCGACCTGGGGCACTTGGCACAAAAGCCTGATCACTCCCCTGGTCCAGGCTGGCCCCGTCCCCGAACTCCCGGAGCTGGAGGGCGTACTAGACCCGGGCGGGGTGATCGAGCCGCTGACGGCGCTGCTGGACGGCAGGAACAAGACCGGCCACGCCTACCGGGCCCCCGCCGCGCACAAGTTGGAGCGCGAGATCAGCGCCCTTGAGCCCCTGGTCGTCACGGCCCTGGAGTCGGTCGGTTGGTTGGCCGCACACCACTGGGACCTAGTCGACACTTGCAAGTACGCCACGAACAGGTTCACCCTGACCGGGCGTAGGCTGCGCGGCAGCCATCCGGACTGGGAGTCCTTCGAATACCTGCCTCGCTCTTCCCCTTTGGAACCGGGGAGGATCTACGTCGAGGGTGCCTCGTCCGACAACCCCCTAGAGCTGTGGCCCATCGCCAGGGCCGAAGTGTGCGTCGAGTGCGATGCACCGGAGCTGTTCCTGATCAGCAAGATCAACAGCAACCGCACCGTCATGACATTGCGCTGCAGCAAGGACCACGAGATCGAGACCGCCATCGGCGGCTAGTACTCCAGCAGAACTTCGACGAACAGCCACGGATCCGCTGGTGCGGACGGTGCTGCTGGCCGATCCGCGAGGTGAAGCCCCAGACTTGGACCTAACTGTCCGGATAGCGCTCAACTCGCCAAGTAAAGTGCTCAGTCACAGCTCCTCAGGTACCACTGAACTGCAACTTCACCGGTGGGCAGCTGATGCTGGTCCCCGCTGGGCGTTGCTGGTGTCAACGGCCACTCAGTTCTCCCTGCAGGCGGGGGCCTGCGTAACCGATGCAACGATGTTGCGTTGGATGCAACGCGGGTGGAGTGCTGGACCTGTCCCGGCGCGGCTCGGCGCCTCGAATCCTGGTGTTTGGTGGGTTCGTGACGGATCAGGCGGGCGCAGCGTAGCGTGGGGTGCGGCGTACGACCTTTGTGGTGCCAGCGGGGCTGGTGTACAGGCTGACTCGGTCGCCGTACTCGCCGTGCGCGGTGGCTTCGTCGGTCTTGTAGGCGAGGGCGTCGTTGATGCCGAGGGTGCGCAGGGCGATCAGCACCCGGTGGACATCGCTTTCGTCGGTGCAGTCCGCAGTGAAGATGACCACCGGTCGGCGGGTCGGGTCGCCGTCGAAGACGTTTCCGAGTGTGGCGACCTTGGCGCCCGGCCCCAGCTTCCCGTCCTTTACTGCACGCTCGACTAGTGTCCTGCGCCGGAGATCCGTCGGCAGAAGCGGGCCAGGGAGTCGAGGATCTCTTCGGCGGTCTTGGTCCAGGTGAACGGTGTGGGGTTGTCGTTCCAGTTCTTGATCCAGGCACGGATGTCTTTTTCGAGGGCCTGGACGTTCTTGTGGGATCCGCGGCGGATCATCTGGTCGGTGAGGAAGCCGAACCAGCGCTCGACCTGGTTGATCCAGGACGAGCCGGTCGGGGTGAAGTGCATGTGGAACCTTGGGTGCTGGGACAGCCAGCTCCGGATGGCCGGGGTCTTGTGGGTTCCGTAGTTGTCACAGATGAGGTGGATGTCGAGGCCGTCGGGAACCTCCTGGTCGATCTTGACGAGGAACTTCTTGAACTCCTGCGCCCGGTGGCGGCGGTGCAGGGAACTGATGACCTTCCCGTTGCCGACATCGAAGGCCGCGAACAGTGTGGTCAGTCCGTTGCGCAGGTAGTCGTGGGTACGGCGCTCGGGCATGCCGGGCATCATTGGCAGGACTGGCTGTGACCGGCTCAGGGCCTGGATCTGCGACTTTTCGTCGACCGAGAGCACTACCGCTCCCTCGGGCGGATTGAAATAGAGCCCGACCACGTCGTAGACCTTCTCGACGAACAGCGGGTCGGTCGACAGCTTGAACGTGTCTGCCAGGTGGGGCTTGAGCTGGAACTTCCGCCAGATCCGCCCCACCGTGGACTTCGACAGGCCGCTGCGGGCCGCCATCGAGCTCCGTGACCAGTGTGTCGCGTTTTTCGGGATCTCCTCCAGTGTGGCCACGACGACCGCTTCGACCTCGTCCACCGCGATGGTTGGAGGCCGGCCCGGACGCGGCTCGTCGGTCAGGCCGTCGAGCCGCTCGAGGAGGAACCGCCGCCGCCACTTCCGAACCGTGTCCGCGGTGATCCCCAGCTCCCTTGCTACACCGACAATCGAGGGAATATCGGGGCCCGCACAGGCCAGCACGATCCGAGACCGCAGGGCCAGGGCCTGAGCCGAGGTGGCCCGGCGAACCCATCGCTCCAACACTGCCCGCTCATCGGCGGAGAGCAGCAACGGCTCCAACCTGGGACCCCGCCGACGCACCCGCACATCCGGAGAAGCACTCATACAAAATCTAACGACGGATCTCCGGCGCAGGACACTAGTCTCCACCCGGCGTCGAGTGCGCGGATGGGCAGGAACCAGAGCCACTTTCCTGGCGGGGTGGCGGGCGCGTTGCCGGGCGGAGAGTCCGAGTCGGGGGAGCTGGCCCGCAGCCAGGGCTCGTTGGTGGTCGTCGAGGGGGCGGCTTGGCGGCATCGATGGGCTGTCCGAGTGGCATGTTCGTGCACGACCGTAGCGTATGCCGTCAGGGCGATTGTTCCTGCGCCATCTTGTGTGCGTGGCGCTGGCGGAATGCGATGACGTGCGGCGTCGCCGGGAACAGGCTCTGACCGCCTGCTGCCTGGCGGTCGCGGCTGAGACGAATACTGGGCTGGAACCTGCGCGGCGGGCGAGGATGTTGATGGACTGTCTCGGTGCGCTGCGCGCTGCTCACCCTGCCGGTCGGGCGGCGCAGCTGGGCATGCGCGAGTTCCGCCGGGGTCTACGCGGCGGGCTGGCCCCGCTCCTGCCGCCGGGCGAAGTCGATGACCGTTTCGGCGGGTTGCGCCTGTTGGACGGTGACGGCCTGGTCCGTGATGCGTTGGAGGATCTGTGCCGAGAACACCTGGTCCCGCAGGCCGCACTGGACCGTCACTGGCCCTGGGCTCGGGTGAGGGCGGAGCAGGAGGAACGGCGCCTGTTCGAGGTGATGCGCCGGCTGGAGCCGGAGGAGTACCGGCAGGCGCGGGCCCTTCTGGCGGAGTGCCCGGCTGGGCCGTTGCGGGTTCTGCGCAAGCGGTGGGACCGGTTGTGGATGCGGTTCGACTTCTTCGAGGCGGTCAGCGACTGGCCCTGGTGCCAGTTGGAGGGCTGGTGGTACCCGTGCCCGAAGTGCCGGTGGCCGATGCGGGTGGTGGAGACTGGCTGCGAGGTCGAGGTGCGCTGCGAGGCCCACCGGCCTCGGGGTGTGCACTACCGCATGTCCCAGGAACAGAGCGGGCGCGGGGTGGCGCCGATCCTGGTAGGCACGGGCAAGGCGTCCGAACCTGTGGTTGGCCTTCCCGCTAGTTCGGACCACCTGGCGCTCAGCCGTCCGGTATGGCGCTACGGGGTGCTGCCAACTCTGCTGGAGATCGAGCTGCGCGACCGGCTGGAGGGCCGGGCTCACGTGCGGGTGGAGATGTGGCCGGGTGAGCCGCGCCCCGACGAGTACGACTTGAAGATCACTGTTGCAGTGCCGGGACGGCCCGTCCGGCCGTGGCGGGTGGACGCCAAGGACTGGGCGTCCGCTGCTGCTCTGGCCCAGGCACTGCTTGAGCGTGAGCCGAAGCCTTACACCTTGTACATCGTGGTGCCCGACCACCAGGCCCACGAGGTGGCGTACCTCAAGCAGCGGCTGGCGGGGCGGCGGACGAGGGTGCTCACGCTCACGCGCATCGTCGACCAGGTCAAGCGGGCCACTGGTGGGACGCGATGAGTGAGAAGGACGAGGAGGAGTGGGCACTACGGAAGGTGGCACTGGCTTTCGCCTTGGCGTTGGCCGACGAGTACTTCGGGTACATCGACGCCAAGGGGCGACGGGTCGTCCCGCTCGACCAGGCACACGTGTTCGCCGCCGCACGCACGGACCTGTGGGAGCGCTGGCCCCGGGTGCCCCGTCGAGTGCGGGAAATGGTCGGCGGCTTCTGGCACGTGCGGCCTCCCGAACTGGCCGACAGGAAGGAGTTCCACCAGCTGGCGCGTTGGTGGGCGTCCCTCCCGGAGAGCCTGTACCGGCTGCCGCCGGACGTCGTGCCGCGCAAGGCGGAGTACCTGCTCGTCGCCCACGCCCAACAACCGCTGATGCTGGCGCAGGGACTGCTGCGCGAAGCCGAAGAGATCTACTACGCCAGTCGTGGCCCGCAGCCCGTAGCCACCGCCGGGAACTGGGCCTTCGGCAAGGACTCCGTCGTCACGATCCCGGACGGGGAGGGCGAGGCCGACATCGCACCACTGCGCGTACACACCACCGCGTATCTCGATGAGGCTGTCCTGTCGCGCCGCCGGATGCTCCGGGTGATGAGTCGGCAGGCGGCGGCGAGCGAGCGCAACGATTGGAAGCCCGGACTCATCGGCCGCTTCTACGGCCGGCTGCTGGACTCGGAGGATCGCAAGGTCACCCGGCTGCGGATGCCGGCGGGAAGAGTCACGGTCACCAACGCCCCAACCGGAGTCGGAAAGACCGTCCTGCTCAAAGCGGCTGCGCCGCTCCTGGCCCAGCGCCGGACCGGGCCGGTTGCGGTCGTCGTCGGCCAGATCCACGAGAGCCTGAGCAACGCCGAGCACATGCGCGAGGCCGAGGACGAACTCACCCGGCACGCCCTCGCCGAGCAGATCCGGCGGGACGACGACCTCGTGCGGAAGACCGCCGCAGAGTTCGCCGCCGCCCACCCCACGCTCAAGGTCGTACCGCTGGTCTCCGGCTACCGGCTGGCCGAGCAGGCCGAGCGGGCCCTGGTCCAGGGCCGCGAGCGGCGGTTCGAGGAGCTTGCGTACGGCTGTGAGATGTCGATGTGGCTCACCGCCGGGGATCCGGTGCGACGCGGTGCCGAGCCGTGCCTGTCCCTGCGGCCGGCCGATGACACGGGCGGCGGCGAAGGACAGAGCCGCGGATACGCCTGTCCGCGGCTGGGCGTGTGCGGCAAGTACGCGCTGATCCGCGAAGCCGTGGACGCGGACGTGATCGTCACCAACCACCACAACCTGCTGGGCGGGGCGGTCCCGGTACCGGTGGAGACCGACAAGGGCGTGCTGGACCGCATCAGCCTCCTGGAGTTCCTGATGCGCCGCTGCCCGGTACTGCTGGTCGACGAGGTCGACCGGATGCAGCAGACCTGGTGCGAGATGGGCTCGGACGAGTTCACCCTGGCCAGCCGCGGGTTCCACGGCTCGTCGCTGCTGGTGGAGGTCGACCGGCAGCGCGAGGTTCTGGACGCGGCCACCGACCGCCGCCTTGTCCCTGTCCTGTTCAAGACCCGCAGCCTGGGCGAACAGTTCCTCAACTACGTCCTGGAAGGCGACCTGTGGCTCGAGCCCGCCGAGCACAATGACGACGACCGGCTGAACTCCGGCTGGCACGTTCCCGGAGCTTGGGACCGGTGGCTGCTCGACAAGCTGCTGCACGTGGACATCACCCAACCCGTCGACCAGGACGTCTACCGCGAGTTCCGCAAGATCTTCCCCGACCAGAAGAAGAGGAAGAAGAACCCCCCTCCGCCCCGATACGCCGACCTGGCCGCACTACTGGACAAGGCCGTCAGCCGCAACGCCAGCCACGACGCCCTGCCCCCGGTGAAGACCGAGATCAACAAGGCGCTGGGTAAGCTCGGAGTCCCCGAGCACGAGCGCCGGGAGATCACCAACGCCCTGCTGGTGCGCTCCTGGCTCGGCAGCCTGCACCAGGCCCTGCGCCACCTCAAAGCCGTTCTGGCGGGCATGGGGCGCCGTGAGCAGATGACGGCCGGCCGGGACCTCGCCAGGGCCCTGGGGACCTTCAACCGCAACCCCGCACTGCCTTTCGGGCCACTGGGCTACCAGCTGATCGGCTTCAAGGTCGAGAAGGACCAGCGCGGCGGCGGGCGTCTCTCGGTGCAGGCACTCAGCGGTGACCCGCACACCAGCACCGTCCAACTCGGCGGAACCATCGCACTGGCCGCAGCCGGCGTCGAGCGCAGCGTCCTCGCCCTTTCGGCCACCGCCTACTTCCCCGGTGCAGCCAAGGAGCACCTGCACACGCTGCCCACCTACGTGATGACAGATGCGACCCCCGGGTCGGTCACCGCCCGACCCGGCAACGTCTCCGACACCACCGACAGCTGGAATCCCATCGCCATCGGCGGCCAGGACCAGGCCAGCAAACCCGCCAAGCTCTTCGACCTCGGTGCCCGCCTGTGGACCGACCGTCTCTCCGAACACCTGCGCCACCTGGAGAACCACGAAAGCGACCGGGCCCGCGCGTTGGTGGTCCCCAACGCCTACAGCCAGTCCATGGTCCTCGCCGCCGGCATCGCCTCCGTGATCCCTGACCCGTCATGGATCGCCGTGGTCATCCCGAAGGACGGGCCGCCCGGCGGCATCGCCGTTCCGCCAGGGATCGTCATGATCACCGTTGACCAACTCGAAGACCTGCCCTTCACCCACCCCAACGTCAAGGTGATCTGCGCACCGATGCGCCTGGTCGCCCGTGCCCTGAACATCCTCGTCCCCGGCACCGACCGCTCCGCCCTCGCCTCGGTCTGGGTCGCCACCCGCCCGCCCGCCGACCTGCACTCCCCGACTGCGATGTACGCCAGTATCGGCGCCGCCGGCATCGCCGCAGGCCGCGCGGGACCCGACCCCGCCCGCATGCTCGCCCTGCAGGGCCGCGCCTCCCACAAACGCATGTACCAGCTTCTGGGCGCCAGCCCGATGCTCTCCCGCCTGCCCAAGTTCCTGAAGATCGAAGTCCTCGCCGGGATCCTCGTCGACATGATCCAACTCGCCGGACGCGCCCGCCGCGGCGGCACCCCCGTGCAGCTCTACCTCGTCGACAACGCCTTCTTCGCCACCCACTTCGGCACCGACTACCCCTCCCTCCTGCGCGCCTACTACGACGGGCTGACCGAGCAGGAGCAGTACCACCTGCGCCGCACGTACGGCTCGACGCTCACCGCGTGGCTCGACCTCGCCCACTCCGGCGACCAGCCCCACCTGGTCCACGTCCCACTGCCCACCGCCGCGTAACGAAAGCCCCTGATGAGCACACAGACCCGCTTGTCCCTGCTGGCCACCCACACCGACGAGAAGCTACTCGGCACCACCTACCTCTACCTACTGCCCGACAAGATCGACAAAGCTTGGCCGGCCTTGCGACAGCTGTACCGCGGGATCACCGGCTCCAAGGGGAACCTTCCCTACGCGGGCCTGCTCACCGTCCTACGTGCCACCGGCTACACCTGCGCGGCCCTGTACCCCCAGAGCAAGGAGCACCCGCCGAAGTACCTGGCTACCAGCCGCCCTATCGACCGCGACGACCTCCACGACGCGATCGTCCTGTGGGAGCAAGCCCTGCTGCAGACCGAACGTGACCGCTTCTCCTTCGCCTACCAGAGTGAAATCGCCGACCTCATCGCCGGCACCGCCCCCGAGGAGACCTCACTGTGGGGGCACTTCACCCCCACCGGCGGCTGCATCGACGCCCCCGGCTGGGCATGGAGGGCGGCCAGCTGGGCCGTCGCCAGCAAGCTTGCCGCCAAGCCCTGGAAGATCGACGGCAAGACCGTCGGCTTCCGCCCCGACCTGGACGGCAACCTCCTGGTCTGGGACACCGACCTGCTGTGGACGAACACCTGGGGCGCCGCGTACGGCGACAAGGACGCGGACATCTCCGGCGAGGAAAGCCCGGAGTGGAAGACCCGCAGCCACTGCGCAACCCTTCGCCTGAAGGTGGCCGCCAAGTCCTACCCCGGCCTGAATATCCCGGTCGCCGCCATCGAGCCGGTCGTCTCCCGCCTCAGCAACACCCTCCGCAGCACCCGCACAGGCTGGTTCGCCCCCCGCGCCGCTGACGGCCCCCTACTCAGGCTCGCCTTCGGAGGCCGCGGCGATCACACCCACGTCGACCACACCACCCGCCTCGCCCTCGACGCCTGGACCCGCCTGCATGGCGAAGACGTCTTTCCCCGCGCGGCCGACGAAACCGACTTCCTCGCCCCCAGCGCCTGCGCCCTCACCGGAGAGCCCGGAGACCTGCGAGCCCTCATCCCCTTCTCCGGCACATTTTCCATCGGCAGGGGCGACGGCATGCACTCCAGCCGCGAACTCGCCCGCCACGCCCGCACCGTCCTCGGCCAGCCGCTGCTGCAGTCCGAACAGGTGGCCGGGCGCGCCTTCGGCAGCCGCCGCAGCACCGACGAAGGCCGCGACAGTGTCCTGCTCGACGACCCCCGCCTCGGCGAGATCCTCCTCACCGCCGGCCGCGAACACCTGAGGATCCTCGTCCTCTACCGCCACCAGGACGAGCGCACCCGCATGCAGCGCCTGCTCGCCTACCACTACAACCGCCCCGACCTCGCCGCCAGCGGCATGCCCGAGGGCAAGCCAGTACCGCTGAACGACCACGTCGAGGCATTCCTCCAACCCGCCGAAGACCTCCTTCGCCACGGGGACCACCACCGCCAGCGCCCCGCCCTGGCCCTACAGCTCCAAGGACTCGACGCCCCCGAAGGCACCAGGCTGCTCGCCCTGTGCGAGACCGAGTACGACGCCAAAGCATGGGTCCGCCAACGCCGCGAATCCCGCAAACCGGACTCCACCGTCCCCGACCCCTACGAGCTCGACGCCAAGCCCCACGCCGTCCGCGAACTCGCCGGCCTGGGTGTCCTCACCCAGTTCCTCACCCCCCACAAGCCAGGACGGCGAAACCCCCGGAAGAAGGAACGCGAGATCACCACCGATCTCGACCGGCTCGGGCGGGAACTCGAAGGCGACCACCG
Source organism: Kitasatospora sp. NPDC052896 (assembly GCF_044547075.1). Taxonomy (NCBI): domain Bacteria; kingdom Bacillati; phylum Actinomycetota; class Actinomycetes; order Kitasatosporales; family Streptomycetaceae; genus Kitasatospora; species Kitasatospora sp. NPDC052896. The sequence continues at coordinate 110,566 of NZ_JBITZU010000014.1, forward strand.
CGGCCACATGGCCATCGCCGACCTCCACCGCTCCGCCGGTCTGATCCACCCCCGTCTGACCAACGCCTTGACCTTCGGTCCCAACGGGATCAAGGAACCGCTCGTCCATGTCGGCCTGCACCTGCGCCAGCAGCTCGGCGATCGCCGCGGCCCCGCCACCGAGCAGCCGCGCCTCATCTGGACCCTCGTCGCGCTGGTACCCGGCCCCGACGGGCTGTGGCAGTCCCTCGCCTACCTGCCTAACGCTGACTCGCCCGGCGGCCTCTGGCTCGACTACGCCACCGCCAACACCCGCCACCGTGCCCGCCGCCTGCCCGAGGGCCGCCGTGGTGACGCACAGCTTCCCCGCTCCATCGACAAAGCACTGAGGGAACTTGGCCTCTTCGCCCACGCGGCCACTGGCTACAACCTCTACGTCTCCGGCGACCAGGCCCGCAGCATCTGGCCACTGCTGGCCAACCGCCACCTCGGCCGCACACCCCAACCCGACGGCACTCTCGACACGCGCCCTGCCCTACCGGGCTTCACCCTCCCCACCAATCAGCGCCCCCGAGCCATCCTCCGCGTCACTGCGGGCAACGACCACATCGCAACACCCGCCCTCATCGAACGACTTGAGAGCACAGACGACGGAGACGCCGAATTCCGAGAGCGCAAGCTCTCCACCGGGATCTTCCGGATGAACGGCACCACCCACAACTTCATCCTGTGCAACGTGCCCGAGCAGTACAAGGGAGGCTCCCGCCACGCCCGCGCCGGCGAGAAGTACACCCGCTGGGCCAGCACCTCGGCGGAGGAACAGGCCGAGACCTGGTACAGCCACACCGCCACGGAGATCAGCGTCCTCCACCTCCCGGACGGCCACGACCCCGTCACCTACGCGGTGGCCGCCGCCCGCCTGTGCGACCATGCCCTGCACTGGAACTACCGCACCCGCTACCCGGCGCCTATCCACCTCGGCATCCAGATGGACCAGGATCACTGGGAGTACCGCAGGACCGTCGACGCAGAATCAGAGGCCGAGGGTTGAAGTACCGACCAACGAGAGTGCGCAAGGAATACAACACGCCGAAATAAGTACTCTCCGCCGGTATAGCGAGCTGGGCAGCAGAAGTGACCGCCACCGGTGCCGTGGCGGTCTTGCTGCGGCCCGCACTGCCGGGGGGAGATCGGCCGTCCTGCGGCGCTCGACGCCGACCAGGCCGCCGAGATGGTCCGCCTGTTCCAAGACGAGGGTGTCGGTGTGCGGGCCTTGGGCGCCGGTTCGAGGTCAGCCAGTGAACCGCACAGCGCGTCCTCGGCGCGGCCTGACTGTGGAGGACAACTCCTCCTGCGTAGGCCGCGGTGCGCGGCGGTGCCGGCCACGCCTTTACCGACGGGTGGCGGTCAGCCGCAGCGCTTGATGCGGGCAAGTTGCCGCGAGTCCACGACGACCTCGTGCTCACCTCGGGTGCCGAAGACGGCCAGTACGTCGGCGGGCTGGATGGTCGCGGTGTACAGGTGGGTTGTGCGGCCGAGCTTGGTGTACCGCTGCTGGAACTCCTCGGCCTTGTATCTCTCCCAGCTCCAGGCCATGCCCCGCGCACGGTCCTCGGTCGCGCCTCGGTAGACGGCGAGCGGCGCGGTGGGGGCGGCGAGGTTGGTTGGCAGGGCGACGAATCCGGCGGTGCGGAACAGGGTGATCCAGCGGTCCGCGCCGATGGCGCATTCGGGCCAGTCGTGGCGCGTCCAGATGTCGGGGATCACGTCGTGGAGGTCCGGTGCGGTGAGTTGGCCGGACTCGTAGGTGTCCCAGAGGAGCTGTGGACCGTCGAGGGTGCCGGAAGCAGCGCTCAGGAATTGGATGGCCGTCTCGGACATGGCCTTCACGACGGCGAGCCTAGAGCTGCGCAGGCTGGGCCGTGGTGCATGTCGATGATCGGGGCTTGGCCGTGGGGCTCGTTGGCGGCGATGGGGTCCACGACGGTGCGGACCGCCGCGTGTAGGTTCCGGGCGGCGGTGAACAGCTCGAAGGTGTCGATGGTGACTCCGCTGTAGGTGACGGACAACCGGTCGTCGCCGATTCCCCAGCCGATGCCGCCCCGGCCCTCCACGGCTACGTCGTCCAGGTGTTCCAACACGTCTCGGATGGTCATGACGGGCTTGATCCGCTGGTCGAAGTCCCGCAACTGCTGCCGGAGTGGTGCGGTGGGGAGCGCGCTTCGGCGGATCAGCTCGCCTACCCGGTGCAGCCGTCGGAGCGCGAGCAGGAAGAAGTCCACGTCGGTGATGCCCCGGCTGCGGTCCGCCGAGAAGATCGCCAGCAGCCCCCCAGCGGTCGTCATGTTCCGGCAGAACTCCTGGAGCCGCCGGTGCTGCTGCTCGATGGCAAGGAACTGCTCGTCCACCCGGTTGCGGACCACGAGTGCGCGGTATGGCTCCTCAACCGCGCGCCACCGCTGGTCCGGCGAAGCGGGGCCGTTCGTCCGGTGCCGTGTCATCGGGCCAGTATCCGTACGTGGGGAACCGCTGCGCGAGCGCTTTCCCTACAGGCCGTTGTCCGGGAGCGGCACCAGTTCCTCCCCGCAGTCGCAGCAGGTTCCCCAGGGCCGGGGACTGACGAAGTCGGCGCCAGAGACACCACGCCAGCCGTAGGCCCGGTACGACCCGCACTTCGGGCACGCGGAGGGGCGGAACCTGGTGTCGCAGCGGAGGCACCGCCACACGTTGCCGGCTGCCGGGTCAGGCTGATCCGGGTTCTTGGTGTCGTCGGTATCCGCCGAGCCGCACTCGGGACAGTGAACTTGATTCATGCCATCCGGTATACCTCGCGTCGCAGCTTCCGCAGTTCGCTGTATTGGTGACGGCACCGCCGGCCGATTCGCAGCCTTTCAGAACAGCGTGGCGTCGCTGCTGGCTGTGCTGCGGTACGGGCGGCCACGCCGGGCGTTAGAGCGTCGCTGGACGCCGCAGTACCGGCAGCCTGTTCCGCGCCGGACGCTGGAGAGCCGGGGTGTGACCTTGTTGCCGCAGGTCGTGCAGCGACACGGCCACGGCTCGGAGGCCCCGGGGTAGGGGGCGAGGGGTTCGAGTCCGGCAGCCCGCATGTCGGCAGTGGCCTGGCCGGGGTCTCCCGGGCCTCTACCGGCACAGTGGCGGCAGCCGCTCCTGCCGCTGCGCGCGTTGTCGAATCGGGGAGTGCTCTCTTTGCCGCAGCGGGTGCAGCGGCACCGCCACGGGCTGCCGCTGCCCGTGTAGGACTCCAGCGGCTCGAACCCGGCGGCGAGCATCGCGGCGGTGGCGATGGGCGCGTTCGTGGCGACCTCGGCGGCTCGGGCTGTCGCGTTGCCGCAGGGGCGGCAGCCCCCGCGCCCGCCTCGGATGCCAGCGAGCCGTGGTGTCCCCTCGTTGCCGCAGGTGGTGCAGCGGCACCGCCAGGGGAGGTTCGCGCGACCTGGGTAGGGCTCCAGCGGTTCGAGTCCTGCTGCTCGCATCTGGTCGGCGGCGGTAGCGGGGTCGAACAGGCCGTGGGCTGTGAGGCGGCGGGTACCGTCGGCCCGGATGATGACCGGCTGTGCTTGGTCGGCTTCCTCGGTGACCATCGCCCACACTTGGTCGGCGCTGATCCGGGATATGTCGCAGGTCTCGGTCCAGCCGTTCGGCATCAGCTTCTTGGTGACGAATGGGGCCAGCCCGGCAGCCGTCAGGCGCGCAAGGACGGCCTGTTCGACGTCCTTGGCCGCCGCGCCGGTCGGGAAGGTGCGGGAGTGGATCAGGATCCAGCCCTGACGGCGATGCTGGATGAGGCGGGAGTTGTAGCCGGTGCACACCCCGATGCCGATCTTCAAAGCCTTCCACTGAGCATGGGCCATCACGTAGAGGACGTTCGGGACGGCCAAGGCTGGGCCATGAGTGGCGCAGTACCGGCAGCGGCGTCCTGCCCGGACTCCCACCAGAGTGGGTGAGGGCTCCCGGTCGCAGCGGGTGCACCGGCACCTCCACGGCTTGTCCGACCCGGGGTAAGGCACAAGGGGTTCCAGCCCGGCCGCGCGCATCTCGTCGGCGGCCTTGACCGGGTCCAGTGCGCGCGCTCGGCAACGAGCGGCGGCGACCTCTTTGCCGCACGGGACGCAGCCGCCCTGGCCTTGTCTGATCCCGTCCAGCCGAGGGGCACCGATCGTGCCGCAGCGGGTGCAGCGGCACCGCCACGGCTGGTTGCTCCCGGGGTAGGGCTCCAGCGGTTCCATCCCGGCCTCGCGCATCTGGGCGGCGCACTGGTCCGGGTCCTTGCGCTGCCGCTGGGCGTTGGCGGCGTCGGCGCAGTACCGGCAGCCGCCCTGCCCCGCCCGGATCGAGGCCAGTCGTGGTGTGACCTCGTTGCCGCACGTGGAACAGCGGCACCGCCAGGGGGCGTTGGTGAGGCCGGGGTAGGGCTCCAGCGGTTCAAAACCGGCGGCGCGAATCTCGGTGGCTGACCCGGGGTCTGACCGTCTCTTCTCCGCAGTCCGCTTGACCGTGCAGGGCCTGCACGCCCCCTGTCCCGATTTGATGGACGACCAGCGAGGGGAGACCTCAGCCCCGCAGGTCGTACAGCGGCAGCGCCATGGCCTGTCCGCCCCCGGGTACGGCTCCAAGGGCTCTGCCCCGGCCTCACGCATCCGCTCGGCGACCTGGTTTGGGTTGAGGCGTGGCGGCATCCCAGCTCCGTGCTGACTGATGGTTCGGTCCGCCAGCAGCGTAGGACGGGTCACTGACACTCGGGCTCATCGTCTGCGGTGGTGCCGGTGTCCTCGTTCTGCTCCATCGCTTCATCATCGCGGAAGCGGTCGACGGTGTCGGGGATTTCGCGCCCGCTGCGGGCTGCCATCGCGCAGATACTGTGAGCTCGCTCGATCCGCCCGGCGGTCCGGTCCGATGTCCAGGAGTCCTACGGCGCCCCGCCAGCGCAAGCTCAGCTGGGTGAGGCGGGCCGGGCGCTCGTGAGCAGGTCGCTGCGGAAGCCTCGCCCCAGGGGCTTGTAGGTACGGATTGTTGAGGGGCGCCACCTGGGCCGGTCCGGCACGCTGGTGTCATCGGGCGCAGGCATGCTGCCCCGTGACCTACGGCTGCGGACGGCGCCGACGCTGCTGCCGAGGTAGGCGGCCACCTCCTCGTACCCCCAGAGCTGCTGGTCGTCGGCCATGGTCGTCTCCTCGTCGTTCCTGCTGATGAGCGTACGCAATCCTGAGCACCCCCTTGGACCTGTGGGCACATGGCGAGGCCGCCCCTGCCGGCGGGCGCGGGGCGGCCTGGTGGTCTCGGTGATCAGGAGCGCGCGAGGCGGTTGGCGTACTCGATCGCGGCGGTGGCCACCTTGAGCGCGGCGCACAAGCTGGTGACCTCCGCGAGGGTGGGGCGCACCAGGTGCGGCCAGTCATCGGGAGCGGCGGGCCAAGTGGCCAGGAGCACCTCGGTGGTGGCCAGGCCGAGGCGGGCGGTGACGTCCATTCCGCTGTGGGAGGCAGGCTCCCAGATGAGCAGGATCTGGCCGAGGCCGAGGCCGAGCGGTGCGGAGCTGGCGGGCAGCCACCGGACGTCCAGGGGGCCGTCGGGGCGAATGGTGACGCGCTGGACGAGCGCGCCGCGCGCGCCGGGCGGCATCGGCCGCAGGGCCAGATCCGTGAGGGCAGTGGGGCTCGTCGTGGGGTTGTGGGTGATTGGGGCCTCCTGGCTCGGTGGGGTGGACGCTGGTGGTCGGTCATCCCCAAGTGAGGGCGTCGCGGACGGCGGGCGGCAGGTAGCCCTCCTGGCCGTCGTCAGCGATGAAGGCGTCACCGTCCTGCACGACGATGTCGGCGCCGACGTAGTGGGTGAAGGGCCAGTCGGGGTTGACGGCGAGTCGGATCGGCAGGCCAGGGTCGATGTTCTGGAGCTGGCGGAGAAGGTGGCCGACGGTCAGGTACTGGGGCACGGGGACCTCCGGGGTAGGCGGGATCGGGGCGGCGGCGGGAGCTGGAGTTACTCGGCGTCGAGGCGGAGCAGGTCGCGCAGGACCTTGGGGCCGCCGGGTGTGGGCTTCGGGTTTGTGGTGCGGTGTCGCTTGCGCTCCTCGTCGGCGTAGCCCTTGCCGGGGCACTGGAAGTCCCAGCCGCACGTGCAGGCGGCTCGGGTGTAGGCACGACCGGGGCAGTCGGGGTGGGTGGGCTTGCCGGTGACGGTGTACTTGTGCTCCTTCGGACAGATGGAGCTGTCAGCGTGGTGGTTGGTGAGGGTGGTCTTGTGGGGCACGAAGGTGTCCGTTCCGTTGCAGGGCGGGGTCAGAGGCTCAGGCTGAAGGTGGTGGCATCGGAATCGGCGGTCGCCGAGTGCCTGACCGCAAGCCCGTCAGCAACCAGGTTGGACAGGGTGCTCGCGGCGGTTCGGGGCCGAAGGCCGAGTGCGGAGCTGACCTGCGCGGCGGAGGCCAGCGGGTGGCGGGCAAGGTAGGCGGCCACGCCGACCTGGTGGCCCTGCGCGGCGCCTCTGACGATCTCCGTCGCAGTGAAGAGCGCCATGGTGGCGCCGAGAGTGAGCCAGGAGTGGTACCAGGCACTGGTGCCGACGGACGCGCAGGTCAGGGCGGCCGTGGTGATGGACACGATGGTGTTGGTGAGCTTCAAGTGGGTTCCTTTCGTAGGGGCGGCCCGATGCGATTCGGGCCGCCCCGGTGGCGGTCGGTCAGGCCGACAACTGGTAGGTCGGCGTGGCCAGCAAGCTGTTCCGGCTGCCGTGCTGTTCGTGAGGAGGCTGGCGGGCCTTGAGCCAGGCGGAGACGGCCGAGACGCAGGCGGCGGTGTCCTCGGGGTGGGAGAGGGTGCCGTCGCCGATGTAGACCTCAAGGGGCTCGTCGTCGATGTCGTCCTCGACGCTGCGGTAGAAGCAGGCGACCCAGGTGCTGTGGAACTCGGCGGGTCGGGCGATCTGGGCGTCGTCGTCCGTGATGAGGATTTCCCCGTCGGGCAGTTCGAGCCACAGGGCGAAGTAGCCGCCACCGGTGTGGATGGGCTCGAAGGGCAGACCGCGTGCCTGGAGGGTCTGGTAGAGGAGGCGCCCGGCGATCGGGGACTCTCCCTTGGGCAGGTCGTCGGCGAGCGCGGACTCGATGCTGCGGGACACGGTGGTTGCTCCTTCGGTCGGTTGGGCCTATGGGGTCGCTGCTGGTGTCAGCCGGTGAGTGTGGCGAGGAACGCGGCGACGGCCTCGGAGGGGGCGTCGATGCTGAACTCCTGGGTCCAGGGCTGGCCTTCGCGCGGCGTGACCTCGAGCCGCCACACGATTCCCCGCACCCAGGCGCCGGGGTCCTCAGGGAGCCACGCGAGGTAGAGGCGGGTGTCCGGGCTGGTGGCATGGAAGTTGGCTTCGGGAGTCTGGACCACGGTCCAGCCCAGGGCGTCGAGCAGGAGCAGGACGTGCTCCGCGCAGTGGTCGCTGACGAGGCGGTCGCGGTCCTGCGGGGTGTAGTGGGCGAGGGTTGCAGAGGCGGTCACGGTTGGACGATCCCTTCGTTGACCTGCGGTTTTCCCGACACCCGTACGTTGGCATGGCGCATGCCGAAGTACGTAGTCGTTTCACGGGGATGGGCGTCTGCCGTAGGCGAACTGCCAGAGGTAAGGCGCGCCGCAGACACGCACGGGAATGAATACGGCCCTGTCCGTGTCGTAAGTGGGTTGCGGCGAACGGCCGCAGCAAGACGAAGGGGGAACGCAGTGACCGAGCGGGCAAGCAGACACCGGGACGGGGCGGCGCTGGAGCGCAAGATCCGGTCGGCCGGACGGCCTTGGACGGTGGGTGACATCGCGATGGTCGACGACGGGCAGTGGGCGGTGCGCACGCGCCGGGAGCGGCCGGCGCTGGATGCGGTCGTGCGGGAGCGTGCCGCAGACGGCGGCCGGATCGAGCTGACCCTGGACGAGCTGGCCCGCGCGGTCGGCTCCTCCTGGCAAGGCGCCGACCGCGAGCAGCACGAAGACTGAACCGCTATCGCCTGGGCCCGGACACGGCCGCCGCAGGGCCGCTGGAAGCCAACGGCGCCAGCTCACCGGGTGGTTGGCCCAGAGGGCGCGGGGCGTGCGCGGAGCGGGCCACAGCGGCCTGCGCGAGGCGGACCGCCGGCGGCTGCCCTGCGGCAGTGGCGGCATCGCGGGCATCGATCACGTAGCCGATGGCCTGCAAAGCAGTGCGGCTCTCGGCGTGCGCGACCCGGAGACCGGACGCGGAGTCGGTGATCCGCTCCAGGTCGTAGAAGGCCGGGGTGTGCCCTGGCCGGGTGAGCGCGTGCAGACGGTCTTGGTGGACCGCGATGTTGGTGCTCAACACGACCAGGGACGAGCGGATGCGCATTGCTGACCGCAGCAGTGGGTCGTCCACTGGGCGGCGAGGTGCGAGGGCTTCCAGTTCCTCGATGGGGCGTCCCCAGGCAGCCGAGATCAGCGCATCGGCCTGGTCGAGGGGCGAGGTAGCGGAGTCGGGCACGGTGGGTTCCTTAGACATGGAGGGGTCACCGCCGGGGTGCGGTCGAGGGCCGAGGAGCGGCGGCGGGGCCGGCGGCTGACGCCGACACAGTGACGCTGTGGGAGCGGACTGTGGAACGCGCGAAGAAGGCGGCGACGCGTGGGTCGGGCGGCGCCGGGGCCCCTGCGTAGCGGTCTGCGGCTTCGAGTACGAGGTTCGCCTGGCGCTGCAGCGGGAGGGCGTCGATGGTGGCGAGGTAGGCCGGCATCGACGGAGAGAACAGGCCGGCAGGCGGGAGCCCGGCCGCTTCAGCGACAACACGGGCGGCCTCGGCCTCGACAAGCGGTCCGAAGGACTCGTCGAGCCCTTCCAGCTCGCACATGAACTCGCCGCCACCGCAGAGGGCTTCGGAGAACACCAGCTCGTCGTCGAACCGGTGGACGAGGACATCCAGCAGCGCGAGCGTCGCGTTGCTGAGCCGCGCCATGACGTCTGCGTCGGTGTTCCAGGACGAGTCCAGGGTTGGCGGAGCGGCAGCCTGCTGGCTGTGGGCGGGGTCGGGCGCGTTGTTCACTGTTCCTCCGAACAGGACTGGATCAGCGGCGGCTGAGTTGGGCCGGGATCTTGGGCAGCGAGTGCTGGCGTGCGGCCGGGCTGGTGCTGTGCCGCGCGGCGGCGGGGTGCCCGATGGGGGAGCGTGCGCGGGCGGCGTGGGCGCGGCGGACATCGAGCGGGGTCGGCGCGGGCGGTGTGACAGGTGTTGCCTTGGCCTGTGGCGGCAGGAGGCGCACATCGTCGCCGTAGCGGATGACGGGGGCCGGGTCGGTGAGCGCCCAGTTCATCGCCGTCACCAGCGCCGGCGGGGTGTGGGAGGAGGCGGTGGCGTACCACTGCTGGTCAGGCGGGCCGGCCAGGGTGAGCCAGCGTTCTCGATTGCCGGCCATCTCGGCAGCGTTGTCGAGGTGGTTGCGGCGCAGGTGGACCTCGGCCAGGCCGTCGGGAGACTCGAAGATGACGTCGGCCGCAGTGAATCGGTGGCTCCAGCCTGCCGCTACCAGCGGCGTGCCGACGTTGAGCTCCGCCAAGTCACCGCCGCGATCGGCGAGGTAGGAGTCGGGGCCCTCGGCGTGGGCCTTCGCGAGCGCGGTGGTGAACCCGGTGACGATCTCCGTGGGAGCGCTGTCCTTGTAGGTGACCAGCCACCGGGGCGCCGCGAAGGCATTGGAGTACGCCGTGATCTGCCACAGGGCGTCGTCCTCGCCTTCTGGCAGGTAGCCCAGGCGGAGCTTCTGGTCTGGTGAGTTGACGTAGACGTTGCCCAGGTCATCGTGGTTCAGGTTCCAGCCCGCGTCGAGCAGGGGGCGAAGGGCAGGATCGCCGGTGAACGTCGGTCCGGCCAGGTAGCGCGGGCTGACGTGGTACTCGTCGGGCCACCGCTCGTCGTTCGGGTAGTACGGCACGGCTCCTCCAATCGGTGCGGGTCAGCGGCGGTGGGTTGCGGTCGCGGCGGCGCTGGCGGTCGTCGGCGGGGCGGCCGGTGCGGGGCCTGGCTGGCGGGGCTGGGCGGTGCGGGCGAGGGCGGCCGACTGGCGCGGCGCGGCGGCTTCGGGCACGCGCCGCATCCGGACGTACGAGAGGTTGCGCTCGGGGACGGCCAAGAGCGCCCGGACGACGGGGTTGGTGCTGCTGAACGCCACCACGGCCTCGCGCACCAGGTACAGCGGGGTGGATCCGGTGAAGTCGGCGTGCCAGCGCTCGCCGTTCTCACGCTCCACGCAGGCGTGAAGCGTCCACTGCGGTGGGCCCTGCTCCAGCAGTTCGGCCTCCTCGTCGAGGTGGAACTTGCGCATCCGAAAAGCGGCGTGGCCTTCGGGGGCACGCTGGTACAGGTACTGCTGGGCCTCGTTGTCGGTGATCCACCCGCGGTCGGCGAGAGCGCCAGCGGGGCTCGGAGGCTGGAACTTGGACCCACCGTTGAGGTAGTCGCGGTGGTTGCTGCGCAGGCCGTCGACGAGGGTGGTGGTGAAGGCGGAGGTGATCTCGGCCGGGGTGTTTCGGGTGAAGGAGGCGGCCCAGACCGGCGGGCCAAGGGGCTCGCGGTGGGCGAGGACCTTCCAACCGCCGTACCAGCTGCCCGGCACGTGCGCGATGTGCACGGTCTGGCACGGACTGACGTAGTGGGTGCCAGCGTTGGTGACGGCTTTGCCCCATCCGGGGGCGGCTTCGAGGGGGCCGGTGATCAGCTCGGGGTCGCCATGGCCAGCGAGGTAGACGGGGCGGACCAGCATCTGCGGGTCGGGCGGTGTGAGGTTCATGGTGACGGTGCTCCTGGAGACAGGTGGGCCGCGCGCCCGCGGGCGATGGCAAAGGCGCCAGGGTGGGCGCGCGGCGGGGGCGGGTCTGGCGGTGTTCATCGCGTGCGGCCGGGGGTTGACCTTGCGGTGATGGCCGCCGGCACCCTCGGCTGCGGTGCCGGGGAGTGGCTGAACAGGCCGCTCGGCGGTGCGGCGGTGCGGCGCAGGGCGGCTGCCGTGCGGGCGGTTCCCACCGTGATGATCTCGGGGCTGGTGCGGACGCGGGACGCCCCGGGGGCGGCTGCGGGCGGTGGCGCGTTCAGCGACTGGCCCCAGCGCTCGACGGATTCGAGGATCGGGAGCGCGGCCAGGCCGGCTTCGGTGAGCGTGTACGGGTCGCCGTGGCGCGGTCCGTTGCGGGTGACCAACTCGTCTCGCTGAAGCCGGTTCAGGCGGTACTGGAGCGATGGGAGATCCAGGCCCGATGCCTCCGCTGCGTGAGTGAGCCGGAGGGGGCCGTGGGCTTCGAGGGTCTGGATGACGGCCGTGGTGTTGCGGGGGGCGAGGCGCCGAAGTGCGTCTTCGACGCGCTCGGCGCCGGCGAGCTGGCCGAGGCGGGGAAGGTGGGTCTGGGACCAGTCGGCGAGGGAACGGTGAATCGGCGCGAGGGCGCGCCCGGCTTCGCTCAGCTGGTAGGGCGCTCGCGTCGCGTTCGCGCGGGTGAGGAGCCCGCGGGACTCCATCTCGGCCAGGCGCTTGGACAGGAGCGTGTTGTGGACGAAGGGCAGGCCGGCGTTGATCTCGCTGACTCGCATCGGGCCGTGGTGGGCGAGCGTCTGTACGACCCAGGTGGTCCACTTCGGTGCGACGACCCGAAGAGCCTCCTCAACGCGCACCTCATTGAGAGCGCTGGCTTGGGAGTTGGGTGCGGTGGGGGTGAGCATGGCGGAACTCCATTGAACGGGCGGTTGGTTCTGGCGGTCACAGGCAGCGGCGTACGACGCGGTGCGGTGCGGTGCGCTCCTCGCGCAGTCGCCGCAGGAGCACGCCGAGCCGCTTGTTGCTGACCGGGATGCCAAACGTGCGCAGGCCCTCGCGCAGGCTGTCGCGGGTGAGATGCCGCAGGCCGGCGGCGATCTCGCGGGCGGCGGGCATCAGGTGCTCGACGTCGAGCACCGTGTGGCTCGGCAGCGTTGCCTCGGAGTGGCGGGCGGAGGGCTGGTCGAGGAGAAGCCGGACGTCGAGGAGGTCCCAGATGGCCTCGGCCTCTGCCTGCTTCTGCCGGTCGAGGTCGAGGAACTCGGCGGCGTAGAGCACCAGGAGTTCGCCATCGCCTTCCGGGCACTGCCCCTCGACCTGGAGGCGGCAGCGGGCGTCGCGTCCCTGCTCCTCGGTGACGGCAAGCGCGGTCAGCCGCCGCAGGACGATCGGAAGGACGGGGTCGCTCGGCGCGCGGCGAGCGGCACTCAGCTGGAGTTCGGCCACGGTGCGGCCGTACCGGTGCTCGACCAGCTTGCGGGTGTGGGTCTCAGTGGACATGGTGTTACCTCTTCTGGGGGGATTCAGCGGGAGCGGGCGGGCTTGACCGGCGTGGCGGCGGTTGAGGCAGGAGCGGAAGTCGGTGCGGGTACGGCAGGCGGGGCCGGTGAGTGAGGGCTACGGCTGAGCGCGGCGGTGGCCGTTGGCGCGTTGACGGGTGCGGGCCGGCAGCGCTCGTAGGAGTGGACGGCGCGGGTCAGCTGCTCGAATGCCTGGCCGCGCCTAGCCGCGAGCACCCCGATCTCGCCGCCGGTCGATCGGCGCACGCCGCTCGAGTCCCACAGGTCGGCGCTTGGGTCGCGGGTGAGCCGTTCGAGGGTCTTGATCGTTGTTCCGGCCCGTTCCAGCAGGGCGGAGTGCAGCTGGTCGGCGTCCCGGCTTGCGTCGGCGACGAGCGCGGCGAGCATGCTGAGGGGGCTGCGGGAAGGGTGGAGGGTGACCAGGGATTCGGGGTCTTCGACAGCGAGGACCTCGAAGACCAGGTGGGCACCGGGCTGTTTGGTGGCGTCGTGCGGGTTCACTCTCCCGCCTCCATCCGGGCCAGGAGGGTGCGCACCAGGGTGGGCAGGCTGTCGGAGCCGGCGGCCGTCCACAGGTGGTCGCTCGCCTCGCCCCGCACGCACCGCGCGTCGTCCAGCAAGCCGTCACAGATCTCGGCGCAGGCATCCGCGATGCGGGAGTCGGCGAGCAGGGACAGCGACAGCAGCTCGACGTACTGCCCGGCGCTGAGCCCGGCAGCCTGCGCGGCCGTGTGGATGGCGTCCAACTCCGCCGCACTGAAAGGGAAGCCGAGTTCCTCCGCGCCCTGGACGGGCGGGTCGGCGGGCGGGGTGTCGGAGATGCCGGCCTTCGTGCAGATCTGGTCGACGGTGGTGGTCAGTTCGGCGAGGGACTCGGTCAGCCAGCCGAGCGCCGCGGCGACGGACGCGACGGTGAACAGGCCAGCGGGCGTGGCCGGTAGCGGTCGCGAGACCAGCGTCTCGAAGCGCTCGTTCAGCTCGGTGATCACGCCCGGCCCCGCGGACAGCGCACCGAGGACCGGATGCAGGTAGGAGCGGGAGGCAGGGGTGGGGTACTCGGCGTCGAGGATCGCGGAAATGCTCTGCGCGGATTCGGCGAGCAGGGCGGCGAGTTCGGCGCGGGAGGCGGGAGCGTGCTCGGAGATCACGACAGGACCCTTCGGCTGGTCGGCGCGGTGGTGGGGACGGGCGGTGCGGCGGCCGGCGCTGGGGGCGCGCTGTCCTGGCCGAGAGGTGAGCGGGCCAGGGCCGCCTGGGTGCGCAGGTCGGCGGCCGTACGTGGCGCGCGGTTCGTCCGCTGTTGGGCGGTGCGGTAGACGGCGTAGTCCGCGCGAGGCCCGGCGGCGACGAGGAACACCTCCCGCTTGTGCTTGGAATTGGCCGGCGCGTCGCGGAACTGCACCACGAGCCGGTGCGTGGCCCAGGTGCCTCCGACGCCGAGAACGACCTTGTGAAAGCCTTCGAGGCGGCCGTCCAGACGTGTGGCGACGCGTTCGCCGTGGACGAGGTCCTGCAGGTGCAGAAGGGCCTGGTCGCGGATGCCGTCGGGCAGTTCGCGAAGGTCGGCGATGGCGTCGGGGTGGGCGGCGAAGGCCATTCGGGCCGTGGTCACAGTGTCCTCCCTCGGGTCGGCTGGTTGGCGGACGAGGGTGTGGCGGCGCTGTCCTGTGCTCCGGCCTTCGGGCTAAGCGAGGTGCCTGCTGAGCGGGACAGGGCCGCGCGGGTGCGATGGTCTGCCGTGGCGGGGTTCGCGGGTGGCTCGGGCAGCGGGCCTGGGCGCTCGTCCAGCCAGGCGCGGGCGGCCTGCTCGTCGGCGAATGCGCCCTCGCGCACCGTGTAGGTGCCGCCATCGAGGTCGGCCTCTTCGAGGAAGACCCGCACGGGCTGCTCGGTGGCGCGCGAGTCGCGAACCAGGGCCCACGTCTCGCAGGGCTCGGAGTCGTAGGTATACGTGTCGAGGACCCGGTAGCGCTCGCCGGATTCCCGCACCCGCTGCTCGGCCTGGGACGTCAGGTCGTCTGCGGGCTTCAGGAAGTCGTCGCTTGGGATGAGCTTCTCCGGCGGACAGCCTCGCTCGGCCAGCCAGTTCTGAGCGAAGGCCGCCTGAGCGTGGCGGGCCGACTCGAGGGTGAATGTCCCGTCGGCGAGATTGCGGGCGATCTTGATGGCGACGAGCTGAGGCTCGCCGGGCACGCCCCAGGTCACCGAGCCGTCGTGCGCGACGACGTAGCTGTGTGATCCGTTGGGAGTGGTGTGGTGTTCGGCCAGCAGAGTCAGATCCCCCAGCCACAGGTCGCTCTCCGCGCGTTCGGAGGCGGCGTCGGCGGGCTCGAAGCCGTCGAGGCTGAAGTCGAGTTCGGTGATCACGCGGCTAGCTCCAGCTGTTCGGGAGCCGGGGTGGCCAGCAGCCGGTGGTTGGGTCGGTTCGCCGAGGTGGTGCAGGCGGCGAACGGTCCGTCGGGCGCGCGCAGATGGACGAGGGCCTGGTCGCAGTGGTCGCGGTGCCACGTAGAGGGACCGGAGAGCCCCGCCTCCACGTCGGTTAGCTGCTGCCACGCGAGCCACAGAGCATGGAGGCGAGCCACGGCCTCGGGGTGCTGTTCCCACTGGGCACACCATGGGCGGGTGGTGCTGATCTCCCGGCCGTAGACGGGCAGGAAGAGGTGGTTCACCCAGTCGCGCAGCGCGGCTATCTCGGTGTCGTACTCCGCGCCGCCCAGGGCGAGGATGAACACGGACGTCGGCCCCGCGTCCTCCTCAGCCCCGGTGGCAGGGAGGTCGGTGCGGTGGGTTTCGGAGGGGGCGGCGTCCTCGGAGCTGAGGCGGTCGAGGAGGACGCCGTGCTGGCGAACCTCGGCCATGGTCTTGGCGAGGGTGGTAGCGAGGTCGTCGAGGTCGTCGTCGGGCACGCGGAAGTGCTCGTCGGGGGTGCCCTGGATGGGGTCGGACATGGCGGGTTACTCCTGGCTCTGTGGGAGGACGGCATGGGGAAGAGGATCCGGGGGTTCGGCGATTTGGCGCGGCCGGGAATCTGCGCTAGAAGCGCCCAGGCACAGTGGAGTTGGGCACTTCGAGGATCGGGTCTCATCGCGCCGGTGCGAGGTCGGCGGCCAGGCGCAGGCCCAAGGCGATGGCCTGGTCGAGGCTGTCGGCGAGGGGGTGGCCGGCGGCGGCGAGTTTGGCGGGGTGGTGCAGTCCGCCGGTGTGGAGCACCGCGACCGCACCGTTGGCGTGGGCGGCGTCCGCGTCGTCGATCGCGTCGCCGACCAGCAGCACCCGCTCGGGCCTGGTGGCCAGGCCGAGGGCGTCGAGGTGGGCGGCCAGCGCCGCGGCCTTGGTGCCGCCGGAGGGGCCGGTGCGGCCGTCGATCTGGTTGAAGTAGGCGCCGATTCCGGCCTGTTCGACCTCGCGCAGCAGGGTCTCGTGCGGGCACAGTGAGAGCAGCGACTGGGTGTGGCCGGCCTCGCGCAGCGCGTCCAGCAACTGCTCGGCCCCGGCGCGCAGCCGCACCGGCTGGGCCTTCAGGTGGGCGAGGAACGCCGCGTCGCTGGATGCCCACTCGGCATCGGTGATGGTGCGCCCGAGCAGGCGGGCGTAGAAGTTCGGGATCGGCACGGTGTGCTTGGCCCGGTAGGTCTCCCGGTCGACCGGCGCGCCGCCGAGCGCGGGCAGCGTGGCGTTCAGCGCGGAGACGTGGTCGTCGAGGTCGTCCTTGATCGTTCCGTTCCAGTCCCAGACAACGTGAATACGGGAGACGGAGGTTGCGGCGGCGAAGGTGTTCACGGTGGTGCTGCTTTCGGTTGGGTGTGGCGGATCAGAAGGTGAGGTGGCGGCGGGCGCGGTGCAGCAGGGCGAGGGCTGCTGCGGCTCCGGTGAGCGGGACGGCCGCGCAGACGAGGGGGCCAGCGGTCGCGGCGAGGGAGGCAAGGGCGGTGCCGGCGGCCTGGCCGGTGCCGATGACGGCGATGAGCCAGGCGAACGCCTCGGTGGTCTCACCACGCGGGGCGAGCGCATCGACGGTCAGGAAGGAAGCGGTCAGCAGCGGCGCGAGGAACAGACCCGGCAGTACCGCGCAGACAACGGCAACGCTCGGCGCCGGGTCGGGCAGCAGCGGCAGCCATCCCGCGGTGAACCCGGCGGTGACGGTGACCAGATGGGCCACTGGCGAGCCGGGCCAGGTCCGGCGTCCGTATAGGAGTCCGGCGAGCGTGCTGCCGACGGACAGTGCAGCGGGCAGGAGGCCGGCCAGCCATCCGGCGTGGTGGCGCTCGGCCGCGCTCAGCGCCAGCACGTTGACCGCCCCCAGCGCCACACCGATGCCGGCGAGCGAGGCGAACAGAACACGCAGTCCGGGCACCCGCAGCGGGCCGAGCCAGTGCTGCTCTCGGGCGTTCGGCGACCAGGTGTGGGACGGCTCGGCCGAGACGACCATCCCGGCCCCGAGCAGGCCGAGCGCCGCGGTCGCCGCAACGGCGGTATGTGGACCGGCTCCGGCCGAGAAGGCGGTGGCCAGCAGCGGACCGGCGACGAACACCAGGCCCTGCGTGGCGGAGTCCAGGGAGAGCGCGGCACGCTGCTGGTCCGGATCGGGCACCAGCACCGGCCACAGCGCCCGAAGGCCGGCCTCCAGCGGCGGCGTGCTCAGCCCGGCGACGACCACAGCGAGCGCCGCCAGCACCGGGTGGCGGGTCGGGCTGGCACACGGCAGCAACAGGAACGCGGTCGTTGCTGCGCCGGTGGCCCCGACGAGGACCCGGGTCTGACCGTGCCGGTCCACCATCCGGCCTAGCAGCGGCTGGCCCACGGCGGCGGCGAGGCCGAACAGCGCGGACAGCAGTCCGGCCAGCGCGAGCGAGCCGTCCTCGGCCCGTACGAGCAGCATGATGGCGATCGGCGCCATGCCGGTGGGAAGGCGGCCGATCAGGGTGCCACCCAGCAGACGGGCGACGTGGCGCCTGCCCAGGACAGCGCGGTAGCCGCTGTCCCGGGCAGGGCCGGTGGCGGTGGAGGACGTGCTCAAGGAGGACCTCTCGGTGCGGGTAGAGCCGGTGGCGCGCGGGCAGGCGCCCGGCGGACCGGGACATGCGCTGGCATGCAGCCCCCTTGGTCAGTGCGGCTGCCGGAGAGAAGGGTCCGGAGAATCCGCGATTTGGTACGGCCGGAAAAGCCCGGTAGAAGCCCCCGGCGAACCCGCGCAGCGCGGGCATCGGGGGAACGGCGGAGCCAACAACTCCAGTGCTCGCTTGGCCTGTTGCGGTACGACGCCGTTGCCGAGGGCGGTGAGCTGGGCTGGGCGTCCGAGCCCTGGCGTGGCTGTCACCCAGCCCGGCGCGAGCCCTTCTCGTCCACTCGACGAACTCCGCCCGCAAGCGCCCGCCTTCATCGGTGGGCGCCGGCGCCGGGCGGGTGAGCATCTCCCACCGGGCAACGGCGGAGGCGTACGGTCCCCACCGGTCGCCTCCTCCTGCGTGCAGCCCTCCGGCCACAGCGGCAGGGCCACCGCCGAGGGCGGGCGGTTGTCCCTGCCCGGCCGCCGCCCCGGCGTGGTGCTCGCCCTGAGCGAGGCCGCCGCCGAAGGCAGGGTCAGGTCGCCGTTGCCGTGCCGCTGGTTCGGCGAGCCCTTGATCCCGTCGCTGGCCTTCGGGGTTGGCAGCAGCCACTCCACCTCGTCCGCGAGGTTCGGGCCGTGGCCGCCGCTCTTCCTCTTCGAGGGGTGCTGGCTGCCGCCGTTCTTGCCGATGTTGCTGGTCGGCGTCTTGAGCAGGGTGTTCGGCGGGCCAGGCGGCGAGGAAGGCCCGCTCCCTTCGGTGTGGCGCTCCGACGTCGGAGGCGCGAAGCACGAGCCACCGAGCGTCGTACCGGAGGTCGGCCAGGCTGCCCAGTACGGCACCAAGTGCTCGCAGAGGAGGCTGGGTTGGGTCGTCTCCCAGACACCACGGGCAGGGTTCCACGTCGCCAGGGGAACCTGCGGGGGAGGTGAGGAGACCTCGGACATTCTCGACCACCAGGAGGCAGGGGCGGAGGGCCTCGACCGCACGCGCCACGTGCAGCCACAGCCCGGAACGGGTGTGCTCGTTGAGTCCGGCACGGCGGCCGGCGACCGAGACGTCTTTGACAGGGGAAGCCCGCCGTCAAGACGCAAACCCTCGGCACATCGGCCCAGTTGATGGCGGTGATGTCGCCCAGGTTCGGGACCTCGGGCCAGTGCCGAGCCAGGATGCGCGAGGCGTCAGGGTCCACCTCCGCGTGCCAGGCCACCCGGCCGCCGAGGGCAGCCTGAAGGCCAAGGTCGAGACCGCCATAGCCTGAGCAGAGCGATCCGATCAGCGGCTGAGCGGGAGCGTCGTTCATGTCAGCGGCCCCGAACTCGCAGGGTGGCCAGCTCGGTTAAACCTTCCTCGGGCGCTGCCAGGACATGGAGGCGCGAAGGAGTCGCCCGCAGTGCGGCGAGGTCGTCCAGGGCGGAGGGCTGGTCGTGGGTGAGCTGCTCGGCGAGGAGGCGCAGGGAGCCGGCGGCGGTGACCAGGATGGTCTGGGCGTCGAGGAGGTCGAGGTAGACGCGCACGGTAGCGGTTGGCAGGTGCGTGGCGCGGGTCCGGGCGATCTTGTGGTCGGCGGCGATGAGTGCGGCGGACGCTGCGGTGATCGCCTGGCCGATCACCGGGGCGAGCAGAGCGTGTCCCAGCACCGCGCGGTGATAGGCGTGGACGTTCTCGGCGCAAAGGTCGCCGGTCTCGTTCACGTCGCCGGCGCAAGAGAGGACGTACTGCTGCAGGGCAGCCAAGGCGGCCAGGACGTCGGAAAGCGGCTCAGGGGCGGGCAGCCGGGCGGTCGGGCTGAGGCGGGCCAGATGCCGCGCTCCGTCGGTGAGTTGGTCGGCGAGCGTGAGCAGCTGCTCGCCCTGGCTGATGATGAAGCGGTCCATGGGTGCTCGTGGGCTCTCGGTCGCAGGGGTGGGGTGGGTCAGCGATTCGGCTGGTGGCCGTGTGCGGCTGGGCCGGGTCAGGAGTGGTGGCGGGCGCCCGGTGCTGCGGCCGGCGCGGTCCGGGCGGCAGTCGGGGCGGCGGCTCGGGGGGTCGGTTGCCGGTTGCGGCTGCGGGCCTGGGCCGCGGCGACCCGTGCGGCTGGCGGGGGCGGTGTGGTGGTCGGGGCCGGCGGGTCGGTGGCGGTGCGCCACCGGGTGCGGACCTCGTCGAGCTGGCCGAGTGCGTGCAGGGCGTGGCCGATGAGCTGGCCGGGGGCCAGGGCCTCGTCCTCGGCGGCAGCACGGAT
This sequence comes from Kitasatospora sp. NPDC052896, assembly GCF_044547075.1. Classification (NCBI taxonomy): domain Bacteria; kingdom Bacillati; phylum Actinomycetota; class Actinomycetes; order Kitasatosporales; family Streptomycetaceae; genus Kitasatospora; species Kitasatospora sp. NPDC052896. Next base: position 130,139 of record NZ_JBITZU010000014.1, read on the forward strand.
CGCGGTGGCGCTGGTGGCGGCCGTGCGCGTGAGCGAGGAGCGCAGGATCTGCTCGCCGAGGTACTCAGCGGATCCGGCACCGGCCCCGGCGCACAGGTCGCGCACGGCATCGGGGGTGAGAGTTCCGTCGGCCAGCAGGCCGCGCCGTTGTGCCTCCCAAAGAACGGTGACCTCGTCGACCGGCTCGCCGCGGTGGTGGAGCGCCCCGAGGCAGCGGTAGAGCTGGCCGTGGGCGTGGTCGGCGAAGTCGGCGGGCCGCAGCCAGCCGACGACCTCGTCCATCGCACGGGGCTGATTGGTCAGCACGTCCAGCAGCAGCTGCTCGTCCTCGAGCACCCGCTCGCCGACCGGCGGCACGGCGACAGGGGCCTCGCCAGTGGGCCGGGCGGCGGGGCGTGGCTGCGTGCCCCAGCGGCGGGCGAGGTCGCTGAGCACACCGGCGAGGACGTCGGCCTGGTGGAGCGCGCCGTCGACCTCGCCCTGGAGGGCGTCCGCGCGCGCTGCCTGGTGCAGGCGCACGGCGTGCTCGGTCACCGTGCGGTGGATCGCGCCCTCCAGCACCATCCGCCCGTACATAGCAGCGTGCCCAGGTCGCGGGCACGCAGCGATCAGCGTGTGCGCGTAACTCGGGCTCAGGCCGCGGACATTGCGGCTCGCCTCGGCCACGGTGCCGGTCACCCAGTCCAGCGGGACGTTGCCCTCGGCGTCCAGGACGGGCTGGCCGGCGTGGTGCAGGTCGCGCATCGCGGCGAACAGCGCCCGGTGGGCGGGCCGGTAGAAGTGGCCGGGCTCGAGCCAGGCCAGCGAGGCGAGCTGGGCCGGGTCGAGCAGGACGGCGCCGAGCACCGCCTGCTCGGCCCGCAGCAGCGGCCTCACCGCCGACCCCGGTCGGCGCGCAGCTCGGCGACGGCCTGATCGGCGGCGGCCATCGCCGCGGCGAAGCGGTCCAGCTCGCCGGTGAAGACCGGGTCGGTGGACAGGATCGCTCCGCTCCCGGTGACCAGCCACCACTGGCCGCCACGACGGACGACCGGCGAGCCGGCCAGGCGCTCCGAGCGGGGAACGCGCGAAGAGGGGTTCTTCGAGGACATCAGATACTCCGGAAAGGCGTTGAGGAGAAGGGGATTTCAGGCGGTGAGGTCGAACCCGTCGGGCACCGGGGATCCGGAGCGGCAGGCCCACGGCGAGCAGCCGTCCGCATCGCCGTTCTCCAGCTCGGCGTCCGCGATGGCGTCGAAGATGTCGCCCTGACGCCCGGACCACTCATGCGCCGTGACCCGGTCGATCGGCGCCTGGTCGAGCGGGCGGCGCGAGCGGTGCAGGTACGCCTGGCCGAGCAGCGGAGTGCCCTGCGCGGTGGCCCGCGCGTTGCCCTTGCGGATGGCGTGGTCGAACTCCACGACGTCCTGCCACTCCTCCGGCGAGCCGTCGCGCAGCTGCCTCCACTGGGAGTTGCCGTGGTACGGGCACCCGAGGCACGCACTCTTCGGGGTCTCACCGAACCCCCGCGAGCGCAGGAGCCGCAGGCAGTCGGCGCGAGAGAAACCCAGCTCAAGCAGGGGGAAGCGGTTCTTCATGTAGGCGACGTCGGCGTCCTTAGCCCGGTGCACCTCATCCACCGAGATGCCGATCCACTGCTCGACGAACACCCCGGCCGGAATCCGCAGTGGGTGCGGGTAGCCCAGCAGTCGGCGGGCCTGCTCCTTGATCGGGCGGATCTTGTACTGGCCCGTGCACTGCCTACGTGAAAGCCCTTCCGTGCCTTGGGGGTTGAGGATGTGCAGCGGCATCGACGCGAACCGCTTGGACGGGTCCAGGGCGTCGTCGCGGATGTTGCCGGAGGACACCCGCAGTATCGGGATACCGGCGGGCTCGGCGATCTCCCGCTCGATCCGGTCCAGGTGCGCATAGACGGAGCGGGGCTCCCAACCCGTGTCGGCGAAGATCGCCACGTCCAGCCCGGGGAGATGACCTTCGGCTGCCAGGAGTAGAAGACAGGTCGACTGGACTCCGGCGCCGAGTGACAGCGAGCGGAGCTGCGGGGCGCTCATGCCGACAGTCCGAAGTCGTCGCGGCTGGCGTTCTTGGCGATGGCCCGTTCGGTGATAGCCCGCGTGGCCAGGACTGAGGCCGGGCCGATTTCCTTCGCGGAGGGCTCCTTGTACCAGGGCCGCAGCTCGAGCATCGCCGCTCGGAGACCTGTGGCGAACAGCAGCGCCTTGCCCTTGGGCAGCGCGCGGATGGCGTCCGGGGGCAGGATCCGCTCGGTGCGCATCGACACCGAGGTGGACTTGCCGCCGTCGCTGGTGGAGACGGAGGTGGTCTGCACGTCGTGATCGCCGATCAGGCGAGAGAGGCGGTCCGCGAAGTCGCTGTCGTCGATGCCGCTGCCGATGATCTTGACGGTGGCGGCGCTCCACAGCGAGTCCATGCCGGCCTCGCCCCAGCACTTCTGGCCCTGCCGGTAAGACTGGAGGATCGTCATCGGGATGACACCGCGACTGCCCAGGTGCGAGTACAGGTCCGGCAGGTCGCTGATTCGGCAGACGTTGGCGGCCTCGTCGAGGACGCACAGCGCCGGCGGGTCGAGCCGTCCACCGGAGCGCTCGGCGACGATCACTGCCGCGCGCATCACCGCGTCGGCCGCAGCCGCGATGATCGCCCCGGCGTTGCCTCCGCCGTCCTTGCTGAGCAGGTACAGGGTGTCCCGGGAGGTCGCGAAGTCGGCGGGCTTGAACTCGGGCAGGCCCTGGGTGGGCGTGACCCACGCGGCGATCTCCGGATCCAGCAGGCAGCTCGCGTACTGCCGCGCGGTCTCGTAGATGCCGTCACGCGTTTCCGTCGCGCCGGACACCGTGCCCTGGAGCTGGGCGGCGACCGCATGGTGGCCGGCATCGGTCAGCAGGTCCACCGGGGTGCGGTCCGCAGGGGAGGCCAGCCAGGCGAGCACGTCGGTGATCGGGCGCCGGAACGAGGCCGCGGCCAGGAACAGTGCCCCGAGGGTGTTGCTCGCGGCGGTCGACCAGAAGTCGCTGCCGTTGGACTCATCCACGCTGGCAGCGACGAAGTGCCCAGCGAGGCGCTTGGCGCCGGCGAGGTCGCGGGCGTCGGCCAGGATGTCCCACCACATCTCGCGCGGGTGGTGGGCGATCTGCTGCGGGTCGAGCGTCCAGATTGTGCCCAGCTTCGCACGGGCGTCGACCGTCACGGTGAACGCGTCGTTGGCCGCCTTGTTGCTGGTCAGCAGCACGGGCCCGGGGGCGGCGAGGATCGCGGGGATCGCCAGCCCGGAGGTCTTGCCCGAGCGGGGCGCCATGATCGCGACGAACACGTCCTCCCAGGAGCCGCGGACTTCCGCGCGGCCGGGCGAGAGGGTGCCGACAAGGATGCCCCGGTCAGCGGGGCGGATGTCCTTGGGCTTGAGGTCGGACAGGCTCGGCCGCAGGCTCTTCGCCTTGGCGGTGATCTCCTTGTCCAGCAGCGGAGCGAGATCGGCCTTGCGGGCAAGCCCGTTCTTCGCGCCGCCGCGACGACGCAGCACCACGCCGAGCGCGATGCCAGCCAGCAGGGCGGTGAGCAGGCCCGGGACGATCCTCGCCCCGATCTGCAGGGTGGTCGGCGCGAGGTGCGGCCACAGGACATGCGGGTGAAGGAGTGCGTCGACCGGCTTGAACGGACACCACGGGCCGGTGCCGAGCAGGGAGTTGGTGAGGTTGCCGGTCACCCAGGCGAGGGAGCCGAAGGCGAGAGCGGCGCCGACGAGGCCGAAGAGGAGGTAGAGGAGCGCGTCGGTGCCGGTGGTGGTCGACGGCGCGCTGGTACGCGGAGCAGGCATGGGGAGTCCAGGGGGTGGCGAGCGGGCGGTGGGGCGGGGCGCGCTCGGCTCTGCTGCGGATCACGGCACGGCTCCTTTGCTGGTCGAGGGAGAGGAAACGTTTCAGCGCTTGCGCTGCTGAGGGACCTTGGCGGCCGGTACAGGAGCAGCGGTGGGCGGCTGGGCAGTGGCGTTGGTTTGTGCGGCAGCGGGGGACGTCTTCCGTGCGGCGGCCAGGCGCTGCCCGTCTGAACGGACAATGGTGTCGCTGCCGATGTAGCCGACGACCAGCTGATGCTCGATGGCGACCTGGTACAGGCAGTCGTCCAGAAGACCGGCTGCACCGGACGCGGCGAGAAGTTGGTCGGCGCCGGGCCGCTTCGGCTGGAGGCTGTAGGAGGCGGGGTTGCCGGGGTCGAGTGGGGCGGTGAAGCCGAACTGGCGAAGGGTGCGGTCGATGAGCCCTGGGGCGCCAGTGCGGGAGTCGGCCCGGATCTGGCCGTCGGTACTGCGGTAGATCTCGACATCGGTGCCGCAGTCGTCGGCGAGGTTTCCCATCGGATGCTCCTTGAGACGGTGGGGTCGGGTCAGCGGGTGCGCGGCGTACGGTCGGCGGGCCCGAGCTGCGTTGCGGGCATCGGGGAGTTGAGCCGGGTGCCCTGGTTGGCCGACGGGCCGGCGGTGGGTGAGGATGCACGGGCGGCGTGCAACCGGGCGGTGGCTTGCTCCTGCTTGTACTGGTCGTAGCTGTCCATCGCGCCGGGTGCGGACAGCACCGACGGTTCAGCGGGCCCGCGGGCGGTGATGCCGGTGGTGCCGCGCCGGCGCTGGAGGAACTCGGGGCGGTTGGAGCCGACCGGGGCACGGGGGACAGCGGCGGCCTCCTGCGGTGCCTGGCGCAGGTCGTGGTGGATCTCGGTGAGCATCGAGGTGCACCCGTTGAGTCGCATCCACAGCGCGAAGGCCGGGTTGTCGTAAGGGTCGTCGAACGTGACCCGCGCTCGAACCCAGTCGGTCGCGGCGGCGGTCACCTCGGTGAGCGCGCCGAGGATCCCGTGCTCGGGGTCGAGCACCTCGTGCAGGACCTGTTCCACCTCGGCCGGTGTGGAGCTACGGCGGCCTCAGCCGCCTCGCTGGACGAGTGGACGTCGGGCCTTGCGGATGCGAGGCCGGGCAGGGCGAGCCGGCCGCCGCGGGAGATCAGCCAGTCACGGACGTGGTCCGTGCTCTCCTCGGGCGCGAGGGCCCACCACAGCCCGTGCTCCGGGACCTCGCCGCCGTCCCTCGGCTCGACCTGCCACAGGATGCCGTCCTCCCAAGCGAGGTAGAGACGGTAGGGCACATCGTCGAAGGCGACGGGAACCTCCACCGAGACGGCGGAGCCGCCCATCCCAACGGCCTTGCAGGGGATGCCGTTAGCCGAAAGGTGGCCGGCGAGCCAGTCGGCGCGCGCCTGCTCGGACATCGTCTCGAGGTCGGCTGCGGCGGGGGAGGGCGGGCCCGGGGTCAGGGCGACCTTCGCGCCGTTGGCAGCGAGCCATGACCACACTCGGCTGGCCGACTGATCTGGTGTCAGGTCTTCCAGGGTGCCCTCGTCGAGGTACTCGATGGCTTCGGGGTCCTCGGTCTGCCACCGCAGGGTCTCCTCCCACTGGAGGTTGAGGTGGCGGCGGTCGCCGTCGAGCACGATGGCGATCTGTGCGGAGTAGCAGGGGCCGCCCATGGCGACTGCCCTGGCCGGCAGGCCGTGCGCGGTGAAGTGCGCGGCGAGCCAGTCGGCCTGGTCTTCGTACGGCATGGCGTAGAAGTCCGTGTCGGTCGGCACAGTGGTCTCCTCGTTCATCGGGTCCGCCGTGCTGCGGAGTTGGTCGCTGTGGCCGTTACGGGAGTGGTGCGGGGAAGGGACTGGCCGACGCCACGCGCGGACGCGGCGGGGGAGACGGCGCGGGCGGAGCTGGTGACGGCGGTCGCGTAGTAAGTGGCGACCTTGGCCTGGTAGTCGCCGCCCCGCATCTGGGACGACTGGTCGAGAGCACGGACCTCGTCTGCCGCACCGGTCAGCTCCTCGCTGATGCTGGTGAGCTGCTCGGAGGCGGCGGTGAAGCGGTCGGCCAGCTCGTATGCATCGTCGTCGAGGTCGCTGATCTGCTCGGCAGCGGCCTCCATCGCCTCCTGGAGTCGGACCAGGACGCCGTCGGCGGGGTCGAGGAGCTGGTCGAGGGCGTTCGCTGCTGCCCTGGCGTTGGCGGCGCCCCTGATCTGGTCGGTGAGCCGCAGGATCTGGCCGCCGACGACGTGCAGGCCGTGCGGGTCGGTGGGGGTGGTCAGCCGGCTGGCGTCGAGATCGGGGTCCAGCTGGACGGTGTAGCGGGCGGCGCGGAGCATCTCGGCGGCGTGGGTGGCGATGGCAGCGCGGTCGCTCTGCACGGTGGTCGTGGGCAGACGGTGGCGTCGGCCGTACCAGTCGCTGATCTCGCTGAAGCCGGCGTGCTTGAGGAGCGTGGCGGACAGGTCGTCCGTGGCGCCTTTGGCCGAGACGCTGCCGCTGGGTTCGATGTTGATGGTGATGAACGGCGCAGGCACGGAGACCTCCGGGGAGCGGGGCGCGGGGATGCAGGCGCCGGGAAGGTGGACGAGGTCGGCGGCGAGGCGCTGGCACTCGGTCTGGACGTGGAAGGCGTCGCGGTAGGTGTTGTGGAGTCGGCCGTCCTCACGCACGAGGGTCGCCACGACGTGGACCTGGCGCTCCTTGTTGCGCACGGCGATCCACCGGCAGGCATCCGGATCGCCGTCCGGAGCGATGCCACTGGCGGCTGCCACGCGCCGGGCCACCTCGCCCCACTGGGCATCAGTCAGGTCGCCGTGCCGGGGGTCGGAGCGGACCGAGCAGATCCACACCGGCTGCACCGGTGTCCGGGTGCCCAGGCGCTGGAGCGGCTCGTCGAGCACCTGAGCGAGGTCGGGCAGGGCCCCGGAGCGGTCGAGCAACAGTATCGGGGCACCGTGGCAGTCCCCGCCGACCAGGCGGGCACTGCCCTGCGGGCCGCGCTCGCCCGACCCGTACAGCTCGGAGAGCAGGCCGGCGGTGGTGCTGGCACGACGCAGGTGGGCGATCACGGGAGCTACCTCGAAGGAGAGCGGCGGTCCAGCCGCCCGCGGGTTCGGGCGGCCGGGGAAAGAATCCGAGGATTCGCCGGTTTGGTACGGCCGGAACCGCCTGGTAGAAGCCAGGCCGCTCGCCTCAGAAGTGGGGGTTCTCGACGGGCCGGTCCCGCTCCGTTGCCGCCTCCAGCAGCTCCGTCAGGTCGCCGGGCTCGGAGGCGCGCTGGTCGATCCACCAGCCGGCGCGGGTGATGGTGCGGGCAGCGTCCTCGATCCCCTCCCACTCGGCCACGCTCGTCTCGCCTTCGAGAACAAGGGCCGTGTATGCAGCGGACAGGATCTGGTGCCGGCAGCGCACGCCCCAGGCGACGGCACGCTCGGTGCCCTCCAGCGGCGGCATGCGGTACTGCTCGGACCAGGCTTCGGACTCGGCCTGCTCTTCGGCACGCTTGGCCTCCAGCCAGGCGGCCTTGTCCTGCTCGTCACCCTCCTTGGAGGCCCGCCAGCAGTCGGTGCACTCCTGCTTGGCGAGCCACTCGGCGTAGCCGGCGCGCCGGTCGGCCGGGCGGCCGGAAAGGTCGCGCTCGGCTTCGTGCCCGCAGGAGTGGGTGATCTTCCAGATCTTCTTCACGGCCATGGGGACTGCTCCTTAGAGGCGTTGGGGTCAGCGGTGGCGGGAGAAGGCGATGCGCGGGTCCACAGGACGCGCAGCCGGGAGGGAGGAGCTGGGCTCGGCGGCCGGCGCCTTGCCCGGTACACCGGCGCGGGCCGGGCTCGCGGCGAGGGCGGCTGCGTTGAGCGGGAACCGGTGGGTGGTGAAGCCCTGGCCGTTTTCGTGCCGGACAGAGGCTGCCGGAGCCCGAGCGCCTCGAGTGGCGGCCTCGGCGAGCTGCGGCTGGACGGCGACCTGCAGGTCGCCCGCCCGCTGCATCGCAGCTGTGGCTCGGGCGAGCTTGCCGAACGCCTCACCTCGCTCGGTGGCGGCGGGCAAGGTGTAGACGTCCAGCTCGTAGTCGAAGCGCCAGCCGTGCGCTTCGAGGATCGCTCCACCGCGTTCAACCGCGTTCATGGTGTCGGCGGTAGCGGCGACGACACCGAGCTTCGGGTGCTCGGCGAACGCGACGTCCGGCTCGGAGCGCCCGTTCACCATCCAACGGGTGGACGCCGGCTCCGGGTCGAGGCCGCTGTCGGCGTGCACGTTGTAACCGGCATTCCGGAGCATGTCCACGGCGGTGGTGGCGCGGCCCTGGCCGTCGAGATGCTGGTCGGCCAGCGCATACATGACTTTGCTGTCGGGGACGCGCCGGAATCCCAGGCGTTCCAGCATCCAGTCGGCGCCCGCGAGTTGGCGCGGGTTGGCTGCGCAGATCCCGAGTCCGGGGTCGCGGCCGATGGCGATGTCCGGTTGAAAGCGGGCATGGTCGAGATTGGGGTTGGGCATGGCAGGTCCGTCCGAGGGGAGGGGGGTTGGGGGAGAGCGCGTGGTGGGGGCGGGATCTGCCGGTGCGGTTCAACGGGATTACTCCTGAACTGAATTGGGATTGGGGTCAGCGGGCAGTCGCGGCGGTCAGCTCGACGCTCACGGCGTCATTCGGGCGTCGGTGTCGAAGAGCGCCTTCTCGGCGGGGTGCAGGATGTGCTGCACGATGAAGCTCCGCCCGGCGACCTTCCACAGGCCGCGCCCCCGGGTGAGCGAGGCAACCGCTTGGGTCTCGACGCCGGTCAGCCCCAGTAGGGAGGCGGCGGTGGCGAGTTGGTCGCTCTCCTGGCGGTAGATGACGCGCGTGCTGCAATCGGCGAGCAGGCCCTCGGCCAGCACCCGGCCGCGCGAGCCGGCATCGCCGGCGGACAGCAGGTCGGACAGCCGGTGGATCACCATCAGGTTGGCGATGCCCAGCCCGCGGGAGAGCTTCCACTGGCTCTGCATCCGCTCCAGCAGGCCGACATGGCGCATCACCCGCCACGCCTCGTCGTAGATCACCCACCTGCGACCGGCCTGCGGATCGGCGAGCGCGGACTCCATCCAGGCGCTCGCGCAGGTCATCGCCAGGACGAGTGCGGTGTCGTCGCCGCTGCCGCCCAGGCGGGAGAGGTCGATCGTCAGCATGGGGACGCTCGGGTCGAAGGTGAAGGTACTCGGGGCGTCGAACATCCCGGACAGGTCACCGTGGACCAGGCGTCGCAGAGCGTGGGCGAGGTCCTCGGCGGCCGGACCCATCCGCCCGCCCTGCTCGCCGAGCGCGGCATCGAGGCGCTCGGGAGAGCCAAGGGTGTGCGCGATCTCGCCGAGTAGCGGCACCGTGCCGTTCGCCTGGGCGTCGGCGACCACCAGGTCCAGCGCGAGGTCGAGGGCGGTGTGCTCCATCGGCAGCAGGTCGCGCCCGAGCACTGTGCGGGCAAGGCCGGCCAGCAGCATGAGGCGCCGCTTGCGGACCTCGCCCGCCCAGTCTTCCTCGTTCACGCCGTCCGGCCGCGCGGGGGCGTCGAGCGGGTTGAGCCTGCCCTTCAACCCGGGCCCCAGCGCGATGGTCCGCCCACCGAGTTCGTCCGCGAGCAGCGTCCACTCACCCTTTGGATCGGACGGCACGTAGACCTTGTAGCCGTGGGCGATGGACCGGGTCGCTATCGACTTGGCCAGTGCGGACTTGCCCATGCCGATGATCCCGGCCAGCACGGCGTTGGGGTTCGTGAAGCCCTCGACCTTGCCGCTGTTGTAGAGGCTGAACGGGTCGAAGCAGAACGAGCCTTCCGCATGGACGTCCCGGCCGACGAACATCCCCTCGGAGCCGAGGCCGCCCTCCGCCAGGAACGGATAGGCCCCGCTCGCCACGGCGGTGGTCATCCGGTGGGCCGGCAGGTGGACCTTGCCGCCTCGGGCGGAGGTCGGGCCCGGTCGCCCTGACGGCGGATAGGTCGCCCGAAGCTCCGGATCGACTCCCTCCTGCTCGCGCTCGGGCGGGGTCTCGGCGAGGCGGGCCTTGCGGCGGGCCAGGTCGAAGTCACGCCGGGCGGAGCGCAGTTCGGAGCGGGAGGACTTGCGGGGAACGAAGAGGGGGCTGGCACTGGCGCGGGTCTTGGGCATGGCGATGGGCTCCGATGGGTGGCGGGAGAGGGTTAGCGGCGGATGAGGCCGGTGAACGGGGTGTGCAGGTCGGCCGGGGTGGTGTGGCGCCGGACGCGGTGTGCGGTGCGCTGGTGGCGCTGGCAGATCGTCAGCTCGGGTGCGCCTTCGGGAAGGCCGGCCTGGCATGCCTCGCGGTCGGGCACCTCGGCGGTGCCGGGCCGGGGAGAGGCGTGGTAGGCGGCGTGCACGTGGTCGGTCGCCTGCCAGATCCGGGTACGGGCGGCCCGCAGCTGCTCGCCCTCGATCGGCACGAGCGCTCCGGTCCGGCCGGCGTGGGCGTCGAGCAGGGTGTGGAGGGAGACGAGGTGGGCGTGCAGGCTGTCCAGCTCGGTGCGTGAGGTGACCAGCGGGCCTGCGGGGATGTTGAGCGTGCGGTGGAAGTCGACCGCCGCGGTCGCGAAGGGAAGGAAGTCCTCCGCGAGGGGAGTGGTGGTGCGGGGCATGGCGGTGCTCTTTCCAGCGAAGTGGGGATGGGTGGTTCAGGCGGCGAGGGCGAGGGGGAGCGCGGCGGTGGTGAACGCCTCGGCCTGCTGCCAAGTGAGCGGGCGCAGGTCGAGCTGGGCGGCGACGGCGGCGGTCTCCACGACGGCGCAGGCCGAGCGAAGTTCGTCCTCGGTGTCGGCGCTCACGGTCAGCAGGCCGGTGAGGGCGACGTCGGCGTGGCCGGCGATGAGCTGGCGTTCGCGCTGCTTGACGTCCTGGTACTCGACCGAGTCGGCTTCGCTGTCGACCTGGCCCCGGCGGGCGCGCTCGGCGGAGTCCGCGATGATGCTGGCCTTCTTGCGCTGGACGTCGCGCATCGCCGCGTCCAGGCCCTTGGGCTCGTACGCGAGCGACAGGGTGCGCTGGACCCCGCCGCTGAAGAGCAGCTGGTGCAAGAACCCGGGGCTGGTCTCGGTACGCGGCCAGTTCTCGACCCAGTAGGTGGAGTGGACGGCGGAGTCGGTGGCGATGTGGCCGGCCTTCTCGACCACGACCACGGGCCCTGCGGCGGCCGGGTCGGCCTCCGGGCGGCCGGATGAGGACCAGCGCTCCAGCCCGGTCAGGGACTTGGGGTCGTACGCGGTGCGCACCACGGCGGCGATCTCGGTCGCGGAAAGCCAGCCGACCGGGTTGAGACCGGCGGTGCGGGCGGCCTGGTCGAAGGTGGCGGTCAGCTGGGCCAGCACCGAGAATCCTCCGGCGAGGCCGCCACCGGCCTGATTGATCAGCCGCCGGGCCGCCTTGAAGTCCAGCGAGACGGCGACGTATGCCTCGTGCGGGGCGGCGGCCGGTCCGGCGTTCTTGACCAGCTCGCTGTAGATCTGGCCGGCGACCGGAGCATCGGGGTTGCCGGTCTTCTCCCAGTAGCGCCGAAGCGCATCGCCCGAGGCCGGCATCGTGCGCTCGATCACCTGGATGCGGGCGATGTGCCCGGTGCGGGCGAGCGCCGCCAGCGCCCGGCCCCAGCCGCCGACGTTCGCGTTCTGGGTGGCGGGGTCGAGCAGCGCGTAGGCGCGGCTGCTGACCTTGACGACTGCGGTCAGCGTTCCGGCGCGCGGGTCGTGGACCGCGCCGTACCGGCGGTCGGGTGCGGTGACCACCCGAAGGCTCGCGGAGGTGCCGGGCAGGTGCAGCAGGCCCTCGCGCACCGGCCGCCGGGAGGGCCGGGCGAGCCAGACCAGCTGGCCGCGCATGCGCCGCAGCGCGTAGCGGGTGGCGATCGGTGCCCAGTCGGCCAGGGAGCGGCCACGGTGGCGGACGAGGACGAACAGGGCGACGGCGGCCCACAGCGGGGTGAGTTCGAGTGCGCCGACCACGCCGCGGGACAGGACGACAGCGAGCAGGAGAAGGCCGGCGAGGGAGGCGACGATCAGCTGGGCAGCGGTCAGGCCGAGCAGGATGCCGCGCTTGGAGCGGTGCGGGAACTTCACCGTGGCAGGGGAGGTGTCAGACATCGGGGATCCAGGGGTGCGAGCGGGCGGATGGGGGCGGCGGGCGCGGGGATCTTCTGGAAGCCATGGCGGAACTCCTGTTTGGGGGTAGGCGGGGCGGGCTGTGGCCGTGGGGTCAGCAGCCCGCCCCGAGGCGGCGGGTGGTCAGGAACCGGAGGGCGGCTGCTGGGGGAAGACCCAGCGCTGCGGTGCCGGCGAGCCCTGCGGCGGCGGTCCGCTTGGTGCGGAGCCCGGAGCATGGGCGGTGGCGTCCGAACGCTGGCCGACCGGCGATCCCTCGGCGGGCGGTGTGCTCTGGCTGGGGGAGCCTCCTGCCTCCGGGGCCTGAGCCGCCTCCGAACCGGAATTGCCCTCACCGCTGGGTGCCCGGGTGATGAGTGCGGGGATGCCCGGACGCTGGATGAGTCCACGACCCCGGTCGCCGCCAGCGCTCGGGTCCTCGCCGAAGCGGAACTTGGTGGGCATGGCCGGCGGCCCGGCGTCGATGCCTTCCTTGCTGAACCGCCCGGACGGGTCGATCCCGGAGGCGACACCGTCCTGGCCCATGCCCGGAACCTGGGAGGGGCCCTGCGGTGCGGGTGTGCCGGTGCCCACCTGCATCGCCAGGCTCGCCGCGGTCTTGGCCGCGCCTGCGGCGACCGCCATCCCGGCGACGCCGGTGCGGTGCAGGTCGTCGTGCCCGCCGTTGTCCGTTGCCCAGTGCACGAACTTGTAGGTCGCGTAAGGGCAGAGGAGGACCAGGACCATCACGACGATGCCGGCCATAGCGTCGGAGAGGGCCGACATGCCGTCCTTGGCATCGCTCTTGCCCATCGCGGAGACGCCGATCAGGAACACCACGGTCATCAGCAGCTTGCTGACCACCAGCGTGGCGGTGGCCTCGATCCAGCCGCGCCGCCAGCGCTTGGCGACCTCCCAGCCGCCGCCGCTGCCGGCGAAGACCGCCAGGGCGACCAGGATCAGGACGCCGACCTTGCGGGCCACCATCGTGCACCAGTAGAGGAAGGCGCCGATCGCACAGCCCAGTGCGACCAACGACGGCACGCCCCAACCGAGTCCGTACATCGCGCCGAGTTCGTTCACCTTCACGACGCGGCGGATCGCGTCCTCCACGGACGTGTTGGCGGCTTGGAACAGGCCGTCGCTCAGCCCGTCCACCACAGTGATCGCCACGCTGGTGAAGGAGATCGCGCAGAAGGAGAACAGAACGCCGGTCATGGTGCCGATCGCGGCTTGGGCGAGGGCGCGTTCGTCCCGGCGCCACGCGGCGAACATCAGCTGGATGCAGAACGTGCCGACGATGATCGACAGTCCGATGGGCAGCAGCAGGGCGTAGTTGTCGCGGAACCAGGGGGCGTTGAGGTCGATGCTGGTGGTCGCGTTGACGGCCTTCGCGGCGAGGTCGGCCGCGCTGGCGGCAAGCTCGCCGGCGGACTTGGCGATCCACGCGCCGATGCCGTCGGTGATCGACTTGCCGGGATCGGAGACGAAGTTGGCCGCGTCGCAGACCGTGTTCATCAGGGGAAGGTCACAGACACCCATGGGGGTACCTCCTTTCAGGAAGGGGTCAGGGGGAGATGGTCGGGAAGACGCCGGCGAGCGTGCAGTTCTGGGACGGGCGGCACTGCACGGCGAGAGTCGTCGAGCGGGCCTCGGCGCCACCGGCTGGCGTGCCGTTCCAGCCGATCGACTGCTGGCCGGAGACGGTGACGGCGTAGACGTACGCCTGCGTGATCGCCCCCGGATCGGACTGCAGAGCCTGGGTGAACGAGGCCGGGAAGTGCGCCTCGTTCACGCTCGCGGTCGCGTACTGGCCGTTGTCGGCCATCCGGCCCCACAGGACCGGCGAGGGCACCAGGGCATCGACCGAGGCGGTGTCGGCGTACTTGGCGTCCGACGGCATCCAGTTGTGCAGTGCGGCCAGCAGTTCGGGCTGCGCGTACGAGCGGGTGTCGTACGTCCACAGCGCGGATGCCGCCGCCTTGCCGAAGGCGATCGGATCGTGAGTGGCGGGTGGGATGGGCAGGGCAGCGCGATCACCGGGTGAGGCCGAAGCCGAGGTGGCGGAAGGCGCGGCGGAGGGGGAAGACGCGGAACTCGCAAGGGCAGAAGGGCCCTTGGCGGGCGTCCTGCCGTCGCGGGTGAGATACGCGAGCAGCCCGGCGAGGGCAACGAGCACGGCCAGAGCGGCGGTGCCGAGCAGCGCCCGGCGGCGCACGCGAGATGCGCCGCCGGGGTTGCCGCTACGGTCAGCGGCAAAGGAACGCTCGCGCATCAGTGGACCTGACCGCCGAGCGCCGAGAAGAAGGCCACGATGCCGTTCGCCGCACCGAGCAGCAGGGCAGCGCCCGCGCTGACCAGGACGCCCTTCTTGCCGTTGGCCTCGGCCTGGTGACCGCCCGAGTGGTGGCCCCAGGCCCACACGCCGGCACTCACCGCGAGCGCTCCGACGACGGCGATGATCCCGAACAGGTTGATCGAGCCCATCACCTGCTTGAGGACCGCGAGGCCGGGCAGGCCGCCTTCGTTCGGCTGGATGCCCGGGTCGTAGGCGAGCTGGATGGCCTTGTTGGCGAGATACATGTCGAACTCCAGTTCTATTTATGGCACGCGCTAGCCCGGATCGGGGGAAGAGGCGGTGCGGTGAAGGGGGGAGGGGAGAAGCGCCGGTCAGACGACGCGGCGGGCCGCGAGAATCTGCGGTTTCCAGTCGGCGAGGGTCGAGATCTTGACCACGTCGCCGGTGTGCGGGGCCTGAACGACGAGGCCCTGGCCGATGAACATGCCCACGTGATTGGGCGCTTGGGCCGTTCCCTCGGTGAACAGCAGGTCACCCGGCTTGAGGGAGTCGACCGAGACGGGCTGGCCGTCGGTGACCTGTTCGTAGGTCGTCCGCCCGAGGGTGACCCCGGCCGCGCGGTAGGACGCCTGCATCAGCGCCGAGCAGTCGCACCTGGCCATCGGGTCCGGCCCGTGAGGGGCGGTACAGGTGCCGCCCCACTGGTACGGCGTGCCGAGCTGGCCCAGCGCCCACCGGATCGCGGTCTGCACCTGGGGCGGGGCGTCGGCCGGGATCGTGTATCCGGCCGGCAGGGTGCCCGGTGGGATGGCCCCGAAGCCGGAGCCGTCCCCGCCGCTCGTACAACCGCTGCCGCTCGTGGCCGGTGGGGGACTGCTTCCGCTGGCGGGGCTGGGACTCGGCGTCGCGCCGGTCTTGGCGAGCAGCGGCTCGATCGCCTTCTGCAGCGCGGTGGCCAGCGGTTCCCACTTGGCGTAGGCGTCCGGATAGCCGGAAGCCTGCACCGCCTGCGCGGCCTGGGTGACGGTCATCGACTCCCAACCCGAAACCTGCTGGAGCGCCGAGTAGAACTCGGTGCTCGCGTGCACCGGGTCGAGGATCTGCTCCGCGGTGCCCCACCCCTGGGAGGGCCGCTGCTGGAACAGGCCCAGGCTGTCGCGGTCCCCGTAGGTGAGGTTGCGCAGGCCGCTCTCCTGCAGCGCGGTCGCCAGCGCCACGATCTGCCCCCGAGCCGGGATGTGCATCGCGACACCGGTGGCCTGGATCGTCTTGGCGTTCGGCACCTGCTCGGCCGGGTTGTCCAGCCCCGGCACGGCAACGGTGCTCTTGTCGCCGCCGTCCAGAATGGCCTTCACCTGAGAGGCCACCGCCGAGGTATCCACAGCCTGTGCACCGTTGTTGGAACAGGACGTGGCTGCGGCGGCGGATCCGGCTGCCGCGACGAGGACCGGAACGGCCAGCAGCAGCGGACCGGCAGCGGCGAGACCGACGACGGCTCCGGCGGTCTTCTTCATCGCCGCCGCCAACAGTCGACGGCGTGAACGGCCTTGACCGGATGAAGGGTTGGGCGCGGCGGCGGGTGTATCAGGGCATGCTGCATCGCAGCGGCTCCTCGCTGGTCGTAGGAGACGCGGTGCCGGCTTCTCGCGCAAAGCCGCCGGCACCGCGCCGTTGTGAATCCGCCCCTTGGAGGCGGGCCCGGGTCAGGGGAGTTGGTAGCTCCCGGACGCCGGTCTCGGGTCATGCGCGGCAGCCAGCCGCGCTCGTAATCTCAGGTGGTACACGGGGGGCTCTCCTCGGATCACGGAATCGGGGTTCGAATGCGCCGACAGCGCACCGCAATTGGACGGCACAACATGAATCAGCACAGGTCATCAGGGGTGGAGCTGGGCTCCGCCTCGGTGACGGGCCAGACATTAGACGCGGATTCCGGCCGCACCAAACGACCCCGGAAAGGGCCCCGGAAACGGGCGGACGCCTCATTAGGTGCAACCGGATATCGCGGCTAACCTCCGGCGCATCCCCACTCCGAGCGGCTGCCGCATCGGCGTCGCTCGGAGTGGGCCCAGTTCCGTCACGCCCTGAAAGAGGCCCCGCGCATGAGCTACACCCTGCACCGAGGTGACGCCCTCACCGTGCTGAAGACCCTCCCCGACGAGAGCGTCGATGCGGTGATCACCGACCCGCCGTACAACTCCGGCGGACGCACCAGCTCCGAGCGCACCGCCCGCGACGCCCGCGCCAAGTACGTCACCAGCGGCTCCGCGCACGACCTGCAGACCTTCCCCGGCGAGAACCGCGACCAGCGCTCGTACCGCGCCTGGCTGACCGCCCTGCTGACCGAGGGGTACCGGGCCTCGAAGGAGCACTCCGTCGCGATGGTCTTCTCCGACTGGAGGCAGGAGCCCACCACGTCGGATGCCCTGCAGATGGCCGGGTGGACCTGGTGCGGCACAATCCCGTGGATCAAGCCCGCCAGCCGCCCGCGCAAGGGCGGCTTCAAGCAGTCCGCCGAATTCATCACCTGGGGCGTCAAGGGCAGCCTCAACAAGAACAGGGAGATCTACCTCCCCGGGCACTTCATCGCCTCCCAGCCCCGCAAGGACCGGGTCCACATCACCCAGAAGCCGGTGGAGATCATGCAGCAGCTCGTCAAGATCTGCCCCGAAGGCGGCACCGTCCTCGACCCGTTCACCGGCTCCGGCTCGACCGGCGTCGCCGCGCTCAAGGAGGGCAGGAAGTTCGTCGGCGTCGAACTCTCCACCCACTACGCCAACGTCGCCGAACAGCGACTGCGAGCCGAACTAACCCAGGACGACTTCGTCCTGGCCGGGCCCGAGGCATGAGACGGGCGACGGCCGAAGCCGGTAGACCAGAGGCGCAAAAGGGCGGCTGTCACATCGAGTTATCGATGTGACAGCCGCCCTTCGTCGTAGGTCAGGCAGCCTCGAAGGCCAGCTGTATCAGCGGCCTCGACTTCTCCAGGTCCTCCGTGGTCTGGATCCGTACTTCAAGGTCCCCTGTCCCGAGATGGTTCTTGGCGCGCATGTCCCGCGTGAAGCCCTCTTCCAGCGTGACCGTGGACGGATCGACCTTGAGGTAGAGCATGATCGTGTCTGCCTTGAGGAACCACACGGTCGCCACCGTCACGAACCGACGGAAGACGAAGTAGCGCTTCGTGGCCTCTGCCTCCACGTCCCCCGAGGACGTAAGCGCCTCATGCAGCTCTTGGTAGAGAGCTCGGAGGGCGGCAGGCTTGGCTGCCAGGTCTTCCTCAATAGGCTTCATCTCGGCGTCGCCGGACGGATCTGTGCCTCCGCCGAGGTCGACGGGTGCTGGCCGAGCCGTCGCCGGCCGAGGTGCCCCGGCGCCTCCCGGCGTGGACTCGACCAGCTGCAGGCTCAGCAGCCCACCGTCGAAGATCCGGTACCGCACGAGGTCGATACGCTGATGCATCTTGTGCACCGCAGTCCGCGCGTGCCGGGTGAACTCCCCAGCGATGCAGACCACACGAGGGTTTCTCCAGTTGATGGCGTTGGCTGCCTCGTCGCCGAGCTTGTCTTTGACCAGAGCCTGGAACTCGTGGTGGCTGGCATCCAGCCAGGAGAGGTATGAGACCGCCTGAACGATCACCCCGGGATCGTTGCCTCGTTTGTACTCGATGATCACCGGGGTGCCGTTCTCGTCCAGCCCGAGTGAGTCGATCCGACCGCGGTGCAGCGGACCAGTCGGGTACTCGCTTGCCAGGAAACGGATCCCGAGCATGGTTTCCATGCTCGCCTCGATCCGCTCCTGCAGCTGCGACTCCAGAGCCGCCAGCGATCCCTGCACCTCGACGTCCCGCTTGTCGGCATCGAGCCGAAACAACTTCAGGTCGGTCACCTGCGCACCCCTCCAACGATTGCTTCGAGGGGACCAATCAAGATCGGTGGGCAGGTATTCCAGCCACTTCGAGGTGATTCGCCTGGTGGGCCCCTCAGGCGGTCCGACCCACATCAATATCTGACCGGGCCGCCGACACAGACCCACTGCCGCTATCGAGCGGTGGGGAAGACACCCTGGTGGCCGGATCTGGGAGGTATTCGATCTCTGCCATGCGAGGGCGCTTCAGCCACTAGGCTGACCAGGGACGACCATGGCGGTGGCAGTGCCGCGCGTGTGCGAAAGGGCTGAGTGGGAGCATGCCGGGGATGCCCGAGCGGATCGGCCGATTCACGGTGGCGCGGAAGCTGGGCGCCGGAGGCATGGGTGAGGTCTTCCTGGCTTACTCACCCGCTGGGGATCCCGTCGCGGTGAAGTTGATCCGCGCAGATCGGCTGGACCCGGTGACGCGGGCGCGTTTCGAGAAGGAGGCGCGGGTCGCTCGGGAGGTGGTGGGCACCGGCCGCGTCGCGCGGTTCCTGGACGCGGACCCGTATGCGGATCGGCCGTGGATGGCGATGGAGTACGTGCCGGGTCGCACTCTGCTGGAGGCGGTGGACGACGAGGGGCCGCTGCCGGCGGTCCTGGTGGCAAGCCTCGGTGCCTTGCTGGCGGAGGGGCTTGGCGCGGTGCACGCGGTCGGCCTGCTGCATCGTGATCTGAAGCCGCAGAACGTCATCCTGGGCGACTACGGGCCGGTGATCATCGACTTCGGTCTCGCGGCGTTCGCGGACACGACGCAGGAGTCCCTGTCGCACAGCGGGATGATCGTCGGGACGGTGCGGTGTATGCCTCCCGAGCAGGCCTCGGGGCATCCACGGGTGACCACGGCGGCGGACGTCTACGCGTTGGGCACCGTGCTGCTATATGCGGCGGCTGGGCACTATCCGTACGACGGGACCCGGTGGGAAGCAATAGTGGCTCAGGTAGCCAACCCGGCTCAGGCCCCGGACCTCAGCGGTGTGCCGGAGCCACTGCTGCCACTGATCACCTCAATGCTTGCGCACGAGCCGGAGGACCGGCCGACGCTGGAGCAGGTCGGGCATGAGTGCACCGGACTCATGACTGTGCTGGGGGTCGCAGCGGTCTCTGCGCGGCAGGCGCTGATCGCTCGGACAAGTGCGAAGGCGCCTGGTGGGTCCGGCGCGGAGTTGCTGACCTTGGAGGTCGAGGAGCGGCTGAGGGCGCTTCTGGCAGAGGAACCCTCGTCTTACGCGCTGGAGGCTCCCGCTAATGCTGCGAGCGATGCCGTCGGTTCAGCTGCAGGGGAGACCCCAGGCGAGCAGGCCCCCGTGATCCCGGCAGCGGCGAACACGGAGGCAGCCCCGGAGGGGCCGCGTCGTGCACGTCCTCGGATTCCGGCGTCGCAGCGGATCGCTGACGAGCTTCTGAAGGCGTACGCTCCGCAATCCGCTCTGTAAAAGGGTGGTGGGGAGCCGGTGTCGGTGGTGGGTGCGAGCCTGGTTGGATGCCTGTGAGGGCCTGGCTGAGACTGGTCGCGCACATGGAGTGATCAAGGTGGGGCGGTAATGGCGGCAAGTGAGCAGGAGTACGGAGTGGCGGTCGAGGCAGGATCCGGTGATGGGGCGGGAACCGGGTCAGTGCCAACCGACTGGAGCGCCTGGGCTCCGGAACTCGCCCTGGACGCCATGCCCCTGCGGGGAGCTGCTGGGCCGGGGTTCGCTGCTGGGGCGCAGGTGCTGGTGCGGGACGAGCAGTGGCTGGTGCGCAAGGTCGACCCGACCGAGCACGACGGCTGGATGGTCGAGGTCACCGGGGTGTCATCGTTCGTGCGGGGTACGGACGCGGTGTTCTACAGCCGGCTGGACGAGATCCAGGTCCTTGACCCGCGCGAGACCACGCTCGTGGCGGACGATTCGCCCAACCATCGCCGGGGCCGGCTGTATCTGGAGGCCGTGGTCCGCAAGTCGTTCCTGCCACAGACCGAGCACGGCCTGGCACTCGCCGACAACTTCCTGATGGACGCGCAGACCCACCAGCTGCGCCCGGCCGAGCTCGCCCTCTCGATGACCAATCCGCAGCCGAGGCTGCTGATCGCGGACGTCGTCGGCCTAGGCAAGACGTTGGAGATCGGGATCCTGCTGGCGGAGCTGATCCGGCGCGGCCGGGGAGAACGGATCCTGGTGGTCACGCCGCAGCACGTGCTGGAGCAGTTCCAGCGCGAACTGTGGACGCGTTTCGCGATCCCGCTGGTGCGGCTGGACTCCACCGGCATCCAGCGGATCCAGCAGGAGATCCCGTCCGGGCGGAACCCGTTCGCGTATTTCAAGCGAGTGATCGTCTCGGTCGACACCCTGAAGCGTGAGGGCCAGTACGCCCACCACCTGGAGAAGACCAAGTGGGACGCGGTGGTCATCGACGAGTCGCACCGACTGGTCAACCGCGGCACGGACACCAACGCCCTGGCCAAGCTGCTCGCGCACCAGACGGACGCGCTGCTACTGGCCTCGGCGACTCCCCACAACGGTGACGCCAAATCCTTCGCAGAGCTGATCACGCTGCTCGATCCGGCGGCCATCGCCGACCCGGGCAAGTACGAGGTATCCGACCTCGAACACCTCTATATCCGCCGCACCAAGACCACACCCGAGGTCCGCGACTCGCTCAAGGGCGCCTGGGCCGATCGCGGTCCCTCCGTCCCGGTGCACGCCCCGGCGAGCGACGCCGAGCTCGCGGTCTTCAAGGAGCTGGCCACGCGCTGGATCCCCGGTGACGAGCCGGCCGACTCGGTGGCCTGGAGTCAGCTGGACGCCTACAACCTGCTGAAGTCGTTCCTTTCCTCCCATCACGCACTGCTGCAGACCATCGCCACCCGCAAGAAGTCCCTGACCGAACGCACGGACCTGGCGAAGGCGGCGAAGGACCCGGCTCGCGCACAGCGCCGCAGGCGCACGGACGAGGAGGCCGCGAGCGAACTCGCTGCGCTCACCGACCTC
Organism: Kitasatospora sp. NPDC052896; assembly: GCF_044547075.1. Taxonomy (NCBI): domain Bacteria; kingdom Bacillati; phylum Actinomycetota; class Actinomycetes; order Kitasatosporales; family Streptomycetaceae; genus Kitasatospora; species Kitasatospora sp. NPDC052896. The sequence goes on from NZ_JBITZU010000014.1 coordinate 151,290, forward strand.
GAGCAGCTGGCGCGTCGGATCGGTCACGACGACTCCGCGAAGTTCCAGGCCCTGGTCACCGAGCTGCGCGACCTGGGGGTCGGGCCCGGCTCGGACGTACGCGTCGTGGTGTTCTCCGAGCGCGTGCCCACCCTGAAGTGGCTCGCCGAGGCGGTGCCGGCGGCGCTCGGCTTCACCAAGGGCCCCGGCACCGATAACAAGAAGCCCTGGCTCGCCTACGGCCACGGACACGGCGGGACCGGCGCGGTCCAGGTCATGCACGGCGAGGCCACCACCGACCAGGAGCAGATGCGCCTGATCGAGAAGTTCGGGCTGCGCGACGACCCGGTCCGGCTGCTGTTCACCGGCGACGTCGCTTCCGAAGGCGTCAACCTCCATCAGCAGTGCCACCTGCTGATCCACTACGACCTGCCGTGGTCGCTGATCCGCATCGAGCAGCGCAACGGCCGAATCGACCGTTATGGCCAGACCCGGCGCCCGCAGTTCCGGGCCTTGGTGCTGACCAGCGACCTGCCCTGGCGCACCGATCCGGTCACCGGCGAGCCGCGCACCCTGGACGACAGGCTGGTCGGTGAGAAGCTCCTCAAGCGCGAGGAGGAGGCCCACAAGATCGAGGGTTCGGCCGAGGCCGTCACCGGCATCTACCGCGCGCAGGAGGAGGAGAACCGGCTCACCAAGGACTTGATCGCCGGCCGCACCGTCGAGGAGTCGATCAAGACCTCCCGGCAGAGCGGCGGTGGGATGCTCGCCGGACTGCTGGCCCAGGTCGGCGCAACTCCAACCCACCGTGCGGTGCCCCGTGCCCGTGTTCCGCGGCTCTTCGCCGACACGGCGGAGTACTTCGAGGCGGCCCTGCGGCAGGTCTGCCGCACCAACCCCGAGGACGAGCTGACACTGCGCCGCGACCCGGACGGCACGATCGCCTTCGAGCCGCCGCGCGATCTCGCCTACCGGTTCCGCGCGCTGCCCAAGTCCTACCTGGACGAGCAGCACATCCTGGGCAGCAAGAAGGGCCCAGGTCGCCTGCGGGTGACGTTCTCCAAGGAACTGGCGGGCAAGCGCCTGCAGGTCGCTCGTGACTCCTCGGACACCCTGTGGCCCAACGTGTCCTTTCTGACGGACATCCACCCCGTCATCGACTGGCTCACCGACAAGGTCCTGGTCGAGATCGGCCGCCACGAGGCGCCGGTGCTCGCCGCCAACGTCGCGCTTCCGACCTTCCTCGTCCAGGGCATCCACTCCAACGCCTTCGGGCGTCCCACCGTGGTGGAGTGGATGGCCGTCCACGGCCTACCCGGCGAGCCGGTCGTCGAGACGATGGACAACGCGTTCCTCGCCCGGGTCGGGGTCGGCCCGCAGATGCCCGGCCGCGCCACCCCGCGCGACCTGCCCGCCCTGCAGGCCCTCGTTCCCGCCGCGATCGACGCCGCGACTGAGCATCTGACAGCTCGTGAGGACGACTACCGCCGACAGGTCGAGGCCACCCTGGAGCCCTACCGCAAGCGGCTGACCCACTGGAAGCAGGAAGCCCTGTTCGCCGGCACCCGCCCCGACAAGCACCAGGTGGCGCGCACAGCCAGCGACCGCTTCAAGCTGGTCAAGTCCCTGGAGACCTCCGGCGCCCCCATGCTGCGCCTGCTCGCCGTCCTGGAGAACTCGCACTGATGAGCACCGACTTCGACTCCTTCAGCAACCGCGGCGAGTACTTCGCAGCGCACTACTTCGCCGAACAGCTCGCCGCCGACCTGAAGAAGCACGTACTCGACACCTGGACGCTGCGCGAGGGCGACGAGAACGACAAGCGCACCACACCGCGCGAGCGGATCCGGACCCTTCGCACGCCGTACTTCAGCGACGAGCTACGCGGCTTCTTCGCCGAGGCCGACCGTGCGGACGCCGAGGACAAGTACTCCCGCCGGACCCACGGCAATGAGGAGTGGACCAAGCGGCTCGGGGAGTGGCACCAGCAGGTGCTGTACGCCCTCGGGTTCGACGACGCCGGGCCCGGCGAGCTGACCGTGCACCGCGCCGGACGCGAGCACGCGGTACAGGTCGCCTACCACGGGCACGGTGTCGTCGCGCTGGACTGCGGCTGGGCAGCGGAGAACGACGCCGCGCTTGACGCGGGCGGCTCCGGGCGGCTGCTCCACCCGCTGCGGGTCAGCGCCGCCGAGAGCTACAACGACGGTGCTGCGCTAGCCTCCTGGCTCTTTGCGAGCAACCTGGGTGGCGCGGACGGCACGCCGCCGCGCTTCGTACTGCTCCTCGTCGGTGGCGTCCTGGTGCTGGCCGACCGCAACAGCTGGGGCGAGGGCCGATACCTCGCCGTCAACCTGGACGCGGCGCTGGAGCGCAACGACCGCAGGCAGGGCGGTGAACTCGCCACCATCGCCGCCCTATTCAGCCAAGAGATGCTGCGGCCGGGCGAGAACAGCGCGAACCCGTTGCTGGACGAGCTCCTCAAGGCGTCCAGCACCAACGCGGTCGGCGTCAGCGGGGAGCTGCGCAGTGGCCTCCAGCGCTCCGTGGAGATCATCGCCCAGGAGGTCCTGGACCGGCTCGCCACCACCGGTCTGGCGCCGAGCGACATCGATGACGGCAGGACGCCGTTCGCCAAGCAACTGACCCGCGAGTGCCTGCGCTACCTGTACCGGATCCTGTTCCTGCTGTATGCCGAAGCCCGCCCCGAACTGGGCATCCTCCCCGCCGACGACGGCAGCTATGAAGCCGGCTACTCCATGGCCCGACTGCGCGAACTCGTCGCCCGCGACGAACAGCTCGTCGAGCCCACAGCCCGAGTCGGCTTCCACCTGCACGAGTCCCTCGCCGTGCTTTTCGCCAAGGTCAACTACGGCCACCGCCCCTACGGCAGCGAGCCGGACGACGAACTCCCCGGGGACGACGAGGACACGAAGAAGGAGAAGCGGGATCGACGCAGCGAGGACCGTGGCCTGCGCTTCGAGCCGCTGCGCAGCGAGCTGTTCGAGCCCAAGTCGGTGAAGCTGATCGGGCGCGGCACCCAGGACCCGCGCGCGGATGAGGACGAGCCGGCCTGGCTCGACTTGCGGATGCGCAATGCGGCGTTGCACGAGGTGCTGCGGCTGCTGACCATGAAGGACGCCAAGAGGGGCGAGCGCGGCGGTTTCATCTCCTACCGCAACCTCGGCATCAACCAGCTCGGCGCGGTGTACGAGGGTCTGATGTCCTACACCGGCTTCATCGCGGAGGAGGAGCTGTGCGAGGTCGCCAAGGGCGGCGACCCGAAGGACGGCTCCTGGATGATCCCCGCCAGTCGGCAGGACCAGTACCCTGACGACGTCTTCGTCCAGTACGACGAGCACGACGCCCGAAAGGGGTTGCGCGGACGCAAGAAGTACGCGCCGGGCTCCTTCGTGTACCGGCTTGCCGGGCGGGACCGGCAGACCACAGCCTCGTACTACACGCCGGAATCGCTGACCAAGGTCACCGTCGAGCTGACGCTCAAGCACCGGCTGGACCAGGAGAAGGACGCGGACGGCAACTCGATCCGCACGCGGGCGTCCGAACTGCTCAAATACAAGATCTGCGAGCCGGCACTGGGCTCGGGGGCGTTCCTTAACGAGGCGATCAACCAGGTCGCGAAGGAGTACCTGCGCCGGCGCCAGGACGAGTTGGGGACCACCATCCCCACCAGCCGGGCGCTGACGGAAGAGCAGAAGGTCAAGGCGTACATCGCGCTGCACAACGCCTACGGCGTCGACCTGAACGCGACAGGTGTCGAGCTCGCCGAGGTGTCCCTGTGGCTCAACACCATGCACCCGGGCATGCGGGCACCCTGGTTCGGGCTGCATTTGCGGCGTGGCAACTCGCTCGTCGGCGGGCGGCGGGCGGTGTACAGCGGCGAGGAACTCGCGAGCAAGGAGAAGCTCTGGCTCAAGGCCAAGGGCACGCTGGCGCCGACGGTGCTGGCGTTTCTGAAGGATGGTCAACGGCAGGAGCTACCTGAGGGCGCGGTACACCAGTTCCTGTTGCCGGCGGTGGGTTGGGCCGCGGTAGCGAGTGAGAAGGAAGCAGCATCGCTCGCACCAGGACAGAAGCTGCAACTGGCGGCCTGGCGCAAGGGCGTACTGAAGCCGCCGAACACCAAGGCGCCGCGTGGACAAGCTTCGCAGCTGAAGCGGCTTCAGGCGGTGGCCCGACGCGCCGAGTTCCTCTGGGAGCTGGTGGTTCGGCGCATGGAGATCTCCGAGAAGGAGATCTCCCGTGCCATAGACGTGTGGGGGGCTCGCGCCGCGGATGGTGAGGAGCAGGACGAGTACGCTTTTCTCCGCCGTCCCGAGGGCGCGGTCGCGAAGGAGAAGGTGTACCGCGACCTGTTCGAGACCCCGGGGGCGCCGTACTGGCGGCTCAAGACCCTGATGGACACGTGGTGCGCGCTGTGGTTCTGGCCGCTGCAGGAGACCGGGCTACTGGACGGCAGTGCGGCTGTGTACGCGACGGAGGACGCGGACCTCGCGAAGGCGGCCCTGGCCGGGCTCCCGCAGGTCGGTCTGCCGGAGCCGGAACCTGCCCCCGCAGCTGTGTTCGCCGTCCTCGAGCAGGCATCCCTGTTCAGCCTGGACGGCGAGCAGGCATCCTTGCTTCCGGCCTTGAGCGAGGCGGGGCCGGCGCCGGAGACTCAGTCGAAGAAGGCGCCCACAGGGCCCAGGCGTCGCCAGCCTCCGACCCGCCGACGGGTCATCGCGCTCAAGGACCTCGCGGACTGGCTCGACTTCGCCGAGGCGATGCTGGGGACGTACGACGCCCCGACGGACTCGTTCATCGCCGACCTCGGCTCGCTCGACGCCATCGAGGCGTACGAGGACGGGCTGCCGCCGTTCATGGGCATGGACTCGGTGTCGAAGTTGGACGAGCGGTTCCCGTGGTTGGGAGTTGCCCAGCGCATTGCGGAGGAGCAGGGCTTTCTGCACTGGGAGTTGGACTTCGGGCTGGTGTTTGCTCGCCACGGGGGTTTCGACCTGCAGGTGGGGAATCCGCCGTGGGTGCGGCCGCGTTGGGACGAGCCGGCGGTGCTGGCGGAGCACGAGCCGTGGTTCATGCTCACGGAGAAGGCATCAGTCGCGGAGAAGCAGCGACGTAAGGCGGAACTGCTGCGTTCGCCCAGCTCTCAACGGTATGTGCTTGGTGAGATGACGACCACCAGCGCCCAAGTCTCGCTGTTCGGCTCGGAGCAGGTCTATCCGCTGTTGGCGGGTACCCAGCCGGATTTGTACCGGGCGTTCATGTGTCAGGTTTGGGCTCACAGCGCGGCGTATGGCACAGCTGGGCTGGTCCACCCAGACACGCATTTCACGGGCGAGAGGGAAGGAGAGATCCGGGAAGCAGCCTATCGGCGGCTGCGCGTCCACGGTGACTTTGTCAACTCCGGTCAGAGGTTTTTCCCGAGGCCCGTTGGAGATACGTCTCATTTTGGTGTCCACGTCTATGGAGGTGAGGGTGAGATCGACTTCAGCCACCTCTCCTGGCTGGTCTCGGTGGACGCGCTGAGGTTCTCGGCGAGCCACGATGGCTCTGGTGACGTGCCCGGAATCCGTTATCGCAACGGGGAGTTCGATGAGCGACCGCATCGGACTCGTGTCATCCAAGTCGACCGTGAGCTGCTGGCCGTCTGGCAGCGACTACTGGACGAGGAGGGACAGCCGGTGGAGCAAGCCCGCCTGCTGTTTCCAGTAAGCACAGCGGAGGCTGCCGCCATCGAGGCGTTGGCCGACTACCCGTCACGCCTGGCTGCTCTCCTGCCGCAGATCTCACCCGGCTACCACGAGAGCGGTACGAAGGATGCGGGGGTGATCGACTACAACCGCATGGATGGCCCACGGAAAGCGGAACACCAACCGGACCGCTGGCGCCAGGTGATCCTCAAGGGTACCCAACTGAGCGTTGCCACACCGGTCTTCAAACGCCATGACGCCAACAGTAACGACCCGTATGGCGCTGATCTCGTCTCTCTCGCGGACGACTATGTACCCGACACCGCATACGTGCGTGTGAAGGGGAAGAACCAGGAGTACCTGGCCGCCCAGGACCGCTGGATTGACTACCGGGAACTTGTCCGCCTGCGTGCGGATGATGCGGCCTTGGCTTGTGCCCGTTCCTATATCGCTAGCCGCGAGCAGATCTCAGAGGGCGAGGTCACACCCGAGGAGATCGACGCTGTGCTCGTCGCCCGATCCCGTAGACGATACGCGATCTTCCACCGTTTGGCCTGGCGCCGTCAGGTCGCCCCGAACACGGAGCGGGCCCTGTATGCAGCCCTGGTGCCGCCGGGCACGGCACACGTCGACGCGATCCACAGTCTTGCGATGCCGGACAAGCGACTGACCGCCCTGGTAGCCGGATTTTGGGCCGCGTTGCCTCTGGACTACTTCCTCCGGGCAACAGGCCGAGGTGATCTGAGGATCGCGGGTGCCAAGGCCATGCCAGCTCCTTCTCTTAACCATCCGCTCGCCTCCGCCCTGCTCTTGCGTGCTCTCCGACTGAACTGTCTCACCCGCGCTTACGCGGGCCTGTGGTCCGAGCTGTACGACCACACTTGGCCGACGTACGAACCGTGGGCCTGCGCCTGGCCAGGTCTCCAGCCGCTGCATGAGGTCACGCCGCACTGGCGTTCCGACACCCCACTACGCTCCGAACGCGCCCGCCGAGCCGCTCTGGTGGAGATCGACGCCCTCGTTGCGGTCTGGCTCGGCATGGACGCCGATGCCCTGATCGCGGCCTACCGTGGACGATTCCCCGTCCTGCAGAAGTACGAGGCCGTGACCTGGTTCGACGCAAAGGGCTGGAAGCTGGCAGGCAACGCCCGTACTGCCGGCCAGCGCCAGAGCAAGGAGAGCTTCACACAGCTCGTGTCGTTCCAGGCCGATCCCGCCACCGCCCCCGTCCCCACCGGCTACACCGCCCCTTTCCACAAGGCCGACCGCGAGAGCGAGATGCGCGAGGCGCACGCCGTCTTCCAGGCCCGCTTGGACGAGGCTGTCGCCTGCGGCGAGTGGGATCCGATCAAGCAGGAGGTGTCGCGTTCATGAGGCCGACGTTGGAGGCGCGGGCGCTCAAGGAGAGCCTGCTGCAGTACCTCTCGACCACCTACGCGCTCACCGACGAGGGTGCGCGGTTGGCGCTCCACGGCTTTCTGGGTGACGAGACGTCAGGGATGTTCCGCGGGCCGTTCCTGCGGATTCGCACGCCGTTCATCCAGGCGGGCGCCGACTGGCGGCAGACACTGGAGTGGGCCCCCTCCGGCGGCTGGACGCCGTACGCCCACCAGGCTCGCGCCTTCGCTCGCCTCTCGTCGGCACACGGTCACACCCCGGAGCCGACCCTCGTGACCACCGGCACCGGTTCCGGTAAGACGGAGTCATTCCTCATCCCGGTCCTGGACCACTGTCGCCGTGAGCGGGCGGCCGGCCGGGCCGGCGTCAAGGCCGTGCTGCTGTACCCGATGAACGCCCTGGCCACGGACCAGGCGCTGCGCATCAACGACCGTCTTCGCAAGGATGATCACGCGCTGTCGCAGGTGACGGCTGGCCTCTACATCGGGGACGTCGCCGCCACTCGCTACGAGCGGGTGGAGACGAACCGGGCGGCGATGCAGACCACGCCTCCCGACATCCTGATCACCAACTACAAGATGCTCGACCTCCTCCTCCAGCGCCGCGATGACGCACCGCTGTGGGAGAACGCGGACGTGCGTTACATCGTGGTGGACGAGTTCCACACCTTCGACGGCGCGCAGGGCACGGATGTGGCGATGCTGCTGCGCCGCCTGGCGTCTTCGCTCGGGGTCTCGGAGAAGGGCCGGCCTCTGGGTGGGATCTGCCCGGTGGCGACCTCGGCGACGCTCGCGTCCGGCACCGATGAGGCCGGGGCGGTGGAGCTCCTGCAGGTCGCGAGTGAGGTGTTCGGGACGCCGTTCACGTCGGAGGCGGTGGTCGGGGAGCGTCGACTGACGGCGGAGGAGTTCGTTCCGTCGGACGCGATCGAACTGCTGCCGGTCCCCACCCCGGAGCAGCTGGCCGCGATGCCCGATCCGTCGCTGAGTGAAGAGGCACTCGGCGATCTGGCGGAGGCGGTCACCGGGGAGCGCGGGCTGGATGTCTTCCAGCTCGGCGCTCAGTTGAAGAAGCACATCCTGACCCAGGCCGTGATGATCGCCTTGGGCGGGGAGTTGAAGTCCACCGACGAGATCCTCGCTGTGCTGTGGCGGGCGGGCGCGTACTCGTGGGGGCAGGCGATCACGCAGCGCCCGGAGCAGGCCGCCGAGGCGTTGGCCCGGTTCGTCGCGCTGCTGTCCGCAGCCCGGGACCCGGACTCCACCCCCGAGCTTCCCCGGCCGCTGGTGCAGGTCGAGGTGCATCAGTGGGCGCGGTCGGTGTCCCGGCTGCTTCGGGGTGTACTGCCGTGGCCGAAGGCGCAGTTCCAGTGGGACGCGGGAGATGCGCCGCAGCAGAGCGGCTCGGACCGGACGCGCAACGCGCCGGCGACGACGGCCACCAGCGGGGAGGCCGCGAACCTGTTCCTGCCCGCGGTCTACTGCCGGGACTGCGGGCGGTCGGGCTGGGCGGTGTTCTCACCAGAGAGCGACGACTTGGCGGTGGAGGTCAATCCGGCGAAGATTCGCCGGGCCTCTGCCACGCAGGACAAGATCCGGGTGCGGAACCTGATCGCCGCGACGAATGCGGAGGCCAAGCAGGCGGCTCCCGAGGCGAAGGTTGCCGTTTCGGCGCGAACCAAGGGTTCGAAGGGTGCCGGGCAGGGCCAACTGCACGGCGTCGGCGGCGATCTGATGGTGCTGGACGGCACGCAGCGCCGACTGCGCCTGCCCAACCCGATCGGTGACTTCGACCCGGAGTCGGGAGAGCCGCGTCTGGGCACTCCGGACTCGGCGTTCGTCTGGGTGAACCGGGGTGCGACGGCCAACACCGCGGCGAAGGAGGACTGGTGTCCCAAGTGCGGTGAGCGCAACGCGATCCGCTACCTGGGCACCGGGCAGGCCTCGTTGGCGGCGGCCTCGATCACTCGGCTGTTCACCGGTGGTGAGCTGGACGACGATCTCGGCGAGTGCAAGACGCTGATGTTCAACGACTCGGTGCAGGACGCCGCGCACCGCGCCGGATTCGTCGCGAACCGCTCCTACACCTTCTCGCTGCGCGCCCTGCTGGTCGCACATCTGTCCGAGTCCGAGCCGACGGCGCTGCACGAGCTGATCGCGAAGGTGATCGCGGACACCACGAACCCCAAGACGCTGGCTGCGGTGGTGCCGCCGGACCTGCACGACCTCAAGGGAGTTGAGCGGCTGCTGTCGGGCAAGTCCCGGGGCGGAGACCAGGCGACCTGGCGGCTGATCGGTGAGCGGCTGGCGTTCCAGACGCTGATGGAGTTCGGACTGCGGGCCCGGCAGGGCCGGACCCTGGAGCTGACCCGGACCGCTGCAGCGCATGTGCGGATCCCGGATCCGGCGGCCTCCGTCGCGCTGGTCCGCGAGGCGCACCGGGAGACCGTGCGCGCCGAGGCGCTGGAGCCGGTGGACGATGCGCGGTACTTGGCGTTCCTGCGGGTTTTCCTGGAGCGGCTGCGGTGGCGAGGCGCGATCAAGCACCGCTGGCTGGAGAAGTACCTGGCCGAGACGGGCACCAGCCGCTACTTCATCCGGAACCGCCGGCCCGCAGGGATGCCGGCGTTCCCCAAGGGGGTCGGTGCCCCGGTGTTCCTGATGTCGGGGCAGAAGGACGGCAGCGAGTTCGACCCCGTCACGGGCCGGCTGGTCTGGCACGAGCGGTGGACGGGGCGCTGCCTGGGAATGCCGCGCGAGCTGTCGCCGGAGTTCTGGGGGCGGCTGCTACCCGCGCTGCACTCGGCGGGGCTGCTGTCGATGCGCACAGCGAAGGACGGAGCGACGCGGATCTACGGGCTGCAGCCGGGCGCGATAGACGCGCTGCTGCTCTCCGACAACGATGTCGAGACCGCGTACGTGCGCTGTCCGGTGTGTTTCTGGGAGCAGACCGTGCACCCTTCGCTGCTGGAGCAGTGGCATGACGCGCCGTGCCCGTCCTACCGGTGCACGACGGGCCGGCTGGTGGCAGGGACGCACGCACGCGAGGCGAATGTCCACGCCCGGGACCGCAAGTTCCGGGAGGACTACTACCGTCGGCTCTATCACCGTGCGGGGACTTACCAGGTGATCACCGCCGAGCACACCGGGCTGTTGGACCGCCAGGAGCGTGAGACCGTAGAGGCGGCCTTCCGCAGAACGGGCAAAGAGCGTGGGTTCAACGATCCGAACGTGTTGTCGTGCACGCCCACGCTGGAGTTGGGCATCGATATCGGTGACCTTTCGGCTGTGGTGCTGGCCTCGCTGCCGCGCACGCCGGCGAACTACGCCCAGCGCGTGGGCCGGGCCGGCCGTCAGACAGGTAACGCGTTCCTGCTGACGATCCCCGAGAAGCGCAACCGCGACCTGTACTTCCTGGAGCAGCCGAAGGAGATGATCGCGGGGCGGATCGTGCCGCCAGGCTGCTACTTGTCGGCGGTGGAGATCCTGCGGCGCCAGTACCTGGCGCACCTGCTGGACCTGGCCGCGCGCGGGCGCCTCGTCGACGGCCAGGGACGGGTACTGCCGGGGCTGCCGCGCAAGGTGAAGGGCCTGTTCGGCCCGGACGGCTACCTGGCCGACCTCGTCGAACTGGCGATCAGCCAGGGCGAGGTACGTGTGAAGGCATTCCTCGAGCTCTTCCCGACCGGTGTGTCCGACCAGGCGAAAGCCGACTTGTGTAAGTACGCCACGGGCGGTCTGCGTAGCACGGTCGACGAGGCACGCCGAGTCTGGCTGGCCAGGGAGGAGTCGCTGCGCTCGCGCATCCGTCACATCAATGACGCGCTGGGGGAGTTGCACGAATCGGATCCCGAGGAGGCCCGGCAGAAGGCGGAGCTCGAGGCGGAGCGGCGCGGCGTGGGCCACCAGCTAGGCCACCTGCTGGATGACACACCCGCGCAGAGCGCACTGTGCGACCTTGGCCTGCTGCCCAACTATGCACTGGTCGACACCTCCACGGTGCTGGAAGCCACGCTCTACTGGCCCGAGGGCGAGGAAGCCCCCGGTGGTCGGACACGCTACGACTCGGCGCTGCGTACCTACGATCGCCCCCAGCGCTATGCACTTCAGGAGATGGCGCCGGGCAACACCTTCTACGTCAAGGGCTACCGTCACGAGATCACGGGCCTGGATGTCGGCACTGCCTCACAACCGGGCTGGAAGGTCTGGCGGGTGTGCCCGCAATGTGGATTCGTCCGAACCGAAGGCGCCAAGGACGATCGTGACCCGTGCCCGCGCTGCCGCACAACTGCCATCGCGGACGACGGGTCGTGCTTGTTCAGAGTCGTCCAGCCACGCCTGGTGACCTCGCGGGACAAGCGCGAGGACGCGAGGATCCGTGACGACCGTGATGAGCGTGACCCGCGTTTCTACGAGATGGTCCACGCGGTGGACATCCCCGAGGAGGCTCTGGAGCGTGGCTCGTGGCGGCACGCGAAGGAGACCTTCGGCGTGGACTTCTGCCGCACCGCCATGATCCGAACGATCAACCTTGGGCCGGCCCGCTTCGACATCCCCGCCGCCGACGCCTTCGCCGGGCACACGGTTCGCCTGAACCCCTTTCATGTGTGCACCGGGTGTGGTGCGGCCACCGCCGACGGCCGCCCGGTCTTCGACCACGACACCGACGCGCTCAGCGCCTCCGATGCCCGTGACCCGCGACTGAAGCACCACCGGCCCTGGTGCCCGGTGCGTCGTGGCAAGCCGCGCGAGGCCGAGCAGCTGCCGGTGCTGCTCGCGCACGAGCTGCGCACCGAGGCCCTTCGAGTGCTGCTGCCAGCCGCGACCGTCCTGGTCGAGGAGAAGATCCACTCGTTCCGGGCCGCGCTGCGGCTCGGGGTGGACCGGCAGTTCGGCGGCGACCCGCAGCATCTCGATCACACGCTGGCGTCCAAGCCGGACGCCGGCACGGGGGAGCGGCGCCACTACCTGGTTCTGTTCGATTCCCTGCCCGGTGGCACCGGCTACCTGCACCGGCTCACCGACCCGAAGGTGTTCCGCGCCACCCTGTTGAAGGCCCATCAGGCGCTGGTGGAGTGCCCGTGCAAGGACGAGGAGCACCGCAAGGCCTGCCACCGCTGCCTGCACCGCTACACCGCAGAGCGGCACCAGGCCCAGGTGTCCCGCGTCGAGGCCCTGGAGATGCTGGAGTCTCTCCTGTTCGACGCGGAGGGCAACGACGCCTGGCAGACCACCAAGGTGGCGTCCACCGGGCTGGTCGGCCTGGAGCGCCAGCTCGAGTCCGACCTGGAAGCCCGTTTCCTGGCCGCGCTGCGCACGTGGAGCGTGGCCAGCCAGGACGCCGTGCTGGACGAGGACGGGCGCGCCAGCGGGCACCTGAAGATCAGTACAGAAGGCGAGCGGCTGCACTGGCGGCTCACCGCGCAGGAACGGCTCGTCGGCACCCGCACCGACTTCACGTTCACCCGCGTGGACGGCCCGCCCGGCAGGGTGAAGGTGTACCTGGACGGGCGGCGCAACCACGCCGCCCCCGATCGCAACCGCCTGGCCGATGACGGGGCTCGCCGCGACCGGGTGCGCGCGGACGGCGCGATGGTCTTCCAGCTGACCTGGCACGACCTGGACCTCTTCGAGAGCCGCCCCACCCGTGCGGTACCGGTGTGGCCGCCGTACGACTGGGCGGCGCAGGAAGCCGCGAAGGGCGCGTACGAGGCGATGGGTGGAAGCCGCCCGCAGCTGGCGGGTGCGGTGTTTGCCAACCCGATGGACACACTGCTGGCCTACCTGCGCGACCCGTCACCCCAGCTCTGGGCACGTCGGGTCAACGCCATGGTCAGCGGCCTGACCGCACACCCGGCCACCGCGCTGGCCGGCTCCAGCGCGCAACGCGGCCAGCTCGTGGCCACGCTGCGCGCAGCGCTCGGCGAGGCGTCCGGGCAGGCTCCGGACGACGACGGACAGACGGGGCTGGTACACGTACTTCGCAGCGCCGACAACCACGGGCTCGCCCTGGTGCTCGCGGTGCGCGATGCCGACCAGCAGGCCCCGGCCTGGACCGTGCTGGCCTGCCTGGACGACGAGTCGTCAATGCTGGCCAGCGAGGAGCACAAGCTGCGGTGGCGAGCCTGGCTGTACTGGTCGAACCTCCTCCAGTTCCTTGCCTATGCGGGAGGGGACGGCGTACAACTGACCAGCAGTCGGGTACACGGCTATCCGCTGGACACGCTCGCAGTGTGCGGAGGCGCTGGCGAACTCCCGTCGCTCTCTGCCGTCGGGCACCTCGCCCTGGACGGCGAGCCGCCGGCCCAGGCCGTGGCGACGCCCAGCCCGGAGGCTGACTCCAGTTCCTCCTTTGAGGAGCAGGTCATCGCGCTGCTGCGCGACCATGCCTGGGACACGGACTTCCTCCCGCACATCGACGCCCAGGAGGAAGCCGACCTGCTCGCCCTCGCCACTCGCATCGCCGACCGTGGCAAGAAGGCGCCCACCGTGTTCGGCTTCGAGCTCGGCGGCAGCCGCTGGCCGGCCGACTTCGTCTGGCAGGGCGACGGTGTCAAGATCGCTGTTGTCCCCAGCCCACTACACGGCGCCCCCGACGCTGAGGATGAGGCCGAGCGCCGCGATGCTGCGTACCGGGCAGACGGCTGGATCGTACGGACCGCCGCCGACTGGCTCGACCACCTTGACTCCCTGACCGCCCTGCTCCCCGACGCGCCCTCCGCCGGCGCAGCACCCGACGTGGAAGGCTCCCTTCGATGACCGCCCGGCTCAGCCTGTACCAGAAGGCCGAACAGGAGCTGTACAAGCTCGATCGTCAGGTGAAGGCGAAGTTCTACGACTTCAGCCACCTCTTCCGCCAGGACCCCTGGCATGTCTCTTTGCGGCTGAAGCCGCTCAAAGGCGACGGACGGATCTATTCGGCCCGCATCGACCCCTCGTACCGGGTCCTGCTGACTCAGACCGGTATCGGCGCGAATGGCGAGGAGAGTTGGCTGGCGATCGCGGTGCGCCACCGCCGCGATGTCTATGAGCAGCTGTCCGTGGCAGTCAACCGGGTCACGGGCGAGATCGAGTTCGTTGACCTGTCGGTGGTCGGCGAGAGCGCCCTTCGACGCGCCGGAATCCAACTCACCCCCGCCGAGCCGGACGCCGAACCCGGCGAGGACGCCCCGCTAGCCCCTCCCACCCCGTCGGCGCCTGTCGAGGAACCCGAGCCTGCCGCGCCGCTGCTGGCGGCCTACGACGCCGAGCTGCTGCGCGAGCTGGGCGTGGCCGAGGCCCTGGTAGACCTCGCGCTCGTGGTCACTACCAGCGACGAGCTCGACCAACTGGTCGACGGTGCCCCACTGCTGACCAAGGACGTCCTCTACGGCCTCGCGGCCGGACTCCCGCTCGACGACGTCCGTCGGGAGATCACCGGCGCGGTCGAACTTGAAGAACGCCCCAACCCGGAGGACTTCACTGCGGCGCTGGCACGCACCATCGTCACCACGGTTGATGACGCCCTACGCGCCGTCATCGAGGAAGGCGACTTCCGAGCCTGGAAGATCTTTCTCCACCCTACCCAGGCCCGCCTGGTCAACCGCACCTACAGTGGGTCCGCCCGGGTCTCCGGCGGACCCGGCACCGGCAAGACCATCGTGGCCCTCCACCGCGTGCAGCACCTGGCCAAGCAGCTCCCACCCGGTCAGAACAAGCCGATCCTGCTCACCACATTCACCAAGAACCTCACCACCGACCTTCGCGCCCGCCTCGCCTCCCTGATGGAGCCCGAGCTGTTGGCCCGGGTCGAGATCACCCACATCGACCAGCTCACCGCGCGCGTGCTGGGCGAGAATGCCATCTCCGGGCGCTCCAAGAGCCGAGTGGACAACCAGGTCGCCGTGAAGGAACTGCGCGGCCTGCTCTTGGAGCTCGACGAACGCACCTGGGAGCCCGAGTTCCTCTTCGAGGAGTGGGAGCAGGTCGTCCTCGGCCAGGCCGTGCCCACCCGCACCGCGTACCTTCAGGCCCGTCGGGCGGGACGTGGGCGACCGCTGAGCCGGATCGAGCGGACCGCGGTATGGAAGCTCCTAGAGCAGTTCACCGCCCGCCTCGACAAGCTGAACATGGAGACCTGGAGCCAAGCCGCCGAGCGCGCCGCCCGCTTCGAGATCGAACGGGCTGACAAGATCCGCGCTCGCGCTGAGCACAAGGAACAGGTCGACGGCCGAGAGCTGATCCATCGAGACGCTACCGACTCCGCCATGCGCTACCTGCGCCACCGCTACCAGCACATCGTCGTCGACGAGGCCCAGGACCTGAGCCCCGCGCACTGGAAGATGCTCCGCGCGATGGTTGCCACCGGCCCCGATGACCTGTTCATCGCTGGCGACACCCACCAGCGCATCTACGACAACCAGGTGGCACTCGGCGCCGTCGGTATCCACATCAAGGGCCGCGCTGCCCGACTTACCCTCAGCTACCGCACCACCAAAGAAATCCTCGCCAAGGCGATCACCGTTGTCAGCGGCAAGAGCGTGGAGTTCGACGACCTCGACGACGGCACCGACACCCTCGCCGGCTACCGCTCCGTCCTGCACGGCCCCGACCCCAAGCTGGTCGGCCACACCACCTGGAGCGAGGAACTCGCAGCCCTCGCTGACACCCTGCGTACCTGGCGCACCGAACTCACCACCGACGAGGTCGGCAACATCACCCGCGACGCCCGCGGCCTCATGGCCGTCTGCGTCGCCGACCGCAACAAGGTCAACGAGGTCATGTACTACCTCACCACCCAGGCAGACATCACCTGCGCCGAACTTACCAAGGACGGCGCCCGAGGCGACGGCGAAGTCCACGTCGGCACCATGCACCGCTTCAAGGGCCTGGAGTACCAGAGGCTGGCCATCGCCGCCGCGAGCGACGGCATCCTCCCTCGCGCTTCCATCGAGCAGTACCGCGACAGCGATCCGACCCGCTACCAGCGGGAGCTACGAAAGTCCCGAGCCCTGCTCTTCGTCGCCACCACCCGCGCCCGCGACGCCCTCACGATCTCCTGGCACAACAAGCGCAGTCCCTTCTTGCCAAGCTGACTTACCATCCGCTCCCATCAGCCTCGGGGTCACAGCAACGCGTAGTGACCCCGAGGCAGTTGACCAAAGGGAACCATGCTCACGAAGGCGCACCTCAAGGGCTACCTCCTCGAAGAAGCCCTGGCCTGGCTGCTGCGCAACAGCGGCTACCGGCTCCTCGCTCACACGCGCGACGACCGTGCCGAGCTGACTACGTCCCAGGACGGCTCACTCGCCGTCCGCGGACGTGGCGCCCGCCATCAGGTTGACGTACTCGGGCAATTCGCGTTCACTCCCGCGTTCTCGCTGCCGGTCCGGATGTTTCTCGAGGCCAAGTCCTACAACGAGCGCTGCGGCCTGTCGATTGTCCGCAACGCCCACGGCGTCGTTCACGACATCAACCAGAACTTCGCCATTCCCGAGCTGAGGAAGCCGGCCAGCAGCGACCACGGGAATGCCCGGCCACGCCGCCGCTACCACTACGTCTACGCGCTCTTCTCCACCAGCGGTTTCACCAAGGACGCCCAACGCTTCGCACTCGCCCACCAGATATCCCTCGTCGACCTGTCCGGCGAGTCCTTCAAGTGGCTACGCGACAGGATCGGAACCGCAGCAGACCTTCTCTATACCGTCAGTACCCAGAACGGCATCACGAAGTTCCCGGTCAACTGGCTCCGGGCCGTTCTGCGCAACGAGCTCAAGACCGCAGACATCTCCGAACCAAGCGACATCTCCACGAACGCCCCCCAGTTTCGAGCAGCCGCGCTTCCCATCGTCCAGAGCTTCGTCCGCAAGCTCACCGAGAAGCTGGACACTGAACTCCTCCTAGGGTTTCCCGAAGCCCCCTTCATCATCCCCTTCGTCACCGCTGACGTCCCGCAGTTCCTCCAGCACGCTGACGCCCAGCCGACGCACCTCGTCCGCCTCTGGCGCACCGGCCATAACTCCGACGCCGAGTGGAACGTTGCCCCGGTCGGAAGCGGCCCCGGCTACCACCTCACGTTCAAACTCTCCCGCGAGATCGAGGAGTGGATCAGCGAGGTCGAAGACGACGAACGCGCCCGCACCATTTCAGTCAAGCGCGATTTCTTCCCATCCATCACCATCTACCGGGCCCGGCCGACCGGCGGCGTCGACACGTACCAACTGCGCTATACGTGGGAAGGACGACGCAGCCCCGAGGGAACCTGATCGCCTGCAGCAGCAACCGGGCGTCAGTGTTGTTCCGGTGGCGGTGTCTTGGACGCGAGCGCGCCAGGGGCTACGAACCTATCCGCGTGCAGCAGTGAGCTCAGGAAGACGTCGGCCGGCTCGGGCAGACGGTCGTCAACCCGGCTGGAGTTGTAGCCAGCCATGGTGGCTATCGCCGTGTCGACCTGCTCATCGCTCAGCGTGCCGTTCAGCGGGGTGAGGTGGTACGGCGGTTGTCCGGCGACCGGCCAGAACTCGAAGGCGGGGAGCGATCCGGTCTCCAGTACGGGGTGTATGACGATCACCGACCCAGTGTCGTGGACGCCCGCCCGGAGCGCCGCCGAATACCGGCTCTACTGGCAGCGAGCCGTTGCGACCGATGGCCTCCCACCCCGGTTGTGGTCCATGCTTCCTGGGTCCTGCATGATCGGTGCATGGTCGAACGAGTCATCGCAGCTTGTGACGGAGCAGTCAAGGGCAACTCGGGCCCAGCGGCCTGGGCCTACGTGGTCGCGGACAGCGCCAGCGTTCCGCCGCGCTGGCAGGCTGGTGCACTTGGGCACGGCACCAACAACGTCGGTGAGCTGTCGGCGTTGCAGCAGCTGCTGGTTGCGACGGATCCAGCCGTGCCGCTGGAGGTGCGCCTCGACAGCATGTACACCCGTGACGCGGTGACGAAGTGGCTGACAGGATGCAAGCGCAACGGCTGGAAGACCGCCGCAGGCAAGCCGGTGGCCAAGTGCGAGCTGATCCAGCGCATCGACGCGATCCTGGAGGGGCGGGATCTCACCTTCGTCTACGTTCCCGCCCACCAAGTGAACGGCGATCCACTGAACGCCATCGTGGACAAGGCCGTCAGCGACGCCGCCCGCACCCAGCAGGACGCCGGCGGGACTGCTACCAACCTCTCTGTACTGGAAGCGGCTCCGAGCTCTTCATCGCGTGGCGGACGCCGCTCGTCCTCGTCCCTGACGAAGCGGAGTTTTTCGGGCGGCTCGCGGACTCTGTCCGAGCGTTACGCCGGCGCCTGCCCGTGCCTCCGCCCCTACGCCAAGGGCGACAAGATCACCAAGGTGCGCAACAGCTGGGGACACCCGCAGTGCGCGGACGCCCACGTCTGAACACGGGCGCGCGGCGCCGGGCTCCGGCAGGATCTACCGGACGGCTGACCTGCTCGGTGGCGGTCGGTTGCAGTGCGCCGTGCCCGACCAAACCCCAGAATATGGAGACCAGGTGCCCATCTCGCCGCTCTCGGCCGCCTCGTTGATGCTCACCCCGACGGCCAACGGCCATGCGCTCGGAACGGCGACCGGCTTTGTGTACGCCCATGCCGGAAAGCAGTTCCTCATCACAAACTGGCACGTCGTGTCTGGCCGGAACCGGGTCAGCGGCCAGCCGATTCACCGGTCGGCGGCGACACCCGATGCCGTAGCGGTGCGATACCTGATGGATGCTGGTCGAGGCACGGCCAGCAACGTGATGCGTTGGACGGATATTTCCGAGCCGCTTCTCGGCGAGACTGGTGATCCGTTGTGGATTGAGCACCCTGTGTTCGGGCGTCGCGTGGACGTGGTCGCGCTGCCCTTGACACGAACCGGGGGAACGACGCGAGTGCCCTACTCCACCGAGATGACCGTGCAGACGCTGAGGGCGGGAGTGTCCGACTGGGTCAACATCCTCGGATTCCCCTTCGGTGTAGCAGGTGGTGGGTCCCTGGCCGTGTGGACCAAGGGCGGGATCGCCACCGAACTGGAGGTGGACTTCGAGGACATGCCCTGCTTCCTGATCGACTCGCGCACCAGACCCGGACAGTCCGGCTCGCCAGTCATCGCATACTCCCCTGGAGGGGCGACGGCTATGGCGGATGGCGGGACAGTGACGGCTTCCACCGCGATGGTCAACCTGCTGGGCGTCTATTCGGGAAGGATCAACGAGGAATCGGATCTGGGCCACGTCTGGAAGGCCACGGTACTTCGCACGATCCTGGAGAACGGCGTCCAGGGAGACAACGCGCTCCGCCCGGCCTCGCGATGAGGACGTGCAGAGCTCGGACGAGACGGATCTTGCGCGCTACTGCCCAGCCTCCGGCAGAGCGAATCCCCCGGTGGACGGTGGAGCGACAAGAGTAGTGGGCAGCCACTCGAAGAGCCTGGCGGCTTGCTCCACCGAAGACTCATCGATCCGGATACCCAGCATCTCCCGCCCTACGCGGAGCAGAGTGTCTGGCTGAACCATGGCGAAGGACCGCCCGGTTCGCTCCCGAAACTCCCTGCACAGCTCCACCCGCGGCCCGACGAGCTCCCCGTGGACCCGGCGCCACCAGTCTTCCTTGAGGTCCCCGGTGACCAATAGCACGTCCACACTCCGGTGCTGGGCCTCGCGCAGAATCTGCTCCCACATCACATAGTCGCTGGCCGCTCCGTGACCGGACTTGTGACGGTCCAGGTAGCCGGGAGGGATCTGCTCCTGAGTGCGGCGCGCGGCCTCCTCGATCGCTACTCCGTGGTCCGCAGCTGATAGTTCGGTTCCCACCCGGCCGGAAAGCATCGGCCCCAGAGCTTGGATAACCGGATCGTCTTTGGCGGCGTGAAAGAAATCGAGTCCGTCATCCGCCGAGTGCTCGACGACAGCCTCAGCCAGAGCCGCGTACGCAGAACTCAGGTCCTTCGTCAAGGCATCCCTGGAGGCTTCGTCGATCCCCTTCTGCTGCGCCCAGGATTTCACCGCATATAGGCTGTCTTGAGCCTTCTTCTCCAGGGTCTTCAAGACTTCGTCCAGGCCGCGACGGCGGTTCATCATCACGGGTTCGCGGTTGGCCCAGAATCCGGCGACGACCTGATGGGGAACCCAGAGCTGGTCGTTGATCCGGCTGAGCACCGATACGAGGTCCTGGCGCGTCTGCTGACGGTACAGGTACATCCTCAGCAGGATGCTGGTGTCGAGTACGACCAGCCCCTCGGACATGAGCCGACGGAACTCATCCGCGCTCGGAGCCAGGTACCCTTCGAAGCCGTCGAACAGCCCATTTCCCTGCCCTGCGCCAGACACTGCCGCTCCCGTCCCCTAGTGACGAGAACGAGGCTATCGGGTACCGGTGTGACAGCGCCTGATCGGGGGCGGTGACCGCCAGCACAGGTTGGTGAGTCCGGACGGGCCCTTCCGGTCTCAAGGACAGCGACCCTTGCACCCGGAGCTGGTGTCCCGGCGGACCGCAAACTGGGCGGTGACCATGGCAAGTGGGACTCTGCCGCCCGCTGCGCCTGGGGCGTGTGCACGGCTGGAGGTCGAGGGCGGCGAAGTGACTCTGGCAGGAGGTGCTGAGGGTGCGCCCGCCGGGCCCAGCCGGGGCAGCCTCCGCTCGTCGAAGCGGGAGTGGAGGCTGGGAAGCCTTCGAGTCCGGCGTCGATCCGGAGCGGTGCCGGTGGAGGCCGTCCCGCGTCGCAGGGTTGTAGCTGGGGGAGTGGCGGGTTTGCGCTGCCGTAGGCCACGGATGACGCAGTGCCAGGGCCTGCGGCGGGACGGTGACGGCCGCGTGGATCACCGGGAGAACGCGGTACGTTCCGCGTCAGCCGAGGTGGTCGGCGAGGCCAGCGGTGATCGGGCGCGGGCCGAGCCGGCGTTAGCTGGTGTGCTGTGCGTCGCGGTGAATGGAGACGACCTCTACGCGGGCGCCCATCCCTTGGAGGGCGGTAGCGGTGTGGAGGAGGGAGACCTGGGCGAAGGCGAAGAGGGAGTCCACAGTGATCGGTTGGCCGTCTTTGAGGAGGATGCCGAAGACGACGGTCGGGCTGGCGAAGGACCGGTCGACGGGATGGTCCGGAGCGTGTGCGTCGAGTTTGGCGAGGAACTTCTGCCGGGCTTCCTCGTCGTGGCGTACCGTCTCGACGGCGACCCGTCCCTGGGCGAAGAGGTGGTTGAGTGGTGCGGTGTCCTTGGCCTTCTTGACGTGAATGAGTTGGCCGTCAGGGCCGAGCACGTCGCAGATCTCCAGCCCGCCACCTCGCAGGCGCTTGGTCCGGACGGTGTCCTGGTCGAAGCGGACGTAGCCGTCCTGCTTGGCGACTTGCCTGTTGTACCAGTCCTCGTCGTGCTCCTCGGTTGGTGTCCAGGGCGGCAGGCTGACGGTGGCGGGGCGAGCGAGGAGCTCGGTGACGCGCCGGCGGATGGCGGCGAGGTAGTCGGCGCCGATCTCGTACCACTGGCCTTGCCAGTAGAAGTAGTGGACGCTTCCGTGCGGAACCTCGGCGGTGAGCCAGTGGTCGGCGGGTATCTTGCGGCTGAGTCGGTCGCTGCCTTCGGTGTCGGCGAACATCTCGATGCGTCCGTCGCGTAGTGCTCTGAGTCGGCTCCCGGGCGGCCGGTGGCGCACGGCGGCGACGAGGTGGTTGAGGTCGAGGTCTGAGAGGGTCCCCGAGGTGCCGGTGAGAGTCACCTTGAAGGATTCCGCGGAGTCGAAGCGGTCCTTGCTTTCGCTAGGGACGGCGAGTGCCATCCGCGTGGTGTCACCGATACCGAGCAGGGCGTCGAAGCTGGCGTCCAGGCTTTGGGCCAGCTCGGACTTGGCGCTCAGCGGACGGACCTGGGCTATGAACTCGAACTCCGGCAGCGGGTCTGCCCGTGCGCAGACCTTCTCGATCGCGTGCAGGTCGCGCAGCAGGTCTTCGGGGTTGACGCCGAGGTGGATCTTGATCGAGCGGTCGTTCCCGGTGATGTGAGCGGAACGGGACTGGTCCTTGGTGAAGGTGAGCGGGACCTCGCTGATCTGACCGGAGATCTGGCTGACTATCTCCCCGAACTCCTCGATGCCGAAGCCGCGGATGTTCTCGCCACCCGTCGCCGAGTTCTCGTCGGTCCGGCCGCGCGCGTCCATGACCTGGCGCCTGACCTTGGTGACGTGATCCTCGTGAAGGCAGCGTACGGCGAACTCGATACCGAAGCCGGGATCGATCCGGGCAGGGTCGATCATCAGGTGACCCATGCCATGGCTGAGCGCGTACACCGCCCTGTCGGTGCGCACGAGCAGAAGTCCGGCCGAGGTCCGGTTCTCCTCACGGACGGTGAGACCGCTCAGCGAAGCCAGAGCAGCGCACCAGTCGGCCGGTCCGGGAGCGATCGTGCCGGTCACCAACAGTCCCTGGAGAACGCCGTGATCGACCGCGTGGCAGTGGAAGCCCTCGCGTTCCAGATACCGGGGCACGACCATCGCCCTCAGCTCCCCCTCACCGACCGTCCCGCTGCTCCGCAGCCGGTAGAGCGAGGTCTTACGGGTTGGCGTCGTCTTCTTCGTTGTGCTGCTCATCAGATCAGCTCCTTCTGTTCGGAAAGTTGGTGTTTGCGCGGTCGGCCCAATCCAGACGGGTGGACAGGGGACGAGATCGTGGGTGGGTGCTGTGGTGACAACACCCAGGTGATGCCACGTGCCCCGCTTCCGACACGCACGTCCATGGCTGAGGTAAGGACTTGAGGGGTACGGCCCGGCGATCGATGTGATGAGGAGGACGGGGTACAGGAGCTGTTTGCTCACAATGAGGGTGCGGTCGATGTACCCCGGGCAGGGGGCGCTGACCCACCATCCCGTGAACTCGCTCGCTGGCCGCTACGCCACAGCCGACGCAGATGTAGTTGGGCCCGCACCGCTGCTTGACAGCACTGAATGGCCAACGACCGGGCATCGACACTTCGGCTGCTGGAACGGCGCCTTGCGACTGGCAGGTAGGTGCACTGGTACCTGGACGAGTGCGGGTGCCTGGGCGGCTCGGCAGTTCGCTGCTCCCGAAGGCAGTGAGAGCTGTCGGACCTTCCCGCTAGCCTCCCCTGAACCAGGCAAGCGAGAGGGCGGGGCGGCGTGGGCGCCAAGTCAGCGATGTTGATCTTTTCGGACGGGGATGCTGCGGAAGCCCTTCGGGATGCGCGCTCCACGGACAGTACGGCTGCTGCCGGACTGCTCCAGCGGATCCGGCCGGGCTGCACGGTGGAACCGACTGAAAGCGCGGCTCTCTGGGACGGCACCTACCCACCGGACGGTCTCTGCTATGCGGCGAGTTTCGAAGGTGTGGCGGTCGTTTGCGATCGATGGCTCATGCAGCATCGTCCGAGTCAGCTTCCCCGGCACGTGCTGGAGGCGGGCGGCGGGTCCCGTGTGTTCTTCCATGCCATGCACAGTGTTTCGGACGTCTTCTCGTTCGCGGTCTGGGAGAAGGGCGAACTCGTCCGCGCGCTCAGCCTCTCTCCGGACGCCGGGATTGTCGAGAACATCGGCGCTCCTTACGAGTTCGAGGCGCCATTCTGGGCCGGTGAGCGTCCCGTTGAGCCCGATCCGTGGTGGGGCGAGGACCAGCCGCCATACCCGCTTGCGTTCCATCCACTCGAACTGGGCGAGGAGGCGCTGCGAGCATTCGCCGGATTTGTACTGGAGGGCCGACCGTGCCCTGACGATGTGGATGCCGAAGCTGTTCCGCTGAGCGGCTTTCGCGTGACCGACGCGAACGGCTCCCATCCCGCTCGGATCGAAGTTGAGCTCGAACAGCGTGCAGCTGCCATGCGCCTGCGCCAGCACACGACCATTCGGTTTGACGTGGACCGCGGCGACACCGGGACGTGAGTGCGGCTGGGGGTCAAGGGGTCGCAGGTTCAAATCCTGTCGT
The DNA here is from genome assembly GCF_044547075.1 of Kitasatospora sp. NPDC052896. Lineage (NCBI taxonomy): Bacteria > Bacillati > Actinomycetota > Actinomycetes > Kitasatosporales > Streptomycetaceae > Kitasatospora > Kitasatospora sp. NPDC052896. Next base: position 175,265 of record NZ_JBITZU010000014.1, read on the forward strand.
CCCGACCGGCGTTTTCGCAGGTCGTAGGCCGTTTTCGCAGTGATGCGGAAACGGCCTTGACGCGTTTTCGGGGCCTTGTGAGTGCATTGTGATATCGGGGATCTGAGATGGATGTTCTCGCTCTCCGGGCGTAGGCATCAACTTGGCTTCTGTGTCGGATTTTTGGCTGTGGTGGGTTGTCTGGGGCTTCGGGCTGTGTGAGTTCCTGGTGTTCTCGGGTGGGGGAGCCGGGTGGGGGTGGGCGCTGGTTGGTCGGCGGTGGTGAGGGTGCGGTCGATGGTGTTGACGGCGTCGCGGGCGGCCTGGGTGGTGAGGTGGCCGTAGATGTTGGCGGTGGTGGACAGTGTGGCGTGCCGGAGCGTCTTGGAGACGATGGTGAGGGGCACGCCGGCGGTGATGGAGATGGTGGCGGCGAGGTGGCGTAGGTCGTGGATGGTGGTGCGGGGGACGCCGAACTCGCGGCAGAGCTGGTGGAAGTGGTTGAGGACGTATTCGGGGTGGAGAGGGCGTCCGTCGGGGCGGTGGAAGACGAAGCCACCGCGGATCGACCGGGTGGGTGAGGGGCTCTTGTCCTCGACCCGGTGGCGCAGGGCGACGGCGACACGCGGGGAGATGGCGACCCAGCCCTTGCTGCTGCGGGTCTTCGGCGGGGTGATGATCAGGTGGTTGTTGTCGACAGCAGAGAGCGTGTAGCGGATGTAGAGGACACGCTCGGGTAGGTGGACGTCGTTCCAGTGCAGGGCGAGGGCTTCGCCTTTGCGGATGCCGGTGCCGATGAGGACCTCGATGAGGTCGGCGAAGGCCGGGTCGGTGGCGCGGCAGCAGCGCAGGAAGCGAATGGCGTCCTGGACGGTCCAGATCTGGCGTTCGGCTGCGGCGGGCCGCGGGATGACGGTCGGCCGTGCCGGGTTGTAAGGGAGCCGGTGGCGTCGTACGGCGTCGCCGAGGGCGCTGGAGAGCGTGGCGAGGCAGCGGTGGACGGTTACTTGGCCGCGCCCGGCGTCGAGTTGGATGTGGACGAAGGCGGCGATGTGCGAGTAGCCGAGATCGTCGAGCCTGACCTGGCCGAAGGCGGGGATCAGGTCGTTGGTGACGTAGTCGCGGTAGCGGACGTAGGTGGTGGGCTTGAGGGTGAGCTTCTTGTCCTTGAGCCAGGAGGTGAGGTAGTCGGCGACGGTCTGATTGGGGTCGGCGTTGAAGCCGCCGGCCTGCCCTTCGGCCATCCGGCGTAGCGCGGCGTGGGCGGCCTCGGCGGTGGGGTAGCCGCCGCGGCGGACGATGTTGCGCTGCCGGTCGGGGGAGGGGAGGTCGAGGGAGAAGGTCCAGGTGCCGTGATCGGGGTCGGTGGCGAGCTTGGGGCAGCTGGCTCCGAGCTGCTTGCCGTTGTGGTCGCGGCAGCCGCACCGGCGGAAGATGTGCCCGGTGTGGGCTGCGGAGCGCATGATGATCGCCTCCAAAGGAGGTCGCGCGAATCTGCCATGCTCATGCTCTCGTGCTGCGGATCGAAGGTCGAGCAACGCCGCACTCACCCTGCTCTCACCAGGGAACCAAAAGGCGGTCTGACCTGGGTCGATCCCTTGTCGTGGCGCCAAGGGAGAAACGCTGAGGCCTCGTGTGACCGTGCCGATCGGGCACTGTCGAACACCGGGTGCTTCAGGTCAGCCGGTCGCGGTTGCGTGCGGCGGCCTGGCGGACGAGTTGGGCGAAGCGGGCGCGGCTGTGGTGCTGGTGCGCTTCGGCCTCGCGTTCCTCGTCATCGTTCTCGGTGTCGTCCTCCTCTTCGTCGTCGAGTTCGTCGTACTCGCTGTGGAGGAGCCAGCAGCCGTGGATGCCGGCGAGGAGGTCTTCGAGGAGGTCACGAGCCGGGCGCTTGGGGTCGAGCGGGGTCAGGCGCAGTGCGATGTCCTCGATGTCCGGCTCCTGGTCCTCGGGGTATTCGGCGAGGGTCTCCTCGAAGTCGTCGAGTTGTTCGCGCAGGGCGGTGGGGTCGGGCAGGAGGCCGTCGGCGACGTGCATGGCGTGGCGGACGAGGGTGGTGATGGCCTCGCGTGGGGAGACGCCGGAGTCGAGGAGTTCGAGGACGAGGGTGGGGGTCTCGTGGGGGAGGGCCTCGATGTCGTCGGCTTCGAGGAGGACCGCGGTGGGGTTCTGGCCGGAGGCGTCGGCGGCGACCTCGGCCGCGGCGGCCAGCCAGTGGGCGGCGGCGACGGAGGCGGCGGTGGGGTCGACGTCCGTGAAGAGGGCTGCGGGGCCGAAGGGGTCCTGTTCGAGGAGGTGGTCGGCGGCGGCGACCTGGGCGGGGGAGGCGTCCTCGCGGCTGAGGAGGACGGCCTGCTGGGCGCGGCCGGTGAGGTCGCCGAGTTCGGCGCTCTCCACGGCGGTGAGTTCGGTTGTGGCCTCGGCGAGGACGGCCTTGGTGAGGTCGGGGTTGTCGAGGGTGTGCAGGGCGCGGCCGACCTGGTGGGCGGACTCGACGAGGGGGCTGTAGGAGATGATCACCGAACCGCCTTGCGGAAGGTTCGGCCGAGTGATCGCCTCGGGCACCTCGTCGAACGCCTTGCGTTCTTGCTCGCGCCGCCAGCCCTCGCTGTTGGGTTCCAGGGAGTCGGCGGCGCTGGCGGGGCGGGTGTAGGTGTGCCAGGCGGCTTCGGACAGCTGGGTGAGGGCGCGGGCCAGGCGCAGCAGCGTGGCGGTGTTACCGGCGGGGATGGTGGTGATACGGGTGGCGAGGTCGCCTTCGCCACTGCCCCAGGTCGCGATCAGTTCATGTCGCACGGCATCGACGCTGTAGCGGGTCATGGCAGCACTCCTTGGGCTCGGTTCTGTCGTATTACCAACGGTCGAACTGCTCCGGCGGATATGGGGATCGGTAGGCTGCTGAACAAGGGGGCGCCGTTGGCAGGATGCTGCGGTGGTGAAGTGGCGATCGTGGGCAGCCCGATGATCTGGACCAACCCGACAGCCCGGACCACCCCGACACCCTCGGCAGCCGGCACAGCTTCGCCTCCTGGCGGGGGGAGGCGGGGGATGCGGCGGGAGCCGCCACGGACTTCGAACAGCTGCTGGCCGACATGGTGAGGGTGTTGGGTCCGGAGCACGCCAACACCCTCAACACCCGGAACAACCTCACCTTCTGGCGTGGGAAGGCGGGGGATGCCGCTGGCGCTGTCACCGACTTCGAACAGCTTCTGGCCGACCGGCTGCGGGTGTTGGGACCGGACCACCCCGACACCCTCACGACCCGGAATAGCCTCGCTTACTTTCGGGGGAAGGCGAGGGATGCCCCGATGGGTTTGATCAAGCGTTTCAAGGCTGTGTTTCAGCTGCCGGTGGTCGGCTCGGGGCCGGTGTAGGCATAGATTTAGCCAGCTCGGGAGTCAGTGGCGCGAACTGTCCTGTCAGCGTGCAGCCGGGCCAGCTGGACCGCCGGGCGCGCGTAGGCGTGCGGGTGGCGTCCCGTCCTGCCTGCGAAGCACGATCTTGGTTTGGCCATCAAACGGTCCGGCGACGACGTTGATGCTGACGGACGTGGTCAGGAGATCGTCGAGGTCCGGGCGGCGTCCGTGATGACAAAGGCGCCGCGGGCATCGGTCTCGCGGGCCCCAACCTTTTCCTCCGCCGTATCGGAGGAAAAGGTTGGAGTGCGACACCAAGTCCTTCAGTGGCTACTTGGATTCACGAGTTAGCCAGACTGAAACTGCGTCCCACATTTGAGAGAGCATGTCAGGCCGTGTCATGTCGTGGTGCTGGCACGGCAGTCCGGATATCGAAATCCTACCCAGGATGTACGGGGTCCATGCTGCGACCAGGGAGGCATTGCGCTCAATCGGATGCTCTGCGGAGATTATCAGCGCTTCCTCGTCAAGCGTTCCCGGTATGTGCTCCGATTGGAGCTTGACATTATTCTCTGCTACTCGCGCAATGGCAGAAATTTCATCATTTGAAACCTCTATCCCGGCGGCCTGTGCTTGCCGGCGAATCGTTGGCGTCATGTCGAAAGAGTCGCCGGGTTCCTGTTCCTCCAATTGAATCGTCGGGTGGGCATCCATCAGAACGAGTTTGGTCTCCATATCGGTCGCCTGGAGCTGTACTGCCATCTCGTGTGCGACGACCCCTCCGAAAGACCAGCCTATGAGGTGATACGGGCCAGACTTCTGGATGGTGCGGATTTTCTCAACGTATTCGGCTGCCATTTCCTTGACGGAGGCCGCGCGCTGATCCTGCCCATTGAGACCGCTAGCCTGGAGGCCATAGATGGGATGGTCTGCCGGAATGAACCTGGCCAGAGGCGCGTAGCTCCAGCTCACGCCGCCGCCTGGGTGAATGCAGAAGAACGGCGAAGCGTTGCCGCCAGGGCGGATTGGGAGCAAGACCTCGTCGCGCGCTGATGGCAGGGCCATCTGTGCGGCGACGCCGGCGACCGTTGGGAAGGCAAAGAGATCCCGGATACCCAGTTCAGCGCCGAGGGTGGTGCGGATGCGGGTGGCGAGGCGGGTGGCGAGGAGGGAGTGTCCGCCGAGTTCGAAGAAGTTGTCGTGGATGCCGACGCGTTCCAGACCCAGGACCTCGGCGAACAGGCTGCAGAGGATCTCTTCCTGGATGGTTGAGGGAGTGTGCCCTGACGTGTTCGTCTGGAGGTTGGGTGCGGGTAGGGCCTTGCGGTCGAGCTTGCCGTTGGGGGTGAGGGGCATGGCCGGCAGGGTGACGAAGGCGCTGGGGATCATGTAGTCGGGCAGGGTGCTGGACAGGTGGGTGCGCAGCGCGGTGGCGAGCGCACCGGTGTCGTCCGTGGCCTCGTCCGTGGTCTCGCCTGTGGGGATCACGTAGGCGATGAGGCGCTTGTCGCCGGGGGTGTCTTCGCGGACCAGGACGGTTGCGGCGGTGACCTGGGGGTGGGTGGTGAGTGCGGTTTCGATTTCGCCGGGTTCGATGCGGAAGCCGCGGATTTTGACCTGGTGGTCGGTTCGGCCGAGGTATTCGATTTCGCCGTTGGTGTTCCAGCGTGCGAGGTCGCCGGTGCGGTACATGCGCTCGCCCTTGGTGCTGTAGGGGCAGGCGATGAAGCGTTCGGCGGTCAGGCCGGGGCGGTTGAGGTAGCCGCGGGCGAGTTGGGTGCCGGCGAGGTAGAGCTCGCCGGTGACGCCGACGGGGACTGGTCGCAGGTTGGTGTCCAGG
>NZ_JBITZU010000015.1:0-161375 GCF_044547075.1 Kitasatospora sp. NPDC052896
TCGGCCGGTGGCTGGCCATCACCGCCGCCCTCTTCGCCGCCTCCGCACTGGCCTTCGCCCTCACACTCCGCCGCCACCACCGGGCCGGCCGAGCCCAGGAGGAGCAGCCTCCTTCTGCGTGATCCGGCGGTGCTCTCGGACCTGCTGACCGGGCGGCACGTGGTGCGCACCCACCTCATGCGCCGCACCGTCCACCTCCTCACCGACGCCGACGCGTCGGCAGCCGAGCGGGCGAACACGGCTATTTGACGGCAAGTCAACTGGCCGCGCCCCATTGCCAGGATCGGCGACCAGGGCTGGCAGCCTTCCCAGTGGTCCACCCGTTTCCCGGCTCCGTCGCGTCGGCGGCGGGCCGCATCCCCACCGCTGGGACTCAAGCCACGTCGCGTCGGTCGGATGCCCGCAGGCTGGACGCGCGTCCCCCGATCACTGGTCGCCGGTCAGGGGTGCCAGCTCTCGGCTGAGCCTGAGCACGTCGGCGACGGTGCGGGGGTCGGTGCCGGGCCGGAAGGCGGGGACCGGGTGGGCTTGGGGGCCGATGACCAGGCCGGTCCGCCCGTCGAGTGCGGGGTCGGTGGCCGCGGCGATGGACGGCTTGGCGGCCACCGAGGCGGGGCCGGCGGTGGAGCGTTCGAAGGTGCGGCGGACCAGGGGCCAGAGCAGTCGCAGGGGCGGGGAGACGATCCTGGGCGAGGTCATGGTGCCGTTGGTCATGTCGGTCGCGGCACCGCCGGGGTCGGCGGCGAAGACCGTGACACCGCTGCCGCGCAGGCGCTCGGCCAGGTCCAGGGTGTAGGCGAGGTTCGCGAGCTTGGCCCGGCCGTACCAGTGGAAGCCGTAGTAGCCGCCCGGCGGTTCGACGGCGTCGAAGGAGCGCTTGGCGGTCCTGATCGCACCGGAGCTGACGTTCACGATCCGGCTCGGGGCCCCGGCGCGGAGCCGGTCGAGCAGCAGCTCGGTCAGCAGGTACGGCGAGAGGTGGTTGACCGCGAACGACGCCTCGATCCCGTCGACGGTCCGCTGCCGCTGCGCGAACATCGCGCCGACGTTGTTGACCAGGACCTTCAGCGGCCCCTCGCCCGCCAGTCGCGCGGCGAGTGCCCGGACCTCACCCAGCGACGCGAGGTCGGCGGCCACGAACCGCGGCTCACCGCCGGTGGCGACCGCAGCTATCCGCTCGACCGCGCGGGCACCCCGCTCGGCGTCGCGGCCGACCACGGTGACGGCGAGCCCACGCGCCGCCAGTCCGATCGCCGTCTCCAGGCCGATGCCGCCGGTCCCCGCCGTCACGACCGCCCGCTGCTCCGTCATGTCCGTCCTCCGCTGCCTCGCCGGATGAAACGGATGATTATCCGTTTCGATGTGGGCACGTTAGCACAAGCGGATGACTATCCGGTTGATGGGGCAGTGGTGGTGCAGTCCCTTGCGGCGACTGCCGGGCCGGGGTCAGCGCGGGGGACGCAGGCCTTCCAGGAGGACGCCGAGGTAGACCTCGGTGCGCGCGGGATCGCTGTCGCCGGCACGCACGGCGTGCTCGATGCCGCACAGCAGGCGACGCAGGTCGTCGGCCTCGACATCGCGCCGGATGGCGCCCAGCAGGCGGGCGCGGTCGAGTAGGTGGGCGACAGCCCGGTCGAGTTCGGCCTTCAGTTGCGAGGTGTGCGCCTCGGTGTCGGCGGAGGACTCGAGAACGGCGGCGAACCCGGTGTCCTCCAATGCTCGCGCCAGGGTGAACCGCAGCAGGCGGTGCAGCCCCGCGAGCGCGTCTTCGGTATCCGCCGCTGCCTGGGCCTCGCCGACCAGTTCCCCGAACCGCTCGGCCGACAATGCCTCCCGCAGCGCATGCTGGTTGGGGAAATGCCGGTACACGGTACCCACGCCCACGCCGGCCAGCCGGGCGATGGCGTTCAACTGCAGCGAGTCGTCACCGGCGGCCAGTTGCTCGCGGGCGACCTGCAACACCCGGGCACGGTTGCGAGCGGCGTCGGCCCGCAGCATCGGCCCCTGTTCGGCTTTCGGTGTCACGGGCCCCAGCATACGACTGCGGCCGGACGTCGGCGGCAGCTCCTGCCACCACCGGACCCTCCTCGCCTGGCGAAGATGCGGCGTGACCGCCGACTGCGGACCAGGGTCGGAATCCTGATGGCCCCTCCGGCTCAGGTCCTTCAGGTCCTGGTGTCGACGTCGCCGAGGGTGCGGCGGCTCGGATCGCATCGCTGAAGAGGTCCGGCAGCATGTCCGGCCTGCCGAACACCACCTCGCGCTTGTCGGCGAAGTGCCGGAAGAACGTGCTCTTGGTCAGTCCCGCGCGGTCCGCGATCCCGGGGACGGTCGTGGAGTCCTACCCGTGTTCGGCGAACAGCGCGAGCGCGGCGCGTTCGAGGCGTTCTCGCGCGTCCGGTTCCCATCTGGCCATGGGCACGTCCAAAGTGATGGCACCGAGTCCCATCGCGCGCTACGGTGAGAGGAGTGACGGGACCCGGTCCCATTGCTTCGGTGCCGGCCGCGTCCATGACCCGGGGAGCGGTCGCTCATGCCTCCCCGGGGGTGCTGGAACCGAGGACGTTGTCGACGTAGGCCGCGAGTGAGGCGCGCAGGCCGTCGGATGTCATCTTCTGGTCGTCGATCAGGTGTGCCACGAGGTCGGCGCGGATGGCGGCCAGCAGTGCGTGGGCGGTGAAGTCCGCGTCGTGGACGCCGGGCAGCTGACCCAGCGCCGCCCGCAGCATTCCGTGCCACCAGTCGTAGTGCTCCGCCTGGTAGGGGCTGCTGAGCCCGGCGTCCTCCGCGGCCGCCATCAGGTTCCGGTTCTCGATCTTGAAGTGCAGTGAGGCGTCGAGCAGGTCCAGCACCCGCTGCCGCGGTGCGGACCCGGCCGCGTCCTGCGCCTCGCACACGGCTTGCCGCAGGGGTTCGAGACGAGAGGCGATCACGGCGCTGATCAGGCCGGCGCGGTCGCCGAAGCGGCGGAAGAGGGTGCCCTTGCCCACGCCCGCGGCCGTCGCGATGTCGTCCATCGACACGCTGTGGGGGCTGCTGCTGGCGGCGAAGAGGACGTCGGCGGCAGCCAGGACCGCTTCTCGGTTGCGCAGGGCGTCCACGCGCTCTGGGCGCTGATCCACAGATCCTCCTCGTTCTCCGGCCGGTCCCGGCCCCGGGAATGATATTCGGCCGCCGCACAGGAGTGGCGGACCGTGTCGTCGAGCCAGTCGAAGATCCGCGCAACTGCCAGGCGGATGGCGCCCGGGTGGCAGCGGGCGTCGCCGCCTTCCTCCTCGGGGAAGCTCAGAAGCTTCCTGGGCGCGGTGAGGTGTCGGTAGAGCTTGCGCGGATCGGATTCCTCGGTGGCGGAGTAGTACGGGTCGTCGGTCGCCTCGCACACCAGTACCGGGCAGGTGATCTTCCTCGCGCTGCCGTCGTCGAAGGTGTGGCGGGCGTACTCCGCGAGGAACCCCCGGTCGGTCGAGGTCCTGGTGACGTAGCGGCCGCCCGGGCCTCGGCCGCCAGACGCTCGGCGGTGGACAGCCAGCCGTCGTAGTCGCTGGAGGCGACGCGGGAGGTGGCGGCGATGACTTCGCCGACGTCCGAGCCGCCGTAGGCGGCGAGGCCGAGGTTTCGCGGCGTCTCGAACCAGAACGCCGGATCGTCGTGGAACATCAACTGCTTCACGACATCTCCCGTTCGACGAAGGCACGGAAGGTGCCCGGGGGGCGGCCGGTGAGGCGCTCGACGGTGTCCGAGGTGCGGTCCTCGGCGCCGTCGGCGATGGCGCGGTCCATGTCGGCCAGCATGGTGGCGAACTCCGGTGGGATCTCGGCCGCCCAGCGGTCGCGCAGCTGTTCGAGCGTCAGGTTCCGGTGCGTCACGGGCCGACCGGTGACCTCGGTGATGATCGCGGCGACGTCGTCGTGGCTCAGGGCCTGCGGCCCGGTGAGGATCAGGTCGGTGTTGGGGGCCCGGTCGCCGGTCAGGGCGTGTACGGCGACGGCGGCGATGTCCTCGGCGTCGACGAATCCGACGCGTCCGCGTCCGGAGGCCGTGAGGATGGCGCCGTCCTCGCGGATGCTGCGTGCGTGAGGGGCGGTGCCGGTGAAGTTCTGCATGAACCAGGAGGACCGCAGCACCGCCCACTCCTCGAACAGGCTGGGCAGTACCTCGTGGACCCGGCCCACCGCCGGACCGCCCGCGGGGATCGCCGAGGAACTGAGCAGCACCGCGCGGTGCACGCCTGCCGCGCGGGCCCTGTGGAGGAAGGGCAGCATGACCGTGGCCGGGTCTGAGGAGCCGATGGGCGGGACGAGGTAGGCGCGGTCGACGCCGTCCAGTGCCTCGTCCCAGGTCTCGGGCTCGTCCCAGTCGAAGCGGACGGCCTGCGCACCCGCCACCGGGGTGGCGGTCCGGCCGGCGGCCTTGGCGTGGTGGCCCTTGCCGATCAGGCCGGCGGTGACCCGGCGGCCGGTGGTGCCGGTGGCTCCGATGACGAGGGTGGTGTCGGAGGTCGTCATCAGTGCGCTCCCGCGAAGTCGGCGCCGGGCTGGGAGGCCGCGAGGGGGTTCCAGTAGTCACGGTAGGAGGTGATGAGCCCGTCCTTGACCGTGACGACGGCGATGTAGGTCATGTCGAAGGGGCTGTCGGTTTCCACCAGGCGGCCGACCCCTCGCATCTCCACCACGATCGTCTCGGGGTCCGTGGTCTGGTGGAGCTTCACGTCGGCGAAGTCGTGCATGTCGACGTGGTCGGGGTAGCGGCGCATGTAGTCGCCGACCGCAGCCTTGCCTTCGAGGCGCGGGGGCCGGCCTTCGGGTGCGAAGGGGAATTCGAGGACGCCGTTGTCGTCCCACAGGTTCACCCAGGCGGGGATGTCCTTCTGGAGCAGCAGTTGCAGGCCGTGGTGGTAGAGCTCGGCGGGTGTCACGGGGATTGTCATGATCGAGGCTTCCGTTCTGCTCGAAGTCGCGGCGGTCCCGGGCCGCCGAGTACGGCCGCTCGTCACGAGAAGCGCGATCTCCGTGATCGCGGCTCGTCGGGGTGGGGAATCCGAATGAAAACGGACCGGCAGTCCGAATGATGTGAGCATACGGACTGCCGGTCCGCTTAACAAGCCCGACTCCGGCCCACCTGGCTCCTGTCGGGAGCGGTGGAGGCCCAGCGCCGGGCGTCGTGCCGGGAGCCGGCCCGCCTTGACGTGGCGTCAGGTGGTTCATGGTCGGGCAGCGGTGTCGGGCGGCAGTGCCGTGTCCCCCGTACCGAGTGGGGAGGTGGGGGAGAGGTGGCCGGGTACGCGCCGTGCGAGGGCGGGGAACGTGGCGCGTGTTCGTCGGGCGCGACGGGGAAGGCCTGCGCCGGCCGCCGAACAGATCAGATGGAGGCCGGCACCACGTTGGTGACGGCGACCGCGGAACGGACCGCTCTGGCCAGCTCCACGGCGTCGCCCACCGACCAGATGTGGGTGAAGAAGAGGCGCGGTTCGTCCGTCAGACCGTGGTTGTGGAGTTCGACGAGTTCGATGCCGCCCCGCCGTAGCGCCGTGAGAACCTTCTGGACCTCGGCGGCGACCATGCAGAGGTCGCCGCTGAGCGCGGCCCGTCCCCTGCCGAGCTGTTGGAAGTTGAAGGCCGAAGTCGCGCCCAGGCCGGCCGGCAGGACGTGCCCCTCGTCGCTGACGGTCTCGCGGCGGACGAAGACACACGTGTAGACGTCGTCGCCGCTCGTGCCCTTGGCACCCAGCGCGGCGTCGATGCCGGCGGTGTCAAGATCGAGGGGCCGGTGCGCTCGAGGAGGGTGCGGCGGCGGAGTGCCGGTACGGTCGAGCGCGCTCCGCAGCCCGCGGGCGAGCGCCACGGCATCATGGCCGTGCGCACAGACATGGGTCCACCAGAGGTCGGGCCGGTGTGACGGCAGGTGCTTGTGGATGGCGGTCTGGGCGATCCCGTGGGCCTGCAGGGCGTCGGTCATCGCCGACAGCTCGACCTCGGTCACCACCAGATCGCCCATCATCAGCGTGCTGCCGTCGTCGTACCGGGCGAAGGAGACGTGCGCACCCAGCGCGAGCCCGGGGGTGACGGCGACGCTGCGGCAGGCCACGCGCAGGTCGTGCCGCGGGAAGGGTGTGTGGTGGTAGATCCCACGGATGAGGTGGCCCGGCCTGCCGAGCACCTGCACGATCTCGCCCCAGTGCGCCTCGGTGGTCCGCACCGGCCTGACCAGCCCCATACTGCCGGGATCATGGGCTGCGGCCCGCCCCGCGGCGGCATCCAGCCCCAAGCCGGCCAGCACCGGCACCGCGGCGGCCGCCGTCAACCGCGGCCGCCGCGGCAGGACGGACCGAGCACCGTTCCCCTGGGTCCCGCCCTCGGTCGTCACAGGATCACCTCCACAGGCCGATGCAAACACGGGACCCGTGCCGGTGCCCGTCCGGATGGGCCGACCGGGGAAGGCCCGGTGCGTTCGCCGCCGAGGACGTCCGCGGCGGCGAGGGCGACCAGCCGTACGGCGGTCACCAGAGCGAGGTGGCCCCGCGCGGTGAGGTCGGTGACGACGTGTTCCAGGTGCCGCTCGGCCCGGGCGGCGCGCGTGTCCGCAGGGTCAGGCTCGGTTCCCGCTGCGCTCGCGACTGATCTGATCAGCCCGTCCGGAGCAGCGGAGTGGTGGCGGTGGTGCTGTCGGGTCGGGCACTTCGCTCGATGGTTGTCAGTCGCCGCAGGCAGGCGCGGTGCTGGACCAGCGACAGGCCGGTGACCGCCGTTCCGAGCAAGAGCCAGCCGACCGGTCCCGCGGTCATCACCGCGCCGGTCAGCAGCAGTGGCCCGGCCGACTTCTGCACGGCCTGGGACATCCCGGCCGCGCCCAGGTAGGAGGCCCGTGCCTGCGGTGGAGCCAGCGAGACCGCCAGTTCCCAGGAGCTGACCGAGCGCATCAGCTCCGCCATGGTGACCGCGACCGCGGCCAGCAGCAGGGCGACCGACGCCGGCCAGGCCCCGGCACCGGTGCTGGCGGCCAGCACCGCGCAGCAGGTCAGCATCGTCACCCCGTATGCGGCGACCGCCGTGGCTGCCCGGCGCGGCCCCTCGGCCCGTCGGGAGAACTGCAGTTGGAGCAGCACCACCAGCACGGTGTTGAGCACCAGGAAGGCCGGGACGAGGGTGTGCGGGGCCCGGGTGTGGTGCACCAGCCAGAGCGGCAGGCCGACGTTGAGCACCGAGTCGTCGATGTTCATCGGCATGTCCAGCAGCACGAAGAGCAGGTAGCCGCGGTCCCGCCAGGGGCTGGGCGCGGGTGACGGGACGTCAGCGCTCTCGTTCGCGGTCCCGGCCGGCGCCTGCCCGTGCCCGTCCGGCTCCCTGGTCTGCCGGACCAGGGCGGCGGCCAGGACGTAGGAGAGCGCGTTGGCGAGGATCAGCGCGCGGTAGGCGTTGAGCGTCCCCAGGGCCAGTGCGGCGGCCGCGACGCCCGCCCCGACCGCGTAGCCGGCGTTGGCCACGGTGCGGAAGAGCGCCTGGTAGGTGCCCCGCCGCTCGCCGGCGACCCGGGTGGCGAAGAGCATCTCCAGCGTCTTGGCCGCCCGCTCGGCCAGGCAGGTGAGGGAGACCATGAGCAGCAGCGCCGGAAAGCCGTGGACCACCAGCAACGACCCCATGGTCCCGAGTCGGAGCAGGTGACTGCCGATCAGCAGCCCTCTGAGCGGCAGCCGTTCGGCCAGTCGCCCGGCGATCGGCGACCCGGCGATGCCCGCCACCGCGGCCACGCCCAGCAGCAACCCCACCTGTCGAGCGTCCAGCCCGCAGACGAAGGTGAAGTACAGCACCGAGGCGGCCGCCCACATGCCCGTTCCGGTCCGGTCCAGCCCCTGTGCGAACAGCATCAGCCGCGCATCCCGCCCGCCTGGCGGCCTCCGGAGCTGTGCGATCAATCCATCCCCGTGCCGTCGCATGGCAAAGCCCCCGTTCCCCTGAAGATCATGGAGTAGCCTCGCCGCTACTAACAGCGATGTCAAGATGCTCGATATCGCCATGGCCAGGGGTTGTCCGCTGATCCGCCGGCCCAACTCCGAGTACTGCTCTCCGAGTACCGCGAGATCCGCGGAGCCGGGCGAACCTCGAGGTCCACCCCGTCCGCGAGCTTGCCGACCTCAACCGGCCCGGACGTCGGGACGAGCCCGCACGGGTGCACTCCATGCCGGAACCCCGGCCACCGCGCTGGTCCTCGACACCACTCAGAGCCAGCCCCGCTGGGCTGCGCGCAGGCCGGCCTCGAAGCGGCTGGACGCGTCGAGCCGTTCCATCAGCGCGGCCATCTGGCGGCGCACACTGCGCACCGAGATGCCGAGGCGCTTCCCGGCGGCCTCGTCGGTCAGGCCGCTGGCGAGGAGTCTGAGCAGTTCGCACTCACCGGCGCTGAGCCCGGTCTCCGCGTCCTGGGGCCGGTCGGCGCCGAGCGGCACGGCAGCCTGCCAGGTCTGCTCGAACAGGGCGACCAGCGATGCCACGATCCCCGGTTCTCTGGTGCACAGCGCGCCGAGGCGGGTGTTGGTCGGGTCGATGGGGACGACGGCGACCTCACGGTCGAAGACCAGCAGGCGGGGCGGCAGCGTCGGGCAGGTGCGGACCTTGCCGCCCTGCTCGGTCATCCAGCGCGCGTAGGCAAGGGTGGCGGGGTCGTTCCGGACGCTGTCCTGGTAGAGCGTGAGCAGTGCGACGTTCCGGTTCATCGCGTCCGCGTCGAGCGGCCGGGAGGCATCCAGGCTGGCCTGGGACTGGGCCCCGCCGGGCATGACGGAGAGACACTCGCGGGTGACCTTCTCGGCGAGGACCTCCAGCTTCGCCTGAATGGCGTCGAGCCCGACCAGTCGCTCCGTGGTGTCGGCGGTGGCGCTCGGCCGGAGGCCGGCGTACTCGGCGATCGCCCGGGACGCCGCGGCCTTGCTCAGGGCGAGTTCCTGCTGGCGGCGGAGGAGGTCCTCCTCCTGGCGGCGGAGTATCAACTCCAGTCCCAGCTCCGGGCTGACGGGCCGCAGCTCACCCGGCAGATCCCGAGAGGTTCGCAGCAGCTGTAAGTCCGCGAGCCGGTCCAGGGCCTCACGCACGGCCGTCTCGGACAGGCCCAGCTGGCCGCAGAGTTCGGCCACCCCGCCGGTGGGATCGGCGAGCATCGCCCGGTACACGGACTCCGCTTCCGAATCCAGCCCCAGTACGGCCAGCATGCGCGCAACACCCCCCATGGCGCGGCGGTGCGAGTCGACCGTCACCGCGACAAAGCCTGATCATGACAGCGCTCCCCGGGGCTCCGCAAGCAGAAGGCCCAAGCGGCGACTGTCCGTTCGGAGCATCTGCTGCGGCGTCAGGCACCAAGCTGCCCGGCCTGATGCTGCCAGGCCGGACATCTTCCTCGGGCTTTCGGTCGCCAGCAGGATGGTGATCACCGGAAGGGCAGCGGGAGAACACCTCGGCCCACCGAGACCACCGACCCATCACCCACGGGGGACAGCCATGTCCAGGATCACTCGCCTCTTCGCCGCCGCAGCCGTCGCGACCGTCCTCTCCACCGTCGCGTTCGCGAGCACCGGCATTGGCTGGGACTCGACCGCCGCCCCCGTCGCCTCCGCCGCACCCGTGGTCTCCCCGGTCGCCGGCAACGGCATCGGCTGGGACTGACCCGCGATGCTGCCCGTCCATCTGACCCTCCTGCGGGACCGGAACCGGGACCAGGCCCCGACCGAGAGTGAAGCCATCGCGGTCCAGGACACGGTATGGGCGCACGCGGCACCCGACACCGGGCTCGAACACGTCCGAGCACGCGCGATCCCCGGGGGCATCGGTCTCGTCGTCTACGTCCGGGCCCACAACTCGACGGCCGCGCAGAAGCAGGCCCGGCGCCTCCTGTTGGACGTCCTCGCGTCGACGTCCTGCGCCGTCCACGGTTACTCCCTCGTCAAGAAGTGAGAACTCGTCATGCTTATTAAGTCCTCAGCCTCGACCGCGTTCCGCGCCGTCGACTCGCTGGAGACCCGACTGGTGCACGCTGGGTCCGATCCACGCCAACAGCACGGCTACGTGAACCCGCCGATCTACCGGGGCTCGACCGTGCTGTACGACGACGTCGCCGCGATGGACACGTCGCAGGCCGATCCCCTCAAACGGAACCTGCCGGCATACGGGCGCTTCGGCACGCCCACCAGTCGGGGGTTCGAGACCGCGCTGAGCGAGCTCGAAGGCGGGTACGCGGCGGTCGTGACCTGCTCGGGTCTGGCCGCGATCACGACGTCGATCCTGGCCTTCGTGCAGGCCGGCGACCACATCCTGGTCAGTGACTCCGTCTACCTGCCCGCCCGGAAGTTCTGCGACTCGTTGCAGGTGTTCGGAGTGCAGGCCGAGTACTACGACCCCTGCGTGGGCGCGGAGATCGAGGAGCTGATCCGCCCGAACACCCGTCTGGTCTATCTGGAGTCCCCTGGCTCCACGACCTTCGAGGTGCAGGACGTGCCGGCGATCACCGGGGTGTGCCGTCCCCGGGGAATCGTCACGGTCATCGACAACACCTGGGCCACGCCTGTCTTCCATCGGCCGCTCGCACTGGGGGCGGATGTCGTGGTGCACTCGGCGACGAAGTACCTCACGGGTCACTCCGACAGCCTCCTCGGGGCCGTCGTCTGCACCGAGGAGACATTCGCTTCCGTCCGCGGCGCGGCGATCCGGCTCGGCCAGTGTGCCGGTGCCGACGACGTCTATCTGGGCCTGCGGGGACTTCGCACACTGGGCGTCCGACTGCGTCAGCACCAGCAGCAGGCACTCGAACTCGCGCACTGGCTCGAACGCCAGGACGCGGTCAGTGCGGTCGTCCACCCGGCGCTGCCCGGTAACCCGGGGTACGAGCTCTGGCGGCGGGACTTCTCGGGTGCGGCCGGCCTCTTCGGACTCGTCCTGGACCCCCGGTTCGGGAAGCCCGCGGTGGACGCGATGCTCGGGCGGCTGCGGCTCTTCGGCCTGGGGCACAGCTGGGGCGGCTACGAGAGCCTGATCGTGCCCGCCGACCCCGTCTCCCACCGCCTCCCCGGTACTTGGCGGGGCCGCGGCCCGCTCCTGCGCGTGCACGTCGGTTTCGAGGACATCGGCGACCTCGAAGAGGATCTCGCGGCGGGATTGCGCGAGCTGACTGTGACTCAGGCCGCTTCGGTGGCCAGCGATCGAACGGCGGCCTGAGTCCGTGTTCGTGATGGCACGTGGTGCCGAAGTTGGGGATTGACACATTGCCGTGCACGCTGGGATCTTGGCATGGATCGACCACCGACCAGCCGATTGTTCCGCGCGACCTGTGGTGGCGGCCGACGTCAGTTTGTTGACGCTCCGTGACCTGTGACCGGGGCGGTTTTGGGGAAGGGGGCCCAGCGATGGACGTCGTATGCGAGCGCGAGGGGCTTCGTGAGCCTCATCGTCATCCGAACCCACAGCCGCCTCGGCGGAGACGGCATCGCAGACCCACCCGCGGCATCGACCGGCGGCGTTCCTCCCTCGGCTGGCGATCGGTGCCGATGTCCGGGAGGAGCTGGTCACGGCCGTCGTGCAACAGCTGGTCCTGCCTCACGGGGCCCTCGTGGACCGGTCCGTCTCCGTCCAGCCGAGCGGCCTGATCCAGCCGCTACGAAGCTCGCCGGACCGCCTGGGTGTCGCCGTTCCGACAGCTGCCAGTACCGAGAAGTGCCAACAGGCGTGGTCGAACTGACGGTACGGCAGATTGTTGTGGTCGAACCCGCCCGCTGACGGGTCCCAGCGCTTTCCAGACACTTCTTCACACACACGAACCAACGGGAAAATCATGCCTGCCCAGAACACGCCCATCGCCTACGACTTCCACGGGGACGCTCCATTCACGACCCCGTTCAAGGACATCAAGCCCGAGGACATCCACATCTATCTCGACCTGGACACCAAGGTCGGGAAGAACACGTGCGGACAGAAATGTACGCACTGTTGGTTCGTCAACTACGAGAAGGTCTACGACAAGTCGTTCGACATGGCCGAGGGTCCGCTGATAAAGGAAGGCCTGGAGTCGCAGGGCTTCCACGTCTACCCGCGCTACGTCGACAGCTTCGCGTACGACGGCGAGTTCATGCGCATCTACGGTCCGGCCAACAACCGTGAGTTCCGCCAGGAGGCCGACCACACGCCGACCGAGACGATGGAGATGGGCGACGCCTGGACGAGTGGCCGCCCGCTGCTGGCGGACAACTACGTCGAGCTCCTCGACCTCGCCAGGGAGAGCGGATACGGCACGATCTCCATCACGTACCACGGAGTGATCGACGAGAACCTCGCCGTCATCGACGACGGCAGCTACCCGATCAAGGGGGTGTTCAGCGGCTCGCTCACCGAGGAGGTCCTCCGCCGCATCACCGACTACAACGAGCTGCAGAAGAGCAAGGCACTGGCCGACGGCGACCACGAGCAAACGGACGCCTTCCGGGTCAACATCGGTGTCACGGTCGGCAAGCACAACAACAGCCGCGAGTCCCTCGAACGCTACGCGCACTACTTCAACAGGCTCGGCGTCGACACCGTGCGGTTCAACAACTTCTCCGACCACGGCGGCCGCCACCCCGAGCTGCAGATGAGCCACGAGGAGATCGAGGAGGTCTACCGCGACCTCAAGTGGTTGCACGAGAACGTGGACCTGAGCTTCCAACTCGCCGTCAGCGAGGACTTCGGCACCTTCGGCATCAAGGCCATGGGCTTCCCCGGCCACGTGGGCTGGTGCCGGGCCGGTCGCCAGCTGTTCGCCGCCATCCCGGCGGACCAGGAAGTCCTGCACGAGTCGGACGGGGAGCGCCGCGAGAAGATCGGCGACATCGTGGGTTGCGTCAACACCTTCGAGCCCCACCTCGGTATCCTCGTGCGCACGGTCGACACCCGGGAACACAGCGCGAGCTACAGCCTCGAGTTCGACCACGAGGGGATCGAGGCCTTCACGGCCAAGCGTCTCTCCGGGGTCTACAAGGACGGTTGCTTCGCCCGCGAGCTCGCCGAGGAGCAGGGCCTGGTCTCGCGCGTCCCCGAGCGTCGCCGTCTGCCCATCCTCACGACGAACTGAGGGGGCCACGATGCGCCACGTCCTCATCTTCGCCAAGACTCCCCACAGCAAGACGCCGTACGACCAGTGGCTGGAAGGCTCGGGAATCGAGCCGGTCATCCTGACGACGGAGGAGTACGCCGAGGGCTACCGGGCTCAGGGCCTGCCGCACGTGCACGCCTTCGACGACTACGATGCCAACCAGCTCGTCGAGAAGACGGCCCTGCGGTTGGCGCGCACCCACCAGGTCGAGGCGGTCTTCGCCCGTGCCGAGGCGGACGTGCTGCGCGCCGCTCAGCTCCGTGACGTGCTGGACCTGCCCGGGCAGCGCACCGCGAGCGCGCTCGCGTTCCGCGACAAGGTCGTCATGAAGGACCACCTGGCCGGCGGGGCGGTGGAGCTGCCGCGATACCGCCTGATCGACTCGGCCTACACCGCGCTGGAGTTCGTCGAGGAGCACGGCTATCCGGTCGTGATCAAGCCGGTGTCGGAGTCGGGCTCGCTGGGTGCGAACATCATCCGCGACGAAGCGGAGCTGGATGCCTATCTCAGTCGGCCGTGGCGCGGGACGAGCCAGATCGAGTCGTTCGTCGAAGGCCCGATGTACCACATCGACGGGCTGGTGGTCGCGGACGAGATCGCGTTCATCCACCCGTTCCAGTACGTCAACGACTGCCTCGCCTTCCGTGACAACGACTACGTGGCCAGCCTCCCGCTGGTGCAGGGGGATCCGACCTACGACCGGCTGGTCGCGGCGACGCGGGCGGTCCTGGACCGGCTGCCCACCCCGGCCAACACCGCGTTCCACGCCGAACTGTGGATCACCCCGGACGACCGGGTGGTGTTCTGCGAGATCGCGAGCCGTACCGGCGGCGGCATGATCAGCGCTACCGTCAAGTACGCCTTCGGGATGGACCTCGACAAGGAGTGGCTGTACGCCGAGTGCGGGCTGCCGATGACCTTCGACCGCCCTGCGTACCGACCTGCCGGAGGTCTCAACATCCCACCGTCCTACGGGGTGTTGGAGCACCTCCCGGTCGGCGGGGAGCCGGACTGCGTACGGGAGGCGGCCATGGCCGGGGCGCCCGGTCAGGTGTTCAACGGGGGCGTCAAGTCCGGTCTCTTCCTGGCTGGTTACGTGGTCGCCGGAGAGTCGGAGGAAGAGGTGGCCAGGAACATGGAAATGGTCGCGACCTGGTTCGCCGAGCAGACCAAGTGGCGGCCCGTCGCCACCGAAGGAGATGCACGATGAGCTCGCTCACCCCGCCCGGGCCCCTGGTCACCGTCGACTGGCTCGCCGAGCGGCTGGGCCACCCCGACCTGGTGGTGCTCGACGCCGGCGTGGGCGCGCACCGCCGCGCGGAACTGCGGATCCCGGGTGCGCGGGTCTTCGACATCGACGGAGTGATGTCCGACCAGGCCAGCCCGCTGCCGCACACGATGCCCAGCGCGGAGCACTTCGCCCAGCAGATGCGGGCGCTCGGCGTGAACGACGACAGCGTCGTCGTGGTCTACGACGGCGCCGGCATCTACTCCAGCGCACGCGCCTGGTGGATGCTTCGGGCGATGGGCTTCGACCAGGCCGCCGTACTCGACGGCGGCCTGCCGGCCTGGAACTCAGCCGGGCTGCCGCAGCAGCCCTCGTCGCCGGAGGTCCCGGCGCCCGGCAACTTCGTGGCGAGGCCGCGCGAGGGGCTGATCGTCGACAGCGGCGTGGTGCGAGCGGCACTTGACGACGGTGCCGCCGCGGTCCTCGATGCCCGCACCCGGGAACGCTTCGCGGGGCAGGTCGAGGAGCCGCGCCCGGGACTGCGGCGCGGACACATGCCGGGTGCTGTGAACCTGCCGTTCGGTGATCTCCAGATGGACGGCCGGATGCGTCCCGCCGACGAACTCCGGGCCCTCGTCTCGGACGCCGCCGGAGAGTGCGAGCGGCTGGTGTTCAGCTGCGGTTCCGGGGTCACCGCATGCGTGTTGACACTGGGAGCCGAGCTGGCTGGGTACCACGACCTCGCCGTCTACGACGGTTCCTGGGGGGAGTGGGGCCTGCCGTCCGACCTGCCCGTGGTGACGGACCTGATCGTGGAGGGGTAGCAGCTGTGCCGGCGTCGTGAGACCGCGGGAGCGGGGGTGACCGAACACCCGCACGGCGTCGGCCCGGCAGGCCACCGCGCCCGCCGAGCATCTCATCCCTGCGGTCCGAGGACTCGCTCGGTGGTTGCGCCAGGGTGATCGTTCGTGGTGCTTCCCCTGGTGCAGCCGACCGTCACCACTCTGTTCGCCGCCCCGCGGCTGCGAACCGCGCCGCATGACACCACCCCTCGAGATCGCCCGGGCCCGACCGCGGCGTTGACGCACCCTCGGCTGCCCGCCGCCATCGCGCGTGGCGGGCAGCCGAGATGCCCGTCCGCCCGAACCCGGGAAGCAGGACCAGCCGATCGGGCACGCGCCCGGTCCACCGGTGGCCGCACCCGCCCCGCTGGACGCCCGCGCCGCCGAACAACTCGTCGCCACCCTCCAGGCCCGCGCCCGCGCCAGCCCGACAGCCGGCGCCCTCTTCGGCCCGGCCGTCGACCAGGACCGCGACGCCGTCCACCTCGTCGACGGCGTGACCAGCCAGCTCGACGTCCTGCGGCGGCCCCGATCCCGATGGCACCCCGCGCCAGCCCGGACGGCCACCGTCGGCCTCCGGGCTGCCCCCGTGCTCAGTCGACTACGACCGCCACGCCCTGCGCACCTGCCGTGAGCGTCCGGTCCCTGAAGCGCACCCGTGATCCCCGGTCCGCGCGCGAGGTCAGCGTGCGGGTTCGGCCGTCGTGTCGCCCGCGAGGTCGGCGTCCACGGTGTCGGCGTCGGCGGTGTCGCTCATGACCCCATTGCTGGAACTCACGCTTGAAGAGCTGTTCATATGTTCCTGTATGGTGGACGGGTCGTTCATCCTGCCCTGCGCGAAGGGTCCTGCCCGCCATGTCCTCCACCCTGACCGAGCGCCCCGCCCCCGGGGTGGCCGCTGAATCCGCTGGTGTCGCCCCTCGGCGGCGCACCCGGGTGTTCTCACTGCCCGAGGCCCGTTGGGCTCTCGCCGCGACCGTGCTGTTCCTGATCGCGCTGCCACTGCAGCTGACCGGCGCCCCGGCCTGGGCCTGGGGCCCGCTGTACGCCCTCGCGTACGCCACGGGCGGTTGGGAGCCGGCCTGGGCCGGGTTGCAGGCACTGAAGGAGAAGACCCTCGACGTCGACCTGCTGATGATCGTCGCCGCGCTGGGTGCCGCCGCGGTCGGGCAGGTGATGGACGGCGCACTGCTGATCGTCATCTTCGCGACCTCCGGCGCCCTGGAGGCCCTGGCGACCGCCCGCACCGCCGACTCGGTGCGCGGCCTGCTCGACCTCGCCCCCGCCACCGCGACGCGGCTGCTGGACGACGGCACCGAGGAGAGCGTGCCGACCGAGCAACTGGCCATCGGGGAGACCATCCTGGTGCGTCCCGGCGAGCGGATCGGCGCCGACGGCCGGGTGTTGGACGGCGTGAGCGAGGTCGACCAGGCCACCATCACCGGCGAGCCGCTGCCGGTGGCCAAGGAGATCGGCGACGAGGTCTTCGCCGGCACCCTGAACGGCACCGGCGCCCTGCGGGTCAAGGTCGAGCGGGACGCCGCCGACTCGGTGATCGCCCGGATCGTCAAGATGGTCGAGGAGGCGTCCGAGACCAAGGCCCCCACGCAGCTGTTCATCGAGAAGGTCGAACAGCGCTACTCGATCGGCATGGTCGTCGCCACCCTGGCCGTCTTCGCCGTCCCGCTCGCCTTCGGCGCCGCGTTCACCGGCTCACTGCTGCGCGCGATGACCTTCATGATCGTCGCCTCCCCGTGCGCGGTCGTGCTGGCCACCATGCCGCCGCTGCTGTCCGCCATCGCCAACGCGGGGCGCCACGGCGTGCTGGTGAAGTCCGCCGTCGTCATGGAGCGCCTGGGCCAGGTCGACGCCGTCGCGCTCGACAAGACCGGCACCCTCACCGAGGGCACGCCGCGCGTCACCGACATCCACCCGCTGGCCGCTTCCGGCCTGGAGGAGTCGCAGCTGCTGGCGTTGGCGGCGGCGGCCGAACACCCCAGCGAGCACCCGCTCGCCCGCGCCGTCGTCGACGCCGCCCGCACCCGTGGCCTGGTCCTCGCCACCGCCGAGGACTTCACCTCCGCCCCCGGCATCGGCGTCACCGCCACCGTCGACGGTCGCGCCATCGTCGTCGGCGCCCCTGCCCGGCTGCTCGGGAGCGGCTCCCGGTCGGAGGTCGGGGGAGGCGCCGAAAGCGCCGCGGCTGAGCAGGTCGCCGCGATCGCGGGTGGGCTGGAGACGGCCGGCCACACGGCCGTGCTGGTCGAGGCGGACGGTGTCCCGGTCGGCGTGCTGGGCATCGCGGACCGGCTGCGCCCGGATGCCGCCGCCACCGTCACCGCACTGACGGCGCTCACCGGGGTGGCGCCGATGCTGGTCACCGGGGACAACCCCCGTGCCGCCCGGCGGCTCGCCGCGGAGGTCGGCATCACCGACGTTCGCGCCGGCCTGCTGCCCCAGGACAAGGTCACCGCCGTCAAGGACCAGGAAGCCACCGGCCGCAAGGTGCTGGTCCTCGGCGACGGTGTCAACGACGCTCCCGCTCTCGCCGCCGCCCACACCGGCATCGCCATGGGCCGCGCCGGCTCCGACCTCGCCCTGGAGACCGCGGACGCGGTCATCGTCCGCGACGAACTCGCCACCGTCCCCACCGTCGTCGCGCTCTCCCGCCGGGCCCGTTCCCTCGTGGTGCAGAACCTGGTGATCGCCGCGCTGTTCATCTCCGGCCTGGTCGTCTGGGACCTGATCGCCACCCTGCCGCTGCCGCTCGGAGTCCTCGGGCACGAGGGTTCCACCGTCATCGTCGGCCTCAACGGCCTGCGCCTGCTGCGCGAGGCCGCCTGGACCCAGGCCCGCGCCGAGGGCCGCAAGTGAGCTGACACAAGAGCCGCGAGGCCGCCGCCCCTGCCCGGGGTGCGGCGGGGGCGTGTCTCGATGGCCTGGGAAGATCTTGCATAGGGCAAAGGATTTTATTGCATAATGCAAATATGATGAGCATGGCGGAGCCCTCCTCCTCCCTCCCACCCCGTGCCGTGCCGCGGGTGCGGCGCGGCCTGCCCGGAGTCCTGACGGCGTTGCGTGAGACCAGGGGCGGCCTCCTGGCGCTCGCCCTGCTGGTCGGCACGGGTGCCGGTGCGGGCGCGATCGCCTTCCGATGGTTGATCAAGACCTTCACGCTGCTGCTGTCCGGGCATGCCGACTACTCGGCGGCCGGGCATGCCGCCAACCCCCGTGTCCCGTTCCTCGGGCACTGGTTCGTGCTGCTGGCCCCGGTGGCGGCGGGGTTGCTGTACGGGCCGCTGGTGCAGCGCTTCGCCCGGGAGGCACGCGGGCACGGGGTGCCGGAGGTGATGTACGCCGTCGCGCGTCGGGGCGGGCGGATCGCGCCGCAGGTCGCGGTCGTCAAGTCGCTGGCTTCGGCGCTGTGCATCGGCGGTGGCGGCTCGGTCGGCCGGGAGGGCCCGATCGTGCAGATCGGCTCGGCTCTCGGCTCCACCCTGGGCCGGCTGATCAAGGTCGCCGAGGACCGGATGAGGGTCCTGGTCGCCTGTGGCGCGGCCGGCGGGATCGCCGCCACCTTCAACGCCCCGCTGGCCGGGGTGTTCTTCGCGATGGAGCTGATCCTGCGCGACTTCACCGCCGAGTCCTTCGGCATGGTGGTCCTCGCCTCCGTGGTCGCCTCCGTCATCGGCCGGGCGGCCTTCGGCAACACGCCCTTCCTACAACTGCCCGCCTTCGGCGTCCACCACCTCTCGCAGTACCTGCTCTTCGCGCTGCTCGGGGTACTGGCCGGGGTCGTCGGGGTCGGCTTCACCCGCGTCCTCTACCGGATCGAGGACGCCTGCGACTGGGCCTGGCGCGGCCCCGAGTGGGCCCGCCCGGCGGTCGGCGGCCTGCTGCTGGGCGGCCTGCTGCTCCTGCTGCCGCAGATGTACGGGGTCGGCTACCCGGTGCTGGAGAACGCCGTCAACGGCAAGTACGTGATCGGCTTCCTGCTGCTCCTGCTCATCGGCAAGATCGCCGCGACCAGCCTCACCATCGGCATCGGCGGCTCCGGCGGCGTCTTCGCGCCCTCCCTGTTCACGGGCGCCATGCTGGGCGCCGCGTTCGGCACCACCGCACAGCACCTGGCCCCGGGAATCACCGGTCCGGTCGGCGCCTACGGCCTGATCGGCATGGGCGCGGTCTTCGCCGGCGCCGCCCGCGCCCCCATCACCGCCGTCATCATCCTGTTCGAGCTCACCGGCGAGTACAGCATCATCCTGCCGATGATGACCGCCATCGTGCTCGCCACCGGCGTCAGCCGCGCCCTGTCGCACGACACCATCTACAGCCTCAAGCTGCGCCGGCGCGGCATCGACCTCGACGAGAAGCTCCCGGGTGCTCGTTTCGCCGGGATCACCGTCGAGAGCGTGATGGAGGCGCTGCCGACGGCTCTGGAGGAGACGATGCCGCTCGCGGAGGCCGCGGACGTGCTGGCCGCCTCCCCGCACGGCGTGCTGCCGATCCTCACCGCCCACGGTGACTACCTCGGCACCGCCACCGCCCGTGCGGCGGCCGAGATGCTCGCCGACGGTACGCACGGTGCCACCACGGTGGCCGCCATCACCCACCGCCCCGCTCCGGTGACCAGCGACAGCGACCTGGCCGACGCGCTCGACGCCCTCGTCGGCGGCGAAGGCGCCGGCCTGCCCGTCCTCGACCCCTCCCACGCGCGCCTCACCGGCTGGATCACCCACCAGTCCGTCCTCACCGCCCTGCACCGCCCCCGCGCGACGGAGGAGTGCCCCGAACCGTGACGGCGGCGGGGCGGCCGATGCGGGCCGCCCACCCCGCGGCGCCGGGATGTCCCGGGGCGCCCGGTGCTGCGGCCCGTGGTGGCCCGGGTTCGGGCGGGCCGGGGGCGTCGCCGTTGGCCGGGTCGCCGGGCGGGCGCACGGGGGTCGCCCGCTGCGGGCCGACCTGCCTCGGGCTCCTGATGGTGACGAGGGTGCCAGGCGGCAGGGGTGCAGGTCGGGGCGAGCGGGAGGTAGAAATGACCCATGCCTCATGACCGTGCCCTGCCCGCCGCCAGCACCGACTCGCCTCCGTCGGGGGTGGAGGAGGACTTGGTCACCGCTGTCCTGACCGCCTCGCGCGTGCTGGTGGCGATCTCGGCGCGGTCGCTGGGTGAGGTGGCGGAGGCGCTGACATTGCCGCAGTTCCGGATGCTGGTGGTGCTGCAGAGCCGGGGAGCGATGAGCATGTCCCGACTCGCGGAACAGCTGGCGGTCAACCCCTCGACCGCGCTGCGGATGATCGAGCGCCTGGTGACCGCCGGCATGGTGGTGCGCGAGAGCAGCGAGCAGGACCGACGCGAGGTACGGATCGCACTCACCGAGGAGGGGGCCCGCACGGTGGCGGAGGCCACCGAGCGGCGGCGGTCGGAGATCGCCCGGGTGGTGGGCGCCATGCCGGAGGACCAGCGCAGCGGGCTGGTCACCGCGCTGTACGCGTTCGCCGAGGCGGGCGGCGAGCCGACCGCACCGGTCAAGCAGCCGGATCTGCTCGGTTGGTGACCCGGCCGGGCCCTCCGTCGTGGGCCTGGGGCCGGGGCGCGCCGGGGAGGTGGACGGACTCCTCGACTGTCGCGCCGGTTGCCTGGCGCGGGACCCGGTCCGGCTCCCGTGCAGAGCGGGAGCACGGCCTCGCCGTGCTCGCAGCTGCTACTCCGCGGCGACCGCCCTGGCGGTGGGGGAGCGGGCGGATGGAGATCAGTCGGCCTTGTCAGCCGGCCGGTGGGGTGAGGGTGGTGCGGTCGAACGGGCCACCATGTGCGGCGGCGTACGTGACGGCCTCGTTGACGGCGTCGAGGCCGAACGACCGGACCCGTTCGGGGGCGAGGTCCAGGGCGCCCGAGGCGAGGAGCCGGATGATGCCGGCGTTCGCCGAGCGCGGGCCCAACCACTGCCCGCGCACGGTGATCGAGTTGCGCATGATCCATGGGTACGGGAGCGCGAGGTCGTCGCCACCGAGCATGCCGACACCGCCCATGAGGACGACGCGACCGTACTCGCGCAAGGTCATGGCCGCCGCGCGCGTCGCCGAGCTGGGGGCGCTCGGCGGGAGCAGGTCGATCACCATGTCGATCGGGCCGTCGGCCACCGCGGACATCGCGGCACGGTCGGTGCTCTCGTCCCCGGTCAGTTCGACCGGGCGCACCCGTGGGCCGAACCGGTCGGCGAGGAGGCCGAGTACGGCCTGGTTGCGGCCCGGGGCGATCACCCGGCCCGCCCCCATCGCGAGCGCGACAGCCACCGCGCTGCTGCCGAGGTTGCCAGTGGCCCCGCTGACGAGCAGCGTCTCACCGGCCGCCAGCCCGCCCGCCAGCAGCCCGCCGTAGGAGATGACGTGGACGCCGAGCGCGGCCCAGCGGGCCGGGTCGTCCCCCGCGGCGGCCGGCAGCGGGAAGGCGTTCTCCGTCGGGATCCGCATGCGCTCGGCGAACGATCCATCGTGCATGTAGCGGGCGAGCCTCGCGCCTCCCTCGCCGCGAGAACTCCAGCCCTGGAGGGTGATGTCGGGCGTCAGAGCGTCGTCCCGGGAGCGCACCGCCGGGTCGCACCACACCAGATCGCCGACACGCAGCCGGGTGGCGTCCGCGCCGACGTGGACGACCCGCCCCACGGCGCCGGTCCCGGGCACGACGGGAGGCACGAGGGGATAGTTCCGCTCGCCGCTGAACACCTCGGCCGCGTACGGGAGTACGCAGGCGGCGAGCACGTCGACTATCACCTCACCACCCGCGGCCTCGGGGTCGGGCACCTCCCGCACCGTGAGCGGGGCGCCGAACCGCGTCAGAACTGCTGCTCGCACGTGATGACCTCCATGTCCGTCCCTGTCCGTCGGGATCGACACTAGAGACCCGCAAGGCATGCCGGAAGCGATGATCTGGCATCTCTGGTATGCCTATGTCGCATGGACATCTCCAGTGCGGGCCTGAGGGTCCTGCGGCAGATCGCCGAGTCCGGCAGCTTCACCGCGGCAGCCGCCCGGCTCGGCTACACGCAGTCGGCGGTCTCGCGACAGGCCGCCTCCCTCGAACGCAGCGCGGGCACCGCCCTGTTCGAACGGCGCCCCGACGGGGTGCGGCTCACCCCCGCGGGTCTGACCCTGCTGCGCCACGCCCGCACGATCCTGAACTGCCTGGCGGCGGCCGAGCGCGACCTCACCGGAGCCGTCCCGCGGACCGAACTGGTGCGGCTCGGACTGGTCCTGAGCGCGGGCGCGGCCATCCTGCCTCCCTCGCTCGCGCGCCTCGCGGCAACCGACCCACAGATCACGGTCACCACGACCGAGGGCACCACGCCCACCCTGCTCCGGGCACTGCGCGCGGGCTCGATCGACCTCGCCGTGCTGACGTCCCGCCCGCCCCATCGGCCCTTGGACGGCGAGTCGCCGCGCCTGCACGTCGAGACCGTCGCGGACACCGAACTGGTCGTGGCGGCGCCTTCGACCGGCGAGTTCGCCGGCCGCACCGCGGTGCACGTCGACGAGCTGGTCGACGCCCCGTGGATCGCCACTCCGTCGTCGAACTCCGAGCCACTGCTCGGCGTCTGGCCCGGCCTGCCCGGACGGCCGCACATCGTCCACCGCGCGCGCGACTGGCTGACCAAGCTTCAGCTGGTCGCCGGCGGCTTCGGGGTCACGACGGTGCCCTCCCGGCTCTCGCCCGTCCTGCCGTCCGGGATCAGCCTGCTGCACGTCGAGGGTGCGCCTCCCGAGATCCGCCGGGTGCTCGTGGCGCGCCTCCCCGGCCGCCCCACCCCGGCGATCACGGCCGTCACCCGAGCGGTCACCTCGACCGCCTGATGCGTACTGCCGGGGCCGTCGCATTCGAGGGCGAGTCCGGAGCGGTCGACCACGGGAGCCGGGCTCAGGCCCTGGACGAGGGGGCCGAGGACGGAGCCGGGGCCCGGGCCTCCGGCGGTACAGCGGGCCCCCACCGGAGGAACGACGCTCAGGCGGCGCGGCTACTGGGCGCGATCCGGTCCGGGAGGTGCGGCGCCGGCCGCCGTACGGCGCAGCCGTGCGGGATCGGTCCGGCTCAGGGCCGTCTGGGCGGCCAGCCGCCAGCCGCTCTCGTACGCCTCGGCGAAGCGCTCGTTGCCGAGCGCGGCCCGGGCGCGGCTGCTGAGCGTACGGACCTGGAGATCGGTGTGGTCGTGGGCGCCGCGCAGGCGGGCCGCCGCGCCCAGCACGACGGCCCCGTCCAGGAAGCGCCCGTACAACGTGGCGAGGCCGGCCACCGTCACCGCGACCATGGCCACGATCGGCAGGTCCTTGCTGTTGACCGCGGCCGCGTACGCGCGGTCCAGCGCCGCCTCGCAGGCGGGGCCGTCGTCGAGTTCGAGACAGAGTTCGGCCCGCACGGCACCGACCAGGGCCCGCGCGTGGTCGCCGCCGAACGGGAGCCGGTCGGACAGCCCGGCCTCGGCCGCCTCGACCAGCTCACGTGCCCGGTCCGGATCACCGGTCCGCAGCCGGAGGCCGGCCTCCCGGGCGTCGAGCAGCACCACCGTCTCGGGCGCGGTCGAGCGCAGCGTGCGTTCCCGGGTCACGGTGATCATCGCCGCCGCCTGCTCGGTCCGGCCGAGCCGCGCGTGCAGGTCGATCAGGCGCAGGTCGACGAAGGTCTCGTCGCTGTGGCTGAGCGACCCGAACCCGCGGGCCAGCCGCTTGGCCTCGGTCAGGTCGGCCAGCGCGCCGTCGAGATCGCCGTCGTACTGTCGCAGCAGCGCGCGCGTCGGCAGTGCCATGGCCAGGCCCCAACGGTCGCCCGCTCGGGTGAAGCGGTCCAGTGCCATGGCCACGTCGATGCCGACCTGGTCGAGGTGGCCGTTGTTCTCGGCGAGCTCGGCCCGGGCCATCCGGGCCAGCCCGGCCAGCCACCCGTCCGGGCCGTCGACCAGCCGCTGGATGACCGGCGAGGTGTCGATCCCGGCCAGGGCGGCCAGCCGGGCCGCGGTCAGCACGCCGAAGCCCCGCGGCTCCGGATGGCTCAGCAGCCGGTCGGTGAACTCCCGGGCCGAGTCGTCGACTGGCACGCCCCGGATGTCGTAGGCGTCGAGCAGCAGCATCCCCTCGGCGATGTCGCGGTCCACGCCCGCCCGCCCGGCCGGCAACGCGGCCGCCTGGCCGAGCCAGTAGGACGCGTCGGGATGCCGGCCGAGCATGTGCCAGTACCAGGTCAGGTCCACCGCGAGCCCGAGCGCGCCGTCGGCGTCCCCGGTGTCGCAGAAGTGGCGCAGGGCGGCCAGCACGTTGTCGTACTCGGCGCTCAGCACGTCGAGCGCGTCGAGTTGCCCGGGGCCGCGCAGCAGCGGGTCGTGGCGGGCGACCAGTTCGGCGAAGTGAAGGGCGCTCAGGTCCCTCGCGGTGGTCAGAACGCCTTGCTCGGCCAGGCGTTCCAAGCCGTACTCCCGGATGGTCTCCAGCATCCGGTAACGGCCGGTATCCGGCGCGAGCTGGAGCAACGACCGGTCGACCAGGCCCGCGAGCAGCTCCCGGACCTCGGCGGCCGGCACCGTCGTGCCGGCACAGACCGCGGCTGCCGAGGCCGGCGTGACGCCGCCAGGTAGGACCGAGATCCGCTCCGCGACCGTGCGCGCGTCCTCGTCGAGCAGGTCCCAGCTCCACGCGATGACCGCCCGCAGTGTGCGGTGCCGTGGGAGGGCGGTGCGGCTGCCGGTGGTGAGCAGGCGGAAGCGGTCGGACAGCCCGGTGGCCAGGTCGGCCAGCGAGAGCGTGCGCAGGCGGGCCGCGGCCAGTTCCAGCGCGAGCGGCATGCCGTCCAGGCTGCGGACGATCCGCAGCACCTCGCCGACGTTGCGCTGGTCGATGTCGAACCCGGGCCGCACGGCCGCCGCCCGCTCGGTGAACAGCCGCACCGACGCCGTGCGGTGGGCCTGCCCGACGTCCGCGTCCGGCTCGGGCAGCGTGAGCGGGCCGAGTGGGACCAGCGCCTCGCCGTCGATCGCGAGGGGTTCGCGGCTGGTGGCCAGCACCCGCAGGCCGGCACAGCGGGCCAGCAGTGCTGAGAGCAAGTGGGCCACGGCGTCGACCAGGTGCTCGCAGTTGTCCACCACCAGCAGGCTTGCCCGGCCGCTCAGCTGGTCCGCCAGCACGTCCAGGTCGCCGGCCGGCCTGGCCGAGGCCTCGAACAGAGCCGTGCCGCGCAGCCCGATCGCCGTCAGCAGTGCCGCGCCGACCTTGGCCGGTTCGGTGACCGGGGAGAGGTCGATCAGCCAACTTCCGTCCCGGTATTCCCGCTGGTGCCGACGGGCGGCCTCCAACGCGAGGCGGCTCTTGCCGGCACCGCCGGGACCGACCACGGTGACCAGCCGCCCGGCAGCGAGCAGCATGTCGATCCGGGCCAGGTCCTCGTCACGGCCGACGAAGCTGGTCAGCGGCGCGGGCAGATTGGTCGGCTTGGTCTCCACGGCGGCAGGCTCGGCGCGCAGCAGGCTCAGGTGACGCTCACGCAGCGCGGCCCCCGGGTCGGTGCCCAGGGCGTCTGCCAGGGTTTCCCGCACTTGTTCGTACCGGGCCAGGGCCTCGGCCTGGCGGCCCTGGGCGGCGAGCGCGTCCATGAGCAACGCGGCGGCGCGTTCGTGGACGGGATGATCGGCCAGCAGGGCGGTCAGGCGGGCGGCGGCCGCGTCGGCGCGCCCCAGGGCCAACTCGGCGTCGGCGAGGTCGGTGACGGCCTCGACCGAGGCGCGGGCCAGCCTGGTCGCGGCGGCCGGTGCGACCGCGGCGACGGCCGTGGGCTCGACACCGGGGTCCTCGCCCCACAGCGCCACGGCCTCGCCGAGCACGGCCGCCGCGGCGCTCGGGTCGCCGGCGCGCAGGCGGTCGTGGCCGGCAGCGGCGAGCTGCTCGAACCGCAGCGCGTCCACGTCGGCGGCGTCCACCGCCAGCCGGTAGCCGCCCGCGAGCGGCGTGACGTCGCCGGGCGAACCGAGGGCCCGGCGCAGTCGCGAGACCAGGGCCTGCAAGGCGTGGGCGGGACCTGCCGGCGGGTCCTCGGCCCAGATCGCGTCGACCAGGACGCCCTGCTCGACCGCTCGCCCGCCGGCCAGCGCCAGCCGCACGACCAGCCCCTGCAACCGGGCGCCGGGCACGGTCAAGGCGGCGTCACCGCGCGACGCCTGGAAGGCGCCGAGCAGCGTGACCCGAAGCCGCGCACCCCCGTCCATTGCGTCATCTTCGCGCGAGCACCCGTGTCAGCGCCATGCGCCCCCGGCTGAGCGCCGTGTGAGCCCCGTGTGAGCGGCCGGCGTCAGGGTTGCCGCATCGAACGAGAACACGCTGCTGAAAGGGGATTTCTCATGCATGACGCAGTGATCGTGGGGGCCGGCCCGGTCGGTCTGTTCCTGGCCTGCGAGCTCGGTCTCGCGGGCTGCTCGGTCCTGGTGCTCGAGCGGGAGCCGGAGCCCGGCTCCCGGTGGCGGGCGGCGCCGCTCGGGATGCGGGGCCTGTCGGCCACGTCGGTCGAGGCGTTCTACCGCCGCGGGATGCTGCCCCCGCTGCTGGCGGCGTCGGGCGTCCACGACGCTCCCGAGGGGTGCGAGCCGTCAGGCCCGCGGGCCGTGGGCCACTTCGCCGGTATGGTGCTCGATCCGGCCAGGGTCGACGTCGACGCGCTGCCGTACCGGCTGCCCAGCCCGGTGCTGGAGGTGATGATGACCAGCCTCGGAGCGGTCGAGTCGGTGCTGTCCGAGCGAGCGGCCGAGCTCGGCGTGGAGATCCGGCGCGGTGTCACGGTCCGCGCCGTCGAGCAGGACGAGGACGGTGTGATCGTGCGTGCCGGCGGGCAGGAGTACGCGGCGCGCTGGGCCGTCGGCTGCGACGGCGGTCGCAGTGCCGTGCGCGGGCTGGCAGGCTTCGACTTCGTCGGCACCGAGCCCCAGTTCACCGGCTACACCATGCTCGTCGGCATCACCGATCCCGAGAAGCTGAACCCCGGCTTCAACCTGACGCCGACCGGCATGTACGTCCGGATGCCCACCGAGGGGCACATCGGCATGATGGACTTCGACGGCGGCGCGTTCGACCGCACCCGGCAGCCGAGCCGCGACCACCTCCAGGCCGTGCTGCGCCGGGTGTCCGGCACCGACGTCACGCTGGCGGACGTCCAGCTCGTCTCGACCTTCACCGACCGGGCGATGCAGGCCACGACGTACCGGCGAGGCCGTGCGCTGCTCGCCGGCGACGCCGCGCACGTCCACTCCCCGCTGGGCGGGCAGGGGCTCAACACCGGCATCGGCGACGCCGTGAACCTGGGGTGGAAGCTCGCGGCGGTAGTGCGTGGGCAGGCGCCGGACGGGCTTCTCGACACCTACACCCGTGAACGCCATCCGATCGGCGCCTGGGTACTCGACTGGACTCGTGCCCAGTCGGTGGCCATGCGGCCGGACGCGCACGGCCAGGCGGTGCAGGGTGTGATCCGCGACCTGCTCGACACCCGGGACGGCACGACCTACGTGTACGGGAAGATCTCCGGCTCGTCGCTCCGCTACGACCTCGGCGGCGAGCACCCGTTGGTCGGCCGCAACGCCCCGGACTTCCAGCTGGCGGACGGCACCCGCCTCGGCGGCCTGCTGCAGGACGGCGGCGGCGTCGTCCTGGACTTCAGCACCGACCGGCGCCTGCGCGATTCGGCGACAGGCGGGGAGAGCCGGCTGCGTTATGCGGCCGGTGCGGCGAAGGACGACCTCGGACTGGGCGCCGTGCTCGTCCGGCCGGACGGCATCGTCGCCTGGGTGGGCGATCGCGACTTCGACCGGGAAGCGTTCGAGCGGGCCGTCAGCCAGTGTGGGTGGCAGCCGGCCTGACGGAGGATCCACCCATGCTCACCGCGGCGTCGGCCGGCTGACCGACTCACCGTGACCGGCCCGACCACGAGCCGGCCGCACCGCCCCCGCGGCCTGCCGAGCGATCCTTCGCCCAGTCGGATGAGGTGAGTCCGACGGGCGAAGGATCCGCACCAACCAGAAGCTGCGCACCCGTGCGGCGATGGTGACGACCACGGTCGAGCTGATGCGCATCGGGCGCGAGGGTGACCATGCCCGAGGGTGACCATGCCCGAGGTTGCCAAGTCCGCCCTGGCCTCCGAGGCCGGCAGGCCCCTCGTCGCCGAGGAACTCGGCCTGCCGCGTTCGGTGGGACCTGGCCCGTGCGGGATCCACGTTCCCTGGTGGTGGCCCGCGGTCCGGGCCCGTCGCCGGTTCGCGCGGTTCGGTGCGCGGGCGGACGTTGGACCAGTCGGCGTCTACAACTGCGTTGAGGGGAGCGGGTCCTGGCCCACCAGGCGATGCCCGTGGGCGGCGGAGTCGCGCACCGCGTCGAAGCCGTACCCGGTCATCTCCTCCTCGTAGGCGTGCAGGGCCTCGGTGAGTGGCCGGCCGGCGGCGGCCTCGACCAGGCGGCCGGCCAGGATACGGGCGTCACGCAGTGCGGTGTTCGCGCCGACGCCGATCGCGGGGCTCATGGCGTGGATGGCATCGCCGAGCAGGGTGACCGTGGTGGTCTCCCAGGCGGCTACGGGCACGCTGGTGCGCACGGTGACCGGGAAGATCGAGGCGGGGTCCTGGCAGGAGACGGTCTCCACCAGTCGAGGGTGCCAGCCGTTCACCAGGGACAGGGTGAGTGCCTTCAGTTGCTCGCCGTTCATGGCGAACAACTCCGTGTCGGTGTGGGGGAACTGCTCCCGGCGGGCGCCGAAGACGCAGGTGAGGTAGTCGTCGACGCCGCTCAGCTCGATGGGTGGTGCGAGCCGGGTGGCCACCTCGTGCACCGGTTCGCGGAACCGCACGGGGGCGAGTCCGACGAAGCGCCGCTGCGGTCCGACGACGGTGGTCCACAGTCCGAGCGACTCGGGCGGGAGCGGGGCCCGGGCCTGGTCGTCGGCGAGGGGGACCTTGCCGTAGAGCAGCCGCAGCCCGGCATCGACGACCTGTGCCTGCGCCAAGTACTGCTTGCGCGCGGCCGAGTTGACGCCGTCGGCGCCGATCAACACGTCGCCGGTGGCGGTGGTGCCGTCCGCGAAGTGAGCGGTCACCGAGCCCGAGCGGTTGACGTCGTAGTGGGTGAGCCGGGCGCCGTAGTGCACGGCGTCCCGCAGTCCGGAGAGCAGGATCTGACGTAGTGTCAGACGGTTGACCGCCAGGTTTCCGCTGCCCGGCAGGCCCGGGAGGTGCGGGAGTTCCTGGGTGTGCAGCAGGTTCAGGTGGTGGTCGAAGGTGTCCGTGCGCGGGCCGGGGGTCGCGGCCGTGGCGGCGAACACCTCGTACGCCCGCGGCGTCAGCAGTGCCTTGAGGGCGGTGATGCCGTCGGGGCTGATGCGGATGCGGTAGCCCTGGTTGCGGAAGTCGGGGCCGGGGTCCTTCTCGTAGGCGGCGAAGCTGATCCCCGCCTGGCGAAGGCCCTGTGCGAGGGCCAGGCCGCCCAGTCCGCCCCCGGCGATGACGACATGCAGATCCGACACGGTCGTGTCCCTTCTCGATCATGAACGAAAAGGGACGCACCGGACGTGCCTCAAGGGCACCGTACGAGCGAGGAATCGCCATCCGGACTACCTACCGGACCGTGACTTTCGTACGTCCGTCAAAGACGCTAACACACGAACGGCCATGCGACGCAAGGCGTGTTGAAGCGGCCGCAGCTTGACGGAGGTGGTTGCATCTCGCACAATCATTGTATGACTACAACTAATTTCGGGAGTCACTCCCAGCACCCGCTCCCGGGTGGGCGCGTGCTCCTCATCGGCGCGTCCCGCGGTCTGGGCCTCGCGCTGGCCCGGGAATGGGCAGGGGGCGGCCGGCATGTCGTGGCCACCGTGCGCGGCTCCGGCCGGACCGGCCTGCACGACCTCGCCGAAACCTGCGCCGGGCAGATCGAGATCGAGACCGTCGACGTCACGGAGCCCGAGCAGATCGCGGCGCTGCGCGATCGTCTGGCGGACCGGAGGTTCGACCTGCTCTTCGTGAACGCCGGCGTCACGAACCAGCCCGAGGGCACGGTGGCGCAGACCTCCACCGAGGAGTTCGTCCGGGTCATGGTGACCAACGCGCTGAGCCCGCTGCGCGTCATCGAGGCCCTCCAGGACCTCGTCGAGCCCGCGGGCACGATCGCGGTGATGTCCTCGGGTCAGGGCAGCGTGGCCAACAACGAGCACGGCGGCCACGAGGTGTACCGCGGTAGCAAGGCGGCGCTCAACACGTTCGTGCGCAGCTACGCGGCGCGGCACCGCGGCGAGCACCGTGCGCTGGTCCTGATGGCCCCCGGCTGGGTGCGCACCGACATGGGCGGCCCGGAGGCCCGGCTCGGCATCGACGACAGCATCCCGAACGTGGTCAGGACGCTCGACGCCCTCCGGGAAAGCCCAGGTCTGCACTACGTCGACTACCTCGGCCGGACGGTAGCGTGGTGAGCTCGCCGGGGTGCTCGGGTTCCGCTTCGGTGGCGGCCGGGGCAAGATACTCCTTCGGCCCCGCGACGGCCCGGCTACGCTCAGGCAGATCGCGGATGCCAGCGGCATCGACGCTCCGTACGCCACGCCTTCACGGCCTCCCGCACCGCCTCGAAGCCTCGCTTCGCAGTTGGTGATACCGGTGGTGCCAGCCGACCAATCGGCAGTCCGGGGGGATTCGCAAGGCCCGAACGAGTATGTGGAACGGTACTGGATCGTTCAGGCGGAGTAGCGCGTCCTCTCCAAGGGGACCAGAGCGGGCCGGCCGAACCAGCTGCCGCTGCGATCCCCTTGGTTGAAGCTGTCGACCGACCGCCCCGAGCAGAGGAGCAGCCCATGGCATCGCAGACGCCGATCAACCGTCAGGAGTGGCTGAAGGGTCTTCCGCGCGCGTTCACCGCGGCCAGTGCCTTCATCACGAACCCCGCGGGTGAGGTGCTCCTCGTCAAGAGCTACCGGCCGCACCACCAGTTCCCCGGTGGGGTGATCGAGCTGTCGGAGGGCCCCGAGGAGTGCGCGGTCCGTGAGACCAGCGAGGAGTTGGGCATCGAACTCCGGCCCGGCCGGCTGCTCTGCGTCTCCTGGCTCACCGCCACCGGCACCAGTCTCGAGGACCAGCCCGGAACCCAGTTCTTCATCGACCTCGGCACCATCCCCGCCGACACCCCGATCACCCTCCAGGAAGACGAACTCGACAGCTGGACCTGGGCCTCCGTCGAACGCGCCGCCGAACTCCTCGGCCCCGTCAGCGCGCAACGCCTCCAGGCCTGCTACGCCGCCCGGGCCGACGGCCTCACCCGCATCGTCACCGCATCTCGAGCCGAGCACCTGACAGCCCAGTTCGACACCGAGGCCCCCGACAACGCGTAACTGCGACCCCGCAGGCGTGTACACACCGGGTTCGCGGAACGACGGTGCGACGAGTCCGGGCAGTCCTGGCGCCGAGCCGGTGAAGGGCGGAGCCGTCCCTTGAGGGCCCTGGGTGCCGAGGCGCGTCACACCGTGGCGGTCGGCTGCCCCGACATCGTCGTCGACTACGAGCCCGCTCGCTGTCCTGTCCCTGTGCGCCCCTTCCGCCTTGCCCGGCAGGGCGCCTGTGGGGGCGGGGGGGGTTACTTGGATTCGACTCGTCCTACCGGGTCGGGGTCGGTCGTCAGCGCCTCGCACGCGGTCTGCCATGTGGGGGCGCCAGGGTGAAGCTGGGTGCGGAGGTAGGCCGCGGTGAGCCGGGCGAGGGCGGTGACTCGCTCGGGGTTCTCGTCCGTGGTCTCGGCGGCGTCGTATCCGGCGATCCCGCCGAGTCCGTGCTCCGCGTCGAACAGGGTGAGCAGGGTCTTGGGGCCGGGGGCGAGGGTGTAGGGGTCGGCGTGCCAGTCCGGCCCCATGTCTGTGAAGTGCCGGGGGTCGTCCTTGTCGCCGGCGACGACCAGCGCGGGTGCGGTCATGGTGGAGAAGTCGACAGCTCCGATGATCGGCCACTGCTCGGCCATGGGCCCGTTGAGGACTTCGCCGCCCCTGCCGGGTGCGGCGAGCAGTACGCCCGCCTTGATCCGGGGCTCGACGAGGCGCACCACGTTCCCGGTGTCGGGGTCCTTGAGCCCGGCGCCCAGCAGGAGGGCGGCGGTGAATCCGCCGAGCGAGTGTCCGACGAGGGTGACCTTGGTGGGGTCGATCCGTCCCGCTAGCTGTGGCACGGTGCGCTCGATCACGTCGAGCCGGTCAAGGATGTGGGTCATGTCCTCGGCGCGGGAGCGCCAGAAGTCGGGTGCGCCGGGTGCGCCGGCGACCAGGTGGCTCAGTGTGCGGGAGGTGAGGTGGGTGGGCTGGACGACGACGAATCCGTGG
Organism: Kitasatospora sp. NPDC052896; assembly: GCF_044547075.1. Taxonomy (NCBI): domain Bacteria; kingdom Bacillati; phylum Actinomycetota; class Actinomycetes; order Kitasatosporales; family Streptomycetaceae; genus Kitasatospora; species Kitasatospora sp. NPDC052896. The sequence continues at coordinate 32,531 of NZ_JBITZU010000015.1, forward strand.
GCGGCCCAGGAGTTGGCGAGTGGCGCGTAGCCGTTGAGCGACGAGAGGTTGTTCGAGGGACCGTGACCGTGGGAGAGCAGGATGACGGGGAGGCCGGTTCCGGTCGCGGGTGCGGAGACGCGCACCTGGAGCTCCACGGGACGTCCGGGCACGGGGAGGACCACCGGGCTGAAGGACAGGACCGGGGCAGGCGTGCCCAAGGCGTCGGCGCCGGTGGCAGTGGATGTGCTCACGATGTGGATTCCCTTTCGGTGGCACCCGCCGTCCGCCGGTCTCCTGCGACTGGCGACGGGCAAGGCGGTCAGGTGCGGCCCGCCGCTTCAGCCGGCCTGAAACGGAACGGTGCTCCACTTAGTATCCGGAGCGCTGTTCCGTTTTGTCAATCGGGATGGGAGGACTACGTGGTGGCCACCGAGAGCCCCGCGGGGGAGTCGCCGCCCCGGGGCGAGCGGGCCGACGAGCAGCGCAACCGGCAGACAGCGCTTGGTGCCGCCACCGACGTGTTCGTCGCCTCCCGTGTCGACGCGCCGGGTCGGGCGGGTCCTGGCTTGGAACCGGTGTGCTCCCGGTGCTGGGTGGGCGCGGCCAGGCTCGGACGGGCTCGGCCTCTCGACGCGGGCTGCGCCCGTGCTGGACGTGCCGGGCTCGATCCGCGGCAAGGCGGACGCTGAAACTCCGTCAATCCCGATGGAACGGAACAGTGAAAGTAATTCAGGAGAAACCGTTCTAGTTCGGTCACATCGCCACATTCTTTCCGCGAGCTTTCGAACTATTGCCGAGGTGCTGGCGTACGGCCATCATGTCTTCTGGTCCATGAAACAGACATCGGGGGGAACGGTATGAGCAAGGGGCGTGTTGTCAAGGCGTTCGTGGTGGCTGCGGCTGCTGCTTCGCTGCTGACGTGTGGCATGTCCGGGTCCGCATCCGCTGACGGCTACGGCTCACCCATCACGTGGCGGAGCGCTCTCGGTGGCTGGCTCTGGGCAGACCAAAACGGCGGCTCGCTCAACGTGATCAGCGAGCCTTTTCAGTGGTATGACAGCGAGAACAGTGACGGAACCTGGAACGAAGTGGACGTCTACGGTCACTGCCTGGCGGCCTACGGCCGCAATGTCGTCACTGAGAACTGCAACCCCACGCCGAACCACACCAGCGCGAACGAGCGCTGGCACGAGCACTTTCAGGGGTCAGGGCAAGGCTGGAACCTCATAAGCGCCACGACCGGTTACTACCTGGACGAGACCGGCAGCGACACCTGGGGGTCGGTGTACGCCCACGACGGGAACGCGAACAACAACAACGAGCGCTGGTTCTAGAGACCGCTGCCCAAGCGCGACCGGAGCGGACCGAGTGCCCCGCACCCCGCTACTGGCGGTCCGGCGGCCAGGGAAGGCTGAACAGCGATGGAAGGGGCGGGCCCATGCGGCTCGCCCCTTCGTTCTGGCCACTGGTCCCTGGCTCGGAGTTCGGCTGCGCCTGGCGGTGCGGGGGCCGGCCTGTCGGGGGTTGGGTGGTGGCTGGGGGCTGCTGTCAGGGCGGCAGGTGACGGTGGAGGTCACGGGCCGGGGGAACGCTGTCGGTGGACTCTGGTCGGCGCGGGTCTGGCCGCCCGATGACCGCGGGCTGTTGGCAGCCCTGCGGCTGGGCGAAGCGCCCAGGACGAAACGCCGAGTCAGGCGGCGGCCGGTTGGGGCGCCGCACCGTCCCGGGTGCGGGCTCCCCAGGCAGCGACCGCCGGGCCGGCGGCGCCGAGCGCGGCGAAGCAAAGGCCGAGGGCGTACCAGCCCCAGCGGCCGAGGCCGAGACAGAGCGTGGTGAGCAGTGCGGGGCCGACCGCCTGGCCGAGGTCGAAGCCCAGGCCGATCAGCCCCTGGTACTGCCCCTGGGCGTGGTCGGGGGCCAGGCCGAAGCCGAGGGCGAAGCCGGCCGAGCTTTCCCAGATCTCGCCGAGGCTGTGCACGGTGATCGCCACCGCCAGCAGCGCGACGGCCGCCCAGGCGGGCACCGAGGCGGCCACCGCCATCAGCGGGCAGCTCACCAGGAAGAGCAGCCCGGCCCGCCGGAGTGCGGCCCCGCCCTGGTCGGGGGTCTCCACCCGGGTGCCGAGCCTGGCCTGGAGCAGCACGCAGACGGCGGAGTTGAGCGCGGCTACCGCGGCCACCGTCCAGCGCGGGGCGTGGGTGTGTGCGGCGATCCAGATCGGCAGCACCAGCGAGACCACCGTGTACTGCAGCCCCATCGCACCGTTCAGCACGGCGAAGGTGACGAACGGGCGGTCGCGCAGGGCCCCGAGCCGCGCCCGCTCGGCGGGCCGGGGCAGCGGCGGGTAGTTCGGCACCCGCAGGAGCAGCAGGCCGCAGAGCAGGTAGCTGGCCGCGTTGGCCAGTACCAGCCCGGTGTAGGCGGCCCGGCTGTCCAGCTGCACCGCGAAGCCTGCGCCGACCGTGCCGATCACCACCCCGAGGTTGACGAAGGAGCGCAGCCGGGCCCGGAAGGCGGCCGGCCGCTCCCCGCCGACCCGCGCGATCAGGGCACCGCGCGCGGCGTTGTTGGCGGAGAGCGCGAGCAGGTCGAGGGTGGCGACGGCGGTGAAGACGGCCCAGCCGCGCACCAGGACGAAGGCGAGCATGGTGAGCGTCTGGACGGCCAGGGTGGCGAGCATGACGGTGCGCGGGCCCCGCCGGTCGGCGAGCCGCCCGGCGGGGACGCCGGCCAGCAGGCCGACGAGCCCGGCCAGGGTGAGGCCGAGGCCGACACCACGGGCCGAGAGGTGCACCACACGGGTGAAGTAGAGCGCCGCAGCGGGGTTGAAGAGCCCGTTGCCGATCCGGTTGGTGAGGCTGGAGAGGATCATCGCCCGCTGTTCGCGGGCCCCCGGGCGCGGTGTGACGGCGCGTCGGCCCGTGATCCCCCGGGTGATCATGCGATGAGGTTAGCAGCCGACCGACCCACCGTTCGGGCCGGTTCCAGCCAGCTCCGACTCTGCGCGAGGTGCGGCCGTCCCGGCCGGCCGCCCACCGGGGACGCCCACGGGGCACAGGCGCCGCGCGAACGGGGCTGGCAGCCATCGTGGGATGGGCGGGGCTGCCGGTGGCGAGTTTCACGCCTTCATGGCGGCGTCGATCCGGTCGGGGTGGCCGAGCTGCGGGTGAGGACATCGGGGGGCGCTGCGGGTACGGGCACCCCCGTGGATCGCGTCAAGGGCTCATCAGGGGATTCCGTCCGCCGGGGGCGTTCGCGGCAGGCGCATTGAGGGGTACGGCTGCGACAACGATGCGGGGTTGTCCGGTCCTTGTCACAGGGGCGCAACAGGGGGATCTGTGCTGGCGCTTGGCGCGTAGAAATAAGTGATCGGCCCTGACGGCCAGTCAGTATCACTCACCGCTCCCTGGGGGAACTCGCCATGAAGGCCACCCGTCTCGCCATAACCGCTGTCGCCACCGTGTGCGTTGGTCTCGCTCTGGCCGCTTGTGGCCCGGACGAGATCGACGGTGCCGCTGGCTCGTCGACGGCCGGCGCCGTGGCGTCCACCGGCGGCGGCGCCCAGCCGGCCCCCACCCAGTCGGCCGCGCCCATCGGTGCGGCGAAGCCGACCGGTGTCGCCAGGCCGAGTGGCAAGCCGACCGGTGCCAAGCCGACTGGTGTGAGGCCGTCGGGCGGTGCCGCCCCGAATCAGGACTGTACGGCGGCGGCGAAGCAGGATCTGGCTGGTCAGGTGGTGGTGGAGGCCACCGACAACGGTTACATGACCTCGGTGTGGATGAAGGCCAAGCCCACCAAGTTCGTCTGCGGCTCCGACGTCCCGGACGACGGCTACTACGAGAGCTACGGCAGCCCGGTCGTCTACACGTTCAGCAACGACGTCAAGACCTACGTCCTGAACGGTGCCACCCCGCAGCCGGTCAGCCTGGACGCGTTCATGAAGCAGCAGGACGACTGCCTGCACAACCCGAGCGCCGTGGCCGCACCCGGCGCCTGCTTCGGCAACCAGTACCTCATCACGGCCAACGGCCAGAACGTGATCACCTCGATCACCCAGGCCTACCACCCGTAGACCACGCACGCATTCGTCAAGGGTGGGCGGTCCGGGGCGACCCGAACCGCCCACCGGTTTCCCGGTCAGCATGCCGTTGACGAGCGGATAGCACGGCAGCACACCGAGGCCGTGGTGCAGCGCCGTAGGCGCCACGTCCCTCTCCACGCCGCGTTCGAGCGATCAGCCGGCTGGCCCGCCTGCTGCTGCGCGCGCTGCACTCCCAGCCGCAACCGGCGGGAAGCGACCGGACCGCGCGGATGCGAGCGGCTCCCGTGGCGTTGTCAGGCTTGCGCGGTGGGACGGACGACGATCTCGCTGACATCGACGCCGTCGGGCTGCTCGATGGCGTAGCCGATGGCCGAGGCGATGGCGGAGGGCGGCATGGCGATCTCGTCGCGCTGCCGGGTCATCGCGGCCGCGATCTCGGGGCCCGCCCCCTTGCCCACGCCCTCGGTGTTGGTGAAGCCGGGCGAGACGAGGGTCACGCGCAGGTCGGGGCCCGATTCCTGGCGCAGGCCCTCGGTGAGCACCTTCACCGCCGTCTTGGTGGCCGCGTAGACGGCCTGCGGGGGCTTGACGACGTAGGCCGCGGTGGAGCCGACGTTGACGAACTGGCCGGAGTGCTGTCGGCGGAAGACGGGCAGTGCCGCCCCGATGCCGTTGAGCAGGCCTGTGATGTGGGTGGAGACCATGGAGTCCCAGTCGTCCTGGCGCAGGTCGTCGAACGGAGAGACGGCCATCGTGCCCGCATTGGAGACGAGGACGTCGAGTCGGCCGAACTGCTCGATCGCCGTGTCGGTGAGGCGCTGGAGGTCCTCGCGGCGCGTGACGTCGACGATGACGCCGGTGGCGGTGCCGCCCTTGGCCGTGATGCTGTCCACGACAGCGTTCAGTCGGTCCTCCCTGCGGGCGCCGAGTACGAGCCGGGCGCCTCTTTCGGCGAGGTAGGTCGCGGTCGCTTCGCCGATTCCGCTGCTGGCACCTGTGATCGCGATGACTTTGCCCTGGATACCCGACATGATCAGCTTCCTTACGTGGGTGTGCGCCGGTCGGTGCGTTGACCTACAGTGAAAGTGGGGGCTTCCCCGTTTGTTCAGGCTAAGTGGGGGCGTCTCCGCTTGGCAAGTTGGAGGGCACATGAGAGGGGACGGCGAGCACTGATGGCCGACGAAGCACACCGACCGTTGCGGGCTGACGCGCGGCGCAACAGGGAGAAGATCCTCACCGCCGCCGTGCGCGTGTTCACGACGCAGGGGCTGGACGCCCAGATGGAGCGCATCGCCAAGGAGGCGGGCGTGGGCAGCGCGACCCTGTACCGCAACTTCCCCACTCGGGAGGCTTTGGTCGAGGCGGTCTACCGCAACGAGGTGGCCCACCTGTGCGACGCGGTTCCCGCCCTGCTCGCGCGGAAGCCACCCGCCGAAGCCCTGCGCGCGTGGACACGCCTCTTCCTGGACTACGTCACTGCCAAGTACGGCATGATCGACGCACTGCGCGCCATCGCCGCGACGGGAGGCAACCCCTACGGTCACAGCCGGGAGATGATCCAGGCCGCCATCACCTCACTCATGGACGCGTGCGCGGCTGCCGGAATGATCCGTACCGACATCAGGCCCACCGACATCAGCGCCGCCCTCGAAGGCATCGCCCTCACCTCGGCGGGCGCTGAACACCGACAGCAAGCCGAGCGCCTGCTCGACCTCACCCTGGACGGCCTCACGGTCCGCCGATGAGGACACGTGCCCGGGCGCGCCAGCACGGGGCCGCACGCACTCATCCCTCGCCCGTCTCGTCCTCGCCCAGCCCAGGCGTGTCCGGATCGCGCGGCGGGCGCGGCCACCACAGTCGGGGCGTGGGCGGTGCTGCCGCCAGAGCACGCGGGCGGTGAGGGTGGCGACGAGCAGCGCGGCGGCGGGCAGCAGTAGGAGTTGGTAGCGCGCGGCCTGGTGGTAGAGGGGGTCGATGTCCGTGCCGGCGCTGTAGCCGAGCGCGGTCCAGAGCGCGGTCCAGGCGGCGGCGCCGGTTGCGTTGGCGACGACGACCACGTTCAGGGGAAGGAGTGCGGCCGCAACGGCCGCCAAGCTCGCCGGCACCAGCAGCGAGACGATAGCCAGGGTCATGACAATGGCTCCAGTGTCCAGTCCTCACGGATTCACTGTCCTCGGCGTCAACCCCTGATCCACCGAGCGGGCACCGAGGACGCCCCTCGGGAAACGTCGAGCGGGTCACTGCCCGGGGTGCGTCCGTGTCCCCGCAGGGACGTGGACGCACCCCGGCGCACTTCGACGTGCCGCGTGGAGCCACCGATCTACCAGCGGTACCAGCGGCTGCGGGAGCCGGCCGCGTCGGTGGTGCGGGCGATGAAGCCGATCAGCCAGAGCACGAACATGATGACGGCGACCCACCACAGGACCTTGACGGCGAAGCCGAGCCCGAACAGCAGCAGGGTGAGTAGGAGAACGAGCAACAGGACAGCCACGGGAACCGGCCTCCTCGGCATCGAATGGGCGGAGTCAGACGCTCTGCTGCCCCGGTCCCGCGGCGATATTCGGAGGATTTTCCAGCGACACCGTGCGGACGGCGTCGTGAAGGGACCGTTCACGGCGACGGGGGCGGGAGGCAGGGCATGGCAGCGACCGACCGGGGTAGCCGGGAGTCCACACCAACCCGCGCACAAGGGGAGTTCCCGTGCCACTGAAGCATCCTCGCCATCACCGCAGCAGCCACAAGGACCTGACGGTCAATCCGCTCTTCACCCGCGAACCGCTGGCCGTGCCGCGTGACGAGCTGCCCAGCCGGGAGATGGATCCCGACACGGCCTATCAGGTCGTCCACGACGAGCTGATGTTGGACGGCAACGCGCGCCTGAACCTGGCGACCTTCGTCGGGACCTGGGCGGAGCCGCAGGCCCAGCGGCTGATGGCCGAGTGCGCCGAGAAGAACATGATCGACAAGGACGAGTACCCGCAGACCGCGGAACTCGAGGCCCGCTGCACGGCCATGCTCGCGCGTCTGTGGTGCGCCCCCGACCCTCAACAGGCGGTGGGATGCTCGACCACCGGCTCCAGCGAGGCCGCCATGCTCGCCGGACTCGCGCTCAAGCGCCGCTGGCAGCACGAGCGCAGCCGCAAGGAGCGGGCGGCGGACCGACCGAACCTGGTCATGGGCATCAACGTGCAGGTGTGCTGGGAGAAGTTCGCCAACTACTTCGACGTCGAGGCCCGCTACGTACCGGTGGAGGCCGGGCGGTACCACCTTTCCCCCGAGGGAGCGGTCGAGCTGTGCGACGAGAACACCATCGGCGTGGTCGCCGTCCTGGGCTCCACCTTCGACGGCAGCTACGAGCCGGTCGCCGAACTCGCCCACCAACTCGATCGCCTCCACGAACGGACCGGCCTGGACATCCCCATCCACGTGGACGCCGCCTCCGGGGGCATGGTGGCCCCCTTCCTGGAGCCCGACCTCGCATGGGACTTCCGCCTGCCCCGGGTGGCCTCCATCAACACCTCCGGCCACAAGTACGGCCTGGTGATGCCCGGCGTCGGGTGGGCCCTGTGGCGCGACGCCGCCGCGCTGCCCGAGGACCTGGTCTTCCACGTCAACTACCTCGGCGGCGACATGCCCACCTTCGCCCTCAACTTCTCCCGGCCCGGAGCCCAGGTCGTCGCCCAGTACTACAACTTCCTGCGCCTGGGCTTCGACGGCTACCGCCGCATCCAGCGCACCTGTCGCGACATCGCCACCCGCCTGGCCGGCCAGATAGCATCCCTCGGCCCCTTCGAGCTCATCACCGACGGCTCCCAACTGCCCGTCTTCGCCTTCCGCGTCCGCGACGACATCACCAGCTTCTCCGTCTTCGACGTCTCCGCCGCGATGCGGGAACACGGCTGGCTCGTACCCGCCTACTCCCTCCCACCCAACCGCACCGACCTCGACGTCCTGCGCATCGTGGTACGCAACGGCTTCAGTCACGACCTGGCCGACATGTTCCTGCGCGACCTGCGCGCCGTCCTCCCACGCCTGCGGTCCCAGACCGCACCCCGCCGGAACGTCGACGACGCCGGGGGCTTCGCGCACGGAGCCGAGACCACGAACCCCCAGCGGCCTGGCCACTCCTAGCGCAGTGCACGATGTCCGGCACCAGGCCACAGATCGCCGTGAAACGCCCGGACGAGTGGGGTGGATGCCGTCGATGGCCGGGACCGGGCGCCCACCCCTTCAGCCTTCCGTGGCTGTGGCGAACGGCACAGCGCGCTGCCGGGCGGCGTGGCCAACGCACAGAGGTGGATCAGGAAGCCGGCACCGGAGCATGTCGGTGCGATCACGGAGCACGAGGGAGGGATGTCGGTGCGGGCGTCGGAGCGGGCGGGATACCGTCTGAAGAGGGCACTGCTGGGACGGCCGTTGGTGACGTCCGAGCTGCGGGACGAGAAGCTGTCGAAGACGGTGGCGCTGGGCGTGCTGGCGCCGGACTGCATCAGTTCCAGTGCCTACGGGACCGAGCAGATGCTGACCCAACTGGTCCCGGCGGTCGGTGTGGCCGGGTTCGCCCTGGTCATGCCGGTCACCGGAGTGATCCTGGCACTGCTGTTCCTGCTCACGCTCTCCTACCGTGAAGTCGCGGTGACGTACACCCGGGCCGGCGGCAGCTACGTCGTGGCGCGCGAGAACTTCGGCCCGCGAGTGGCCCAGGTCGCGGCCGTCGCGCTGTTGATCGACTACGTCGTGACGGTCGCCGTGCAGACCTCGGCGGGCACCGACGCGTTGGCCTCGCTGCTCCAACTGCTCCTGCACACGGACATCGAGGGTGACAAGCTGTGGATCACCGTGGGCGTCGTCCTGCTGCTCTGCTACGGGAACCTGCGCGGCATCCGCGAGGCCGGAAAGGCCTTCTCGGTGCCCACGTACCTGTTCGTCCTGGGGGCCGGCCTGACCGTCGTGGTCGGCCTGATCCGCCTCCTCCTCGGTGACCTGCCACGGCTCACCGACGCGCAGTTGCACGCGCCCGGTGTGATCGAGGTCGGCCACCGTGGCGGCGGTGTCCTGATGGGTGCCTCGCTCTTCATCATGATGCGGGCCTTCGCCAACGGCGGGTCGTCGCTGACCGGCCTGGAGGCCATCTCCAACGGTGTCAGTGCCTTCCGCGATCCGCAGGGACCCAACGCCCGCCGCACACTGGTGATCATGAGCTGCGTACTCGGCCTGCTGGTGCTCGGCGTCTCCGCGCTCGCCTGGCGGACCCACGCGGTGCCGTACTCCTCGGGCAGCCCGACCGTGCTGGCCCAGGAGGCGCACCTGGTCTTCGGTCAGAGCGGCTTCGGGAACGTGATGTTCACCTTCGTCCAGGTCGCCACCGCGCTGATCCTCTACACCGGCGGCAACACCTCGTTCAACGGCTTCCCGTTCCTGGCCAGCTTCGTCGCCGAGGACTCCTTCCTGCCCCGCCGGCTGACCCTGCGCGGCCACCGACTGGCCTTCTCCAACGGGATCATCGTGCTGACCGTCGCCTCGCTGACCCTGCTGGTCGTCACCCGGGGCAACCTCACCAAACTGGTGGCGCTGTACGCGATCGGGGTCTTCACGGGCTTCCTGATGGCGGCCGCGGGACTGGTCAGGCACCACTGGGTGCGGCGGGAAGAACGCCGCACGGCAAAGATCGTGCTCAACGCGTGCGCAGCCACGGCGTCCGCGGCGGTCGTGGTGGTGTTCACCGTGACCAAGTTCACCGAGGGAGCCTGGATGGTCGTGCTGGTCTTCCCGCTCGGTGTCTGGGCACTGGTCCGCACCAACGACCGCTACCGCGCCGAGCGGGCCGCGCTCGCTGCCGCACCCGCCTCCGCCACGGCGGTGCGGGCCGAGCGCAGCGTCGTCTGCGTCCTGGTGGACCGGCTCGACCTCGCCGCCGTCAAGGCTCTCCACCACGCCCGCGGCCTGCGTCCCGACGAACTGCGAGCCGTGCACTTCATGCTGGACAAGCAGCACACCGCAGAGCTGAGGCAGCAGTGGGAGGCCAACCAGGCCGCTGACCTCCCACTGGACGTCGTCGAGTGCCCCGACCGACGCCTGCACCACGCCATGGCCGCCCACGCCGCCCAGTTCACCGCCGACGGCCGCACCGACCTCACGCTGCTGATCCCGCGCCGCGCCTACGGGCCGCTGGCCGGCCGCCTGCTGCACGCCCGCAGCGGCGACTCGATCGCGCACGCCGCCAGTCGGCTGCCGCACGTCGCCGCCACCATCGTGCCGTTCGACGTCGCCCGAGCCATCGCCGAGCACCCAGCCGTGACCGAACCCCGGGGCGAGCCCGCCGGATCCCCGCTGGCGTGATCGCCCCCGCGGGCGATGGGAGGGGGTTGGAGAGGGCGTCCCGATGCGAGTTGATCCCCGATCCCTGTACGAGGCCGTGATGTCGGCGCGACTCGGGCCGGCGCCGGATGAACGCGTCCAAGGGAGGTGGTTGTGCTCAGTTCGAGGGCGGTGGGCGTTCGTTCAACGGGTTGGCTGGTGTGGTCGTTGCGCGCCGTGGGCCTGGCGTCACCGATGCGCTGGTGAGCTTGCTCCGACCGCGTGCACACCGTGGTCATGGCCGACCACCTGGGCATCCGCCGCGGTTGCCCGGGTGGCCCGGCGGTCTTCGGTGCTCCTGAGCACATGCCGCCACCGCGCCGCCCCTACCGAGCGGCGGTCTTCCGGTGAATCATGGAGGCGACAGATCCGACCGAGGGCCCCGAGCGGCTGACACCAGTTCAGTCGCGGTGGGTCCTCCTCCAGTGGGACGAGAACAGCATGCCTCTCAGCGGCGAGTACCAGCCGAGCCCGGACCAGTTCGTGAGTGACCAGGTCGCGTTGTACGAGAGTTCCGGGGGCACCGAGGGAACGACCTTGGAGGGCGCGCCCGTTGTCGTTCTCACCAGCCTCGGGGCCAGGAGCGGCAAGATCCGCAAGACCCCGCTGATACGGGTGGAGCACCGGGGAGCGTACGCCGTGGTGGCCTCCCAGGGCGGTGCGCCCAAGCATCCCACCTGGTACTACAACCTGGTCGCGCACCCACAGGTCGAGTTCCAGGACGGCACCGTGCGGCAGGACATGACGGCCCGCAGGGTCGAGGGTACGGAGCGGGAGCTGTGGTGGTCCCGCGCGGTCGAGGTCTGGCCGGACTACGCCGAGTACCAGACGAACACGGACCGGGTGATCCCCGTCTTCGTGTTGGAACCGACGGCCGGCGCCAACTGACGCCGTCCGCGGACATCCAGGACCGGCCCGGCCGGGCAGCCGGGTGCCCGGCCATGCTGTGCGCCGTGCTCCCGACCAGTGCCGGGCTCCGGCGGGTCAGTGTGTCGGGAGGTCGAGCTCGGCCCAGACGGATTTGCCTGGCTGGTCGCCCCGTGGTGTGGTGCCCCAGCGGCTGGCCAGCAGGGCCACGGTGCGCAGGCCGTGACCGCCGGGTTGCCCGGGGCTGTGCGGTACGCGGAGGCGCGGTGGTGTGGTGAGCCCGTCCAGCACGTCGATCCGCAGCCGCTGCCCGGCCGCGTGAAGGATCAGCTGGTCGGGCCCGCCGGCGTGCCGGCAGGCGTTGGTGACCAGTTCCGAGACGATCAGCAGGACGTCGTCGGCGCGCGCTTGCCGGTCCGGGTCGTCGGTGGGCAGCCAGCCCCAGTCGTGCAGCGCTTGCCGGGTGTGGTCGCGGCAGCGTCCCACCGTGCCGGCGGCACCGCTGAGGGCGAGCCGACGGATCTGGCCGTGCGACGGGAGCGAGGGCAGCACCGGCCGAGCGGTGGTCCGGAAATCGCTCGCGCTCATCTTTCCTCACTCTGGTGACCTGGGTGCGGGGGGAAGGGGTTGACTGCTGTGACCTCGCCTGCCCACTGATCGGGTCCGGACACGCGGCCGGGGCGGATTCAGTGCGTGATGACGGCGCTCAGGTCGGGACGGATGTCGAACACCGTGTCGGCACCAGTGATCTCGAACACCCGGGCCACGGCGGGCCGCAGAGCGGTCAGCACCAGGCTCCCCCCGGCCGCTTCGACGTCGAGCCGGGCGCCGAGCAGGGCGTTGAGCCCGGTGGAGTCGCAGAAGCGCAGCTCGCGGCAGTCGACCACGACGCCGTTCGCCGCATGGTCGCGCAGCCGGGCGAGCGCCGCATCCAGCCGCTCGTGGAGCAGGCCGACGCTGTCGTGGTCCAGCTCACCGGCCGGCGAGATGACGATGCTGCGGTCGTGGCCCCGAGTCCCCACCGCCAGTCGAGCTGTCGTGAATCCGGCTCCTTCACCGGCACTACTGGGCATGACGCTCCTCTGCACTGGGATCCGGCGCTGCCGCCCAAGTGTGCCACGGCCCATCGGTGGTCGCCCGGGAACGGGGGTGAGCCGGTCGGTCTCATGGGCCAGCCGGCGGTATTCGTGGAGTATTCATGCAGTTTCTGTAGTGTTTCGCTGGATGGGGGATTCTCGTTCCGGATCGCGGGCAGCAGAGGCCGCGTTACGCCGCACCCGGAGGAACGGGTTGACGGAAGACGCGACAAGCAGAGGAGCGCGAGCATGTCGGCCACAGTGTCAGTCGATTCGCCCAGCACCGTCGTCCGTATCGCAAGCACTCCCGAACTGCGCTCCGTGGCGGCAGGGTTGGGTATCGAGGTGGACGACCTCGCCACGGTCTGCCCTGCCGACGCACGCGAGCTCTCGAAGGTGCTCTTCACGCGCCTGCGCACGGTGGCCGAGGAGAGCGACGAGCATTCGTACGTGCGCGCCACCCTGGTCGAGCTGAACATGGCGCTGGTGCGCTTCTCCGCGGGCCGGTTCGCGCACCGCCACGAGCCGCTCGAGGACATCCTGCAGGTCGGCACGGTCGGCCTGATCAAGGCGATCGACCGCTTCGACCCCTCCTACGACGTGGAGTTCGCCACCTTCGCGATCCCGACGATCACCGGCGAGATCAAACGCTTCTTCCGGGACACCGGCTGGATGGTGCACGTCCCGCGCCGCCTCCAGGAGCTGCGCCTCACCCTGGCCAAGACCTCCGACGCGATGGAGCAGGTGCTGGACCGGGTGCCCACGGCCGCCGAACTCGCCGCCCACCTCGACCTGCCCGAGGCCGAGGTCCGGGAAGGTCTCATCGCCTCCCAGGCACAGTCCACCCGCTCGCTGGACGCCCCCACCCTCGACGAGGACGGCCCCGGCCTCGTCGAGCGACTGGCTTTCGTGGAGCCGTCCTACGAGCAGGTTCTGGCGCTGGAGACGATCAAGCCGCTGATCGCCGAACTGCCGGAGCGCGAGCGCCGCATCCTGTCACTGCGCTTCTGCGCCGACCTCACCCAGAGCGAGATCGGCCGCGAGCTCGGCATCTCCCAGATGCACGTCTCCCGTCTCCTCGCCCGCACCCTGGACAAGCTCCGCGCCGCCCTCCTGCCCCACGGGTAGCTCGCCGGTTCGCCCCGCGGCAGGCCGCGGGGCGAACTCCGCGGGACGGGTGCCGTCCGCCTGTACTCGGCCGGCACCCGCAACCCCCCAACGCCACATTCGTGACGCGGCTTTGAGGACCGGGCCCCGAGCCCCGCACGAGCAGCTGCGCAGGCCCGGGAGGTACCGGGCCGTCAGGCATGCCCTGGCGGGCAGCGGTGCGCGCGGATCCTTTGCCGCAGGGCTCGGTGGCAGGGGCTTTTACGACACTTTTCTGTTCGGGTAAGGACTGCGATAGCCTCCCAGGCGGTACGTGCCTGTGCCTTTGGCCGTCAGTGCCCGGCAGTGTCCGGGGCGCGCCCGCCCGGGTGCGGGCCGGAGGCGGGCTCTAGGGAGGCGACGTTCGATGGCTGGCTCAACTCCGCCCAATGGTGCACGCGGTGGCGACGGCGGGAGCACCGCGGTCGCCCAGATCGGTGAGCCGGAGCTGCGGTTGTTGCTGGCCGGCCTGACGGCGGTGCGCGACGGTGACTTCGGGACCCGGCTTCCGGGTGACGCGGACGGTCTGCTGGGTGAGATCGCCACCGTGTTCAACGGGATGGTGGACCAGTTGTCGCGGTTCACCTCCGAGGTGACCCGGGTAGCGCGCGAGGTCGGCACCGAGGGGCGGCTGGGAGGTCAGGCGCAGGTGCCCGGCGTCTCGGGGACGTGGGAGGACCTCACCGACTCGGTCAACGCCATGGCCGGCAACCTCACCACCCAGGTGCGTGACATCGCGCAGGTGGCCACGGCGGTGGCCAAGGGGGACCTGTCGCAGAAGATCACGGTGGACGCCCGCGGGGAGATCCTGGAGCTGAAGAACACCGTCAACACGATGGTCGACCAGCTCGGCTCCTTCGCCGGCGAGGTGACCCGGGTGGCCCGCGAGGTGGGCATCGAGGGCATCCTCGGCGGGCAGGCCGATGTCAAGGGCGTCTCGGGCACGTGGCGCGACCTCACCGACTCGGTGAACTTCATGGCCGGAAACCTGACCGGCCAGGTCCGCTCGATCGCCCAGGTGGCCACCGCCGTCGCCGAGGGGGACCTGTCGCAGAAGATCACGGTCACCGCGCGGGGCGAGATCCTGGAGCTCAAGGACACCATCAACACGATGGTCGACCAGCTGAGTTCCTTCGCCGGCGAGGTGACCCGGGTGGCCCGCGAGGTCGGCACCGAGGGGCGGCTGGGCGGCCAGGCCGACGTGCGGGACGTGTCGGGTACCTGGCGCGACCTCACCGAGTCCGTGAACGTCATGGCGGACAACCTGACCGCGCAGGTCCGCTCGATCGCGGAGGTGACCACGGCGGTCGCGCAGGGGGACCTGACACAGAAGATCCGCGTCGACGCCCGCGGGGAGATCCTGGAGCTGAAGGAGACCATCAACACGATGGTCGACCAGCTCTCCGCGTTCGCCGACGAGGTCACGAGAGTGGCCCGCGAGGTCGGCACCGCCGGTAACCTCGGGGGTCAGGCCACCGTTCGCGGCGTCTCGGGGACCTGGAAGGACCTGACCGACAACGTCAACGTGATGGCCTCCAACCTCACTGGTCAGGTCCGCTCGATCGCCCAGGTGGCCACCGCCGTCGCCAAGGGCGACCTCTCCCAGAAGATCACCGTCGAGGCCAAGGGCGAGGTCGCCGCTCTCGCCGACGTGATCAACACCATGGTCGACACGCTCTCCGCCTTCGCCGACGAGGTCACCCGGGTGGCCCGCGAGGTCGGCACCGAGGGCATCCTGGGCGGCCAGGCCCGCGTCCCGAACGTCGCCGGGACCTGGAAGGCCCTCACCGACAACGTCAACTTCATGGCGCACAACCTGACCAGTCAGGTGCGCAACATCGCCCAGGTGACCACCGCGGTCGCCAACGGCGATCTCACCCGCAAGATCGACGTGGACGCCCGCGGCGAGATCCTGGAGCTCAAGACCACCATCAACACCATGGTGGACCAGCTGAGTTCGTTCGCGGCGGAGGTGACCCGGGTGGCCCGTGAGGTGGGCAGCGAGGGCCGGCTGGGCGGCCAGGCCGAGGTCGAGGGCGTCTCCGGCACCTGGAAGCGGCTCACCGAGAACGTCAACGAACTGGCCGGCAACCTCACCCGCCAGGTCCGCGCGATCGCCGAGGTGACCGGCGCCGTCGCCGAGGGCGACCTCACCCGCTCCATCACCGTGGACGCCTCCGGCGAGGTCGCCGACCTCAAGGACAACGTCAACTTCATGGTGGAGTCCCTGCGCGAGACCACCCGGGCCAACGAGGAGCAGGACTGGCTGAAGACCAACCTGGCCCGGATCTCGGCGCTGATGCAGGGCCGGCGCGACCTCGGCGTCGTCGCCGAGTCGATCATGGATGAGCTGACGCCGTTGGTCCTGGCCCAGTGCGGCGCCTTCTACCTCGCCGAGGAGACCGGAGAGGGGACGGTCCTGAACCTCGTCGGGTCCTACGCGTTCCCGGACGGTTCGCGTCCCACCCGCTTCCGGCTCGGCGAGTCGTTCGTCGGTCAGGCCGCCCGTAGTCGCCGGACGATCGCCGTCGACCAGCTGCCCCCCGACTACCTCGCCGCCTGCTCCGGCCTCGGTCGCACCGAGGCACTGGCCCTGATCGTGCTGCCGATCGTGGTCGAGGACCAGGTGCTGGGTGTCATCGAACTGGCCTCCGTCCAGTCGTTCACCCAGATCCACCGGGACTTCCTCGACCAGCTGATGGAGGCGATCGGAGGCAACGTCAGCACCATCATCGCCAACGCCCGCACCGACGAGCTGCTCGGCGAGTCCCAGCGGCTCACCGGCGAACTCCGGGCCCGCTCCCAGGAGTTGCAGGCCCGCCAGGAGGAGCTGCAGGCCTCCAACGCCGAACTGGAGGAGAAGGCCGAGCTGCTGGCGGCGCAGAACCGCGACATCGAGACGAAGAACCTGGAGATCGAGCAGGCCCGCCAGGAGCTGGAGGACCGCGCCCACCAGCTGTCGGTGGCCTCCACCTACAAGTCGGAGTTCCTGGCCAACATGAGCCACGAACTGCGCACCCCGCTCAACAGCCTGCTCATCCTGGCCCAGCTGCTCGCCCAGAACCCCACACGGAACCTGACGGCCAAGCAGGTCGAGTACGCCGGCATCATCCACTCCGCCGGATCCGACCTGCTGCAACTGATCAACGACATCCTCGACCTGTCCAAGGTCGAGGCCGGGAAGATGGACCTCAACGTCGAGGTGGTGTCGCTGCGCAAGCTGCTCGACTACGTCGAGGCCACCTTCCGTCCGATGACCGGTCAGAAGAACCTCACCTTCAGCGTGCGCACCGACGCCGGGGTGCCGGCCGAACTCCTCACGGACGACTACCGGCTGCGCCAGGTGCTGCGCAACCTGCTCTCCAACGCGGTCAAGTTCACCGAGAAGGGCCGGGTCGAGCTGCACATGGAACCGGTCGACGAAGAGCGGATCCCGGACGCCGTCCGGCGCGGGGGCCAGGTGCTCGCCTTCCGGATCGTGGACACCGGCATCGGGATCGCGCCGCAGCACCTGGAGACGGTCTTCGGGGCCTTCCAGCAGGCGGACGGCACCACCAGCCGCAAGTACGGGGGTACCGGGCTGGGCCTGTCGATCAGCCGCGAGATCGCCTACCTGCTGGGAGGCGCGATCACGGTGGAGAGCACCCTGGGCCGCGGTAGCACCTTCACCCTCTACCTGCCCACCGCCCGCGCCGATGTCGACGAAGCCGGATCGGACCGGGCACCCGCGGCGCCCGAGGCGGTGGCCGACGCCGTTGACGGCCAGGACGACCAGGACGGCCAGCCGCCGGCCGGCAGCGCGCCCGCCCGGCCGCGCCGCCTGCTCGTCGTCGAGTCCCGCGCCCACGGCCTCCTGACGCTGGTGGCCGAGAACGCCCTCGCGGACCTGCCCCGCTCCCCGGAGCAGGAGGTGGAGGTCATCACCACCGTCGGCGCCCAGGAGGCGGCCGCGACTCTGGCCACCAGCCCCTGCCACTGCGTCGTCCTGGAGCTGGACCTGCCCGACGGCGCCGCCATCGCGTTCCTGAAGGACATGGAACGCGACCCGGCCCTGCACACGGTGCCGATCCTCGCTCACCGAAGCCGCGGGATCGCGACCGATGACGAACTGCTCGCCCGCGACAGTGGCGTGACGCGGCCGTTGGAGATCCTCTCCAGCCTCGACGAACTGCGCGAACGCGTCGCCCTGCACATGAGCGCCGACCGGCCCGGCGACATCCTGCCGCTCGTGCGTCGCACCGAACCCGCCTGGGACTCGGACGTCGACCCGAGCCTGGCCGGCCGCACCGCCCTCGTCGTGGACGACGACGAGCGCAACCTCTACGCGATCACCGGAATCCTGGAGCTGCACGGAATGCGGGTCCTCCAGGCCGAGAACGGGCGCGCCGCACTCGACGCCATCGCCGCACACAGCGGGGTCGACGTGATCCTCATGGACGTGATGATGCCGGAGATGGACGGCTACACCGCCACAGCCACGATCCGGGCCATGCCCGAACACGAGCACCTGCCGATCATCGCCGTCACCGCGAAGGCGATGCTCGGCGACCGGGAGAAGAGCCTGGCCTCCGGCGCCAGCGACTACATCACCAAACCGGTCGACGCCGCCGAGCTGATCAGCCGCATCAAGGACCAACTCACCAGGTAGGTCCGCGACCCGGAGACAGCCACCCGAGCCTTCCCAGGAGACCGCCGTGCACCACCCCCTCGACCCCGCCGCGGGCAGTCCCGCGGCGACGGCCCCCGCTCCCGGTGCGCGCACGATCGGAACGCAGTGCGACGGCGCCCCGCTCGAGATGCCTCCCGCCCGACCCACGGCCCACCGGGCGCCCGCCGCGGTGGCCAGGCTCGCCCTCACCGTGGAGCGGCTGCGCGCGGAACTCGCGCGGGCCCACGCCGACACCGCCGGCCGCTCCCTCATCGAAATGGCGGCCGGCGTGCTGATCGGGCGGCTGCACTGCGGCCCGACCGAGGCTGCGGCACAGCTGACCGCCCTGGCCGAGCAGGCCCGGGTGCCGGTCCTCGAGTTCGCGGCCGACCTCGTCAACCAGGTCGCCACCGACAAGATCTCCGCCGTCGCCCGCGACTTCGTGACCACATCCGCACACCGGCCGGACCCGGCCGCCCTGCGGCTGCGCAGCGCCGAGGCCCGTGTGCTCGCCGCAGGTGACACCGAGTCGGCGGCCCGCTCGATGCTCCACCACGCCCTGCGCCCGCTCGGCGCCAGCGCCGTCGCGATCTGGGCCGCCCACCCCGACCAGTCGCTCTCCCTCGAGGGAAGCGCGGGGTTCGGCGAAGCGGAGGCCAGGCGCTGGCGCCACGTCCCGCCCGGGGTTTCCACGCCGGCCCGCAGGGCGCTCGACGAACGCGCGGCCGTCGGCTACGCCACCCTCGCCGAGGCGGGGCTGCCCTCGATCGGCCAACACGAATTCACCGGTGGCCGTCTCGTGGTGCCGGCCGGGATCGGCGGACGTCTGATCGGTGTGCTGGAGATCTGCTGGGCAACACCCCTGCCGACGCAGTCCCAGCCCCTGCAGCGCCAGTTCGAGGCCCTGGCGGAGCTGTGCGCCGCCACCCTGGAGACCTGGAGCGAACACGACGGCGCGGCGGACACGGCGGACGCGGCCCTGGACGACCTGCGACGGCTGACCGAGGGCATCCTCGACCCCTGCCTGATCCTTCAACTGACCCCCGGCAGCGCGGAGATGCCCCTGGAGTTCGTCATCCGACACGTCAACCCGGCCTTCGTCGACTTCGCCGGCCGACCCACCAGTGCCGTCGCCGGCGCACGACTCCTGGAGGCCTACCCGCTCGCAGCCGAGTCCGGAGGCCTGGCCGAGAAGATCGAGTACGTCTTCGCCACCGGTGAGCCGTTCCGCACGAAGCACATGCGGCTCGCCGCCACCGTCGACGGCGTCCCCCTGCACACCGGGGCCCAGGTCAACATCAGCCAACACGGAACCAACGTGCTGGTCACCTGGCGGCTGGACGACGGCACGCCACGCGTCGCACGACTCCTCCAACACGCCCAGCGCCTGGGGCGGATCGGTGGATTCGAGGAGAACCTGCAGTCCCACCAGATCGCCTGGAACGAGACGCTGTTCGAACTGCACGGCCTGCCACCGAGCGCGCAGCCGATCGCCCTCGACCAACTCGCCGAGCACGCCCACCCCGACGACCGGCCCGCGATCGGCCGGTTCCTGCGCACCCTCCTGCACCACCGGCGCCCGGCCTCGACCGCCTTCCGGCTACAGCGGCCCGACGGCGTCGCCCGCCACATCCGCGTGGTCGCCGAGCCGGTGCACGACGCCGAGAAGCGGCTCGACATCGTCCGCGGCGCCTACCAGGACATCTCCGCACAGCACTGGACGGAGGTCGCACTCGCCGCGACACGCGACCAACTCGCCCAGACCGAGCAGCAGGCCGCCGAGCGCAGCCGCCTCGCCCTGCAACTCCAGCACGCCATCATGCCGCCCGCCCACGGACCCATGACGCTGCACGACCTCCATGTCGCAGTGCGCTACCGACCGGCGGAGAAGGACCACATGGTCGGAGGCGACTGGTACGACGCGCTCACGCTACCGACCGGAGAGATCCTGCTGTGCGTCGGCGACGTCGCCGGGCACGGCATCGAAGCGGCCACCGGCATGGTCGCGCTCCGCAACGCCCTGCGCGGCCTGGCCGCCACCGGCGCCGGACCGGCCCAACTGCTCACCTGGCTCAACAGCGTCACCCACCACCTGACCGACAGCGTCACCGCCACCGCCGTCTGCGGCCTCTACGAGCCCACCACGCGCAGGCTGCGCTGGGCACGCGCCGGTCACCTGCCACCGGTCCTGTTGCGCGAGGGCCGGGCCGACACCCTGCCCCAGCTCGGCGGGATCCTGCTCGGCGCCCTCGACCACGCCGACTACCAGGAGGACGAGGTCCACCTCAGAGCGGGCGACACCCTGGTGATGTTCACCGACGGGCTCATCGAACGCCGCCACGAGTCCGTCCAGACCTCCCTGGCCGGCCTGCTCGCCCTCGCGGAGAAGACCGGCAGTGCCTTGGACGGCAGCCAGGCGGCCCTCGAAGCCCACCTGGACTATCTCCTGCGTTACAGCGGCGCGGACACCGACGATGACACCTGCCTGGTCGGCGTATCGGTGCGGGACGTGACGGAACGGCCTGAGGCAGCAGGGCCATGAACACGGATGTTGGCCGCGGCGGGCCCTCCCGAGGGCGTCGAACAGCACACCATGCCGACGCGGGCCGGCCCGCGTGACTGGTTGACGGGGCGGTCGCGGGTGCGGGTGTCCAGCCTTCCGGGCCGGCGCCAGCACCTCGTGTGACGCGGCGTCGACGCGCAGCGGCTACTGTCCGTCGGGCCGCAGCAGTCGGTGGAAGTCCCCTTGGCCGTTCGCACGGTGGCTGGCCATCATCTCAAGAGCCTCAGCGGTGTCGCCTGCCTCCAGCACGGCCAGAATCGCCTCGTGTTCCCGCAGGATCTCCTCCGCCCGGGAACGGTCTCCCCGGACGGCGGCACGTCGGTAGGCCAGGGCGCGGTGGGGTTCCAGCGCCTCCCAGAGCTGGCGCACGAAGCGCAGCAGCCACTCGTTGTCGCAGCGGTCGAGCAGGGCGAAGTGGAAGGCCTTGTTCGCCAGTATCGCGGTGTGGGCGTCCGACTCGTCGGCGGCCTTGCGCTGGGCTTCGACGGCCTGTCGCATGGCGGCGAGGTCCTCCGGTCGCACGCGGCTGGCGGCCCGCGCCTCGGCTTCGGTCTCCAGCAGCTCACGCAGGCGGAAGATGTCGTCGACGCTCTCCGGGCGCAGCTCCGTGACGGCGTAGCCGCGTTGCGGCTGGTAGCTGACGATGCCCTCGCTCGCGAGCGTCTTGAGTGCTTCCCGCACGGGGATGACGCTCAGCCCCAGTTGCTCGGCCGCGGCCCCCTGGCGGATCTGCGCGCCGGGAGCGAGGTCTCCGCGGATGATCGCTTCGCGCAACTCGGTGAGCGCCACCGCCTCGGCGGTGCGGGGGAGGGAGGTCCGTCGGAGAGCCATGCCCGCAGCCTACCCCACGACAGGAGCAAAAATAGATGTTATAAATTCGAATATGCTCCGATCTGGAGCCCGCGCCGACCTGGGAGACGCCACGATGTCCGAGCCGTTCGCCACCGACCAGAGCCGACAGCCGACAGCGGCGCACGACCCCACGGGGCAGCTCGCCCGGTGGCTGAGCGGGACAGACGGCTGGGAAGTCCCTTCGCGGGTACGGGAGCGAGCCGTCCACCTGATCCTCGACGGCCTGGGCTGCGCCCTGATCGGCGCGCAGCTGCCGTGGTCACGCACCGCGGTCGACGCGGTACTCGCGATGGAGGGCGCCGGCAGCGTCCCGGTCATCGGCTGGGGGCGCACCACCAGCGCCCCCGCCGCGGTCGTGCTCAACGGCACCTTCGTCCAGGGCTTCGAGCTGGACGACTACTTCCCTGCCGCGCCACTGCACAGCGCCTCCCTCGTGCTGCCCGCCCTGCTGGCCACGGCCGCGCACCTCGACCACGTCCCCGGCGACCGCTTCCTGCGCGCCGCGATCGCCGGCTTCGAGGTGGGCACCCGCGTGGGACTGTCCCTCAACGGTCCCGAGATGCTGGTGCGCGGCTGGCATTCGGGTTCCGTCTTCGGTACCCACGCCGCGGCGGCCGCCTCGGGAGTCCTGCGCGGACTGGACGCGGCCGCCTTCGAGGACGCACTCGGCCTCGCCGCGACCCAGTCCGCCGGGCTGATGGCCGCACAGTACGAAGCGATGTCCAAGCGGATGCACCACGGTCTGGCCGCCCGCAACGGCTTCTACGCCGCGGGCCTCGCGGCTGCCGGATACACCGGGATCAAGCGGGTCTTCGAGCGCCCCTACGGCGGCTTCCTGTCCACCTTCGGCGAGGGTCACAACCCCGACGCCACCCGGATCACCGAAGGCCTGGGCCGGCAGTGGCACACCGAGGCGATCACCGTCAAGAACCACGCGGCGATGGGAGGTCTGCACCCCGCCATCGATGCCGTGGTCGCCCTCCGGGACGAGGAGAAGGTGTCCGCCGCCGACGTGGCCGGGATCCACATCCAGGTGCCGGCCGCGGTCTACCACCACGGCTGGTGGCAGCCGGAACGGCCGCTGACGACCATCGGCGCGCAGATGAACATCGGCTACGCCGTCGCCGTCGCCCTGCTCGACGGCGTGGTGGGCCCCGCCCAGTTCACCGACTCCCGCATCGACGCCGACGACGTCTGGGCCCTCATCGCGCGCACCCGCGTCGAGCAGGTCGACACCCAGCAGGATCCGTCCTGGGAGCAGCCGGGCTACAACACCCGGGTCACGCTCCGGCTCCAGGACGGGCGGGAGCTCACCCGGGCCCTCGACCAGCCCCATGGCGGGCCGGACGACCCGCTGACCAACGACGAGATCGTCGCCAAGTTCCGCACCCTGACCAGCCACGTCATGGGCCAGGACCGCGCCCGGGAGATCGAGCGCACGGTCCTCGCCCTGGAGCAGCAGACCAGCCTCGGCCTCCTGACCGAGCTACTCGCCGCCCCTGTCCGCGGCGCTCTCGACTGAGCCGCTCGCCCAGGAGACGAGGCAGCCATGACCACCACCCTCACCCCCGCCGCCCGCCTGCGCCAGCTCCTGGCACGGGACGCTCTGATCACCGCACCAGGCGTCCATGACGGCCTGACCGCCCATCTCGTCGCCCGCTGCGGCTTCCCCGTCGCCTACCTGACCGGCGCCGGCGTGGCCGTCGCCGGCTTCGGCCTGCCCGACATCGGCCTGCTGACCGCCACCGAGATGGTGGAACGCGCCCGCATCGTCGCCGAGGTGCTCGGCGACGTCCCGCTGATCGCCGATGCGGACACCGGCTACGGCGAGCCCATGCACGTGGTCCGCACCGTGCGCGCCTACGAGCGCGCGGGTGTGGCCGCCATCCAACTGGAGGACCAGGCGTTCCCCAAGAAGTGCGGCCACCTGCCCGACAAGGAGCTCATCCCGGCCGCCGAGTTCGAGCTCAAGCTCCAGGCCGCGCTCGAGGCCCGCAGCGACCCGGACACCGTGATCGTGGCCCGCACGGACGCCCGGGGCCCGCTCGGCCTCGCCGAGGCCATCACCCGGGCCAACCGCTACGCCGCCGCCGGAGCTGACGTCATCTTCGTCGAGGCCCCGCGGAGCGCTGCCGAGATCGAGCGGATCGCCACCGAGGTGAAGGCCCCCCTGCTGATCAACATGGTCCAGGACGGACTGAGCCCGGAGACCGCCGCCACCACCCTCACCGAACTCGGCTATCGCATCGCCATCCACCCCGGTGCCCTGCTCGGCCCGTTCGCCCTCGCCGGGCTCGAAGCCCTGCTGCGTCTCGGCGGCAGGCCGCCCACCGGCCTCACCCCCGGACCCCAGGGCCTGTTCGAACTCGTCGGCCTGCGCGAATGGAGCGCCATCGGCGAGCAGTACCGGACCGGCCGGCGCTGACACCCCCCCCGAGCATCGACCGGCTCCCCGCAGTCGACTCCGTACAGGAAGGTGGATGCCTCATGGGCATGACCATGATTGAGAAGATCCTGGCCCGCAAGTCCGGCAAGGAGCAGGTGACGGCAGGCCAGACCGTCGTCTGTGACGTCGACATGACCGTGATGATCGACCTGCAGTTCTCCACCCTGTGGGTCCAGCCACTGAGGATCAACGATCCCGACAAGGTCGCGGTCATCATGGACCACGCCGTCCCCGCCCCCTCCGTCGGCGACGCCACCGCCGGCACCAACGCCCGTGCGTTCACACGCCACTTCAACATCGCGAAGTTCTACGACGTCGGCCGGCACGGTATCTGCCACCAGGTCATCGCCGAGAACGGCCTCGCCCGCCCGGGTGAGATCCTGGCCTGCACCGACTCCCACACCTGCGCCGCGGGTGCTTACAACACCGCCGCCCGAGGCCTGGGCCCCGCGGAGATCTACTCGATCCTGTGCACCGGATCGACCTGGATCCAGGTCGCCCCCACGCTGCGCTACGAGTTCACCGGCACCAAACCCGATGTCGTCAGCGGCAAGGACATCTTCCTCCACATCGCCGGGACGTGGGGCGACGCGACCAACCACAACGTGGAATTCGGTGGGACCGGACTCGCCTCCATCCCCATGAACGACCGCCGCACCATCGCGACCCAGGGTGCGGAGATCTCCGCCGACTACTCCACCTTCCCCATCGACGACCTGGCCCGCGACTTCCTCACCGCGCGCGGTGCCGCGCCCGACGGTTGCCAGGCCGCCGACCCCGACCCGGACGCCGTCTACGCCGCCGTGCGCACGGTGGACCTTTCCCGGCTCGAGCCCCACGTCGCCCGTCCCGGCAGCGTCAGCAACAACTCCTTCCCGGTGTCCGCGATCGAAAAGCGCCCCGTGAACCAGTGCTTCATCGGCTCCTGCGCCAACGGGCAGCTCGAGGACATCGCCATCGCGGCCGCCACCGTCAAGGGCCGCAGGGTCGCCCCCGGCGTACGGCTGCTCGTCACCCCCGCCTCCCAGGCCGTCTACCGCGAGGCGATGCGAGCCGGCTACCTCCAGGACCTGGCCGACGCCGGCGCGGTGGTCACCAACTCCACCTGCGGTGCCTGCTTCGGCTACCACATGGGCCTGCTCGCCCCCGGCGAGGTCTGCCTGACCTCCTCCACCCGCAACTTCACCGGTCGCATGGGCAGCCCCGAAGCGGAGATCTACCTGGCCTCCCCGGCCACCGTGGCCGCCTCCGCCCTCACCGGCCACGTCACCGACCCCCGAGGAGGGATCAACTGATGGAGACCCAGATCCGTGGCCGCGTCTGGACGGTGGGTGACGGCATCACCACCGACGCCATGTACCCGGCGTTCGCCATGAAGCTCCCGATCCCCGAGGCCGCCAAGCACATCTTCTACGAGCTGCGCCCCGGCTGGACGGAGCAGGTCGAGCCGGGCGACATCGTGGTCGCCGGGCGCAACTTCGGTCTCGGCTCCTCCCGCCCGGTCGCCGCCCTCTTCCGTGAGCTGGGCGTCGCCGCCCTCGTGGCCGACGAGTTCAACTCCCTCTTCCTGCGGAACTGCATCAACCACGGGCTCCCCGCCCTGACCGCGCCCGGTGTACGAGCCACCTTCAGCGATGGCGACACCGCCCGCCTGGACCTTGCCGGCGGCCGGGTCGAGAACACCACCACCGGCACCCGCCTGACCGCAGGCGCCCTGCCCCCACTGGTCCTCGACATCCTCGAGGCCGGCGGCATCCTGCCCAAACTCGCCCGCGAAGGCTACCTCCCCGTCCCCGCCGCGTCCTAGCCACGCCGTCGTCCGCCCCGGTGGGCAGCACTTGCCCGCGCAACTGTTGCCCGCCCCCTTGGAGCACCCCATGACCGAACAGCTCGCCCCCGGCGTCTTCCGGATCCCGACCACCCGCCGCGACACCGCCTTCCTCGTCGAGGGGGAGGGCGGGTACACCCTCGTCGACGTCGGCTGGGCAGGTGCCCCCGGAGTCATCCTCGCCACCCTCGCCGAGCTCGGCCGCAAGCCCTCCGACGTCAAGCGCGTCGTGGTCACCCACGCCCACCCCGACCACGTCCAAGGAGCAGCAGCGCTCCGTGAGCTGACCGGAGCGCCGATCCTGGCCCACCCCGCCGAGCACTCCTGGCTCGCTCGAGGACGTGTCCCCGCCGAAGGCCGCTCCGGCGCGCTGGGGCGAACCCTTGATCGCCTGCCCAAGCTGCACTGGCGGCCCTTCCGCGCCGACGGCCCCCTCATCGACGGCATGCTCGTCGAAGGAGGAGCCGGACTGCGAACCATCCACACCCCCGGCCATTCGCCCGGCCACGTCGTCCTGGTGCACGAGCCCAGCCGAACCCTCCTCACCGGCGACGCCGTCTTCCACCGCGGAGACCTGGCACTCGGCCCCGCACCCCTCGCAGCCGACCCCCACCTGCGCGCCGACAGCCTCACCCGCATCGGCGGCGATTTCGCCGCCGTCGGATTCGCCCACGGCCCCGCCCTCACCGGCCACGGCGTCGACCTCTTCCATCGCTGGCTCGAGGACCTCCGGAAAACGACTGCGTGAGGACCCCCTGAGGCTCGTCGGGGACCGGGGCGCTCGACAAGGGAGTCGCCGTTCGTCGTGGGCGGCAGCTGGTCGAGCGTCAGGGCCGGCCCGCCGGAGCTGGCGGGCCGGCCGGGTTCAAGACCGGGCGGTCATGGTGGTCGGACGGGTTGTACGCCGGCCGACTCCGTCCGGATCAGCGGTGCCGGAACTTCGGCGGGCGCTTCTCGACGAAGGCCGTCATGCCCTCCTTCTGGTCGGCGGTGGCGAAGGTGGCGTGGAAGAGCCGGCGCTCGAAGCGGACGCCCTCGGCGAGGGTGGTCTCGTAGGCCCGGTTGACGCTCTCCTTCATCATGATCGCCGCCGGGGTGGACATCGCGGCGATCGTGCCGGCCACCGACAGGGCCTCGTCGAGCAGGTCGGCGGCGGGCACGATCCGGGAGACCAGGCCGGCCCGTTCGGCCTCCTCGGCGTCCATCATCCGGCCGGTCAGGCACAGTTCCATCGCCTTGGCCTTGCCGATCGCCCGGGTCAGCCGCTGCGAGCCGCCGATCCCGGGGATCACCCCGAGCTTGATCTCCGGCTGGCCGAACTTCGCGGTGTCGGCGGCCAGCAGTACGTCGCACAGCATTGCCAACTCGCAGCCGCCGCCCAGCGCGTAGCCGGCGACGGCAGCGACCACGGGCTTGCGCAGCGCGCCGAAGCGGTCCCAGGCGGCGAACCAGTCGCCGAGGTAGGCGTCGACGAAGTCGAGTTCCTGCATCTCCTTGATGTCGGCCCCGGCCGCGAAGGCCCGCTCCGATCCGGTGACCACGAGCGCGCCGATCTCCGGATCGCGGTCGAAGTCCTGGGCGGCCGTGACCACTTCGGTCATCAGCTGGGTGTTGAGGGCGTTGAGTGCCTTCGGCCGGTCGAGCGTGATGACGCCGACCCGGTCACGGCGCTCGACGCGGATCGTCTCGTAGGTCATGCGTGGTCCTTCCGCAGGGTGGTGATGATGGCCGAGAAGTCCAGCCCGGAGCCGCCGTCCTCGGCGAAGGTCGCGTACAGTTCCGCGGCGCGGCGGCCCAGTTCCGCCGGGACGGCGGAGGCGATGGCGGCGTCGGCGGCCAGGCCGAGGTCCTTGGCCATCAGGGTGGCGGCGAATCCGGCCTGGTAGTCCCGGTTCGCGGGGCTGGCCGGAACTGGCCCGGGGACGGGGCAGTTGCTGGTGAGTGCCCAGCACTGACCGGAGGCGGTGGCGGCCACGTCGAACAGGGCCTGGTGGCTCAGCCCGAGGCTCTCCCCGAGCACGAACGCCTCACTGACGGCGATCATCGAGATGCCGAGGATCATGTTGTTGCAGATCTTCGCGGCCTGTCCGGCCCCGGACGACCCGCAGCGGACGACCTTGCGGCCCATCGCCGACAGCACCGGCTCGACCGCGGCGAAGTCGTCCTCGTGGGCACCGACCATGAAGGTCAGGCTCGCCGCCTCCGCGCCGGCCACGCCGCCGGAGACCGGGGCGTCGACCGCGCGGTGCCCGGCGACCCGCGCCAGGTCGGCGGCGATCCGGGCGTCGCCGACGGCGATGGTGGAGCAGTCGACGAACAGCGCGCCGTGCGCGGCCGTGGTCAACTCCTGGTAGGCCTCCAGGACATGTCGTCCGGTCGGCAGCATGGTGATCACCACCTCGGCCCCGGCGACCGCCCGCACCGCCGAGTCCGCGATGGTCACACCGTGCCCGGCTGCCCGTTCGCAGGCCTGCGGCGAGAGGTCGTAGCCGGTGACGCGATGTCCGGCCTTGACGAGGTTGGCGGCCATCGGGCCGCCCATGTTGCCCAGCCCGACGAATCCGATCGTGCGGTTCACCAGCGCTCCAGGGGTGTGGCGGGACGGAGACCGAGTTCGCGCTCGCCCAGCGGGGCGAAGTGCCGCTCGACCTCGCGAGCGGTGACGTCGGCCAGGGTGGCCGGCTGCCAGCGGGGATTGCGGTCCTTGTCGATCACCTGCGCCCGGATGCCCTCGGGCAGGTCGGGTGTGGCGAGCGCGGCGCAGGAGACGCGGTACTCCTGATCGAGCACCGCCTCCAGCGGGCCGAGCGCCCGGGCCCGGCGCAGTGCGGCCAGCGCCACCTTGACGGCGGTGGGCGAGTTGGTGGTGATCTTCTCGGCCGCTTCCTTGGCCGCCGGGTCGCCACAGGCGAGCAGGCGGCCAAGAATGTCCTCGACGGTGTCGGCGGCGTAGCACTCGTCGATCCAGCCGCACAGCTCGGCCAGCGGCGCGGCCGGCGCGGCCGCCACGTGGCGAGCGAGCGCGTCGTGGACGCCGAGTTCGGTGAGGTCGGCGAGCAGCGCGGGCAGCCGCTCGGCGGGCACGAAGTGGTCGGCCAGCCCGCAGAGCAGCGCGTCGCCGGCGCCGACCGAGCCGGCGGTGAGGGCCAGGTGGGTGCCGAGTTCGCCGGGGGCGAGGGCGAGCAGGTAGGTGCCGCCGACGTCGGGGACGAAGCCGATGCCGGTCTCCGGCATGGCGATCCTGGTGCGTTCGGTGACGATGCGGACGCTGCCGTGGGCGGAGACTCCGACGCCGCCGCCCATCACGATGCCGTCCATCACCGCCACGTACGGCTTGGGGTGGCGGGCGATCCGGGCGTTGAGGTGGTACTCGTCGCGCCAGAACTCCTCGGCGGCGCGCGGGTCCCCGCCGGTGGCGGCGCCGTGGATCGCGACGATGTCGCCACCGGCGCACAGCCCGCGCTCGCCGGCACCGGTGATCACCACCGTCGCCACGGTGTCGTCGTGCTCCCAGGCATCCAGGGCCTCGGCGATCCGCAGCACCATCGCATGGGTGAGCGCGTTGAGCGCCTTCGGCCGGTTGAGGACGATCCGTCCGAGGTGGCCGGCGCGCTCGATGAGGACATCGGTGGTCATCAGGCGGCTCCTATCAGGCCGCGGGCGACGATGACGCGCATGATCTCGTTGGTTCCTTCCAGGATCTGGTGCACCCGCAGGTCGCGGACGATCTTCTCGATGCCGTACTCGGCCAGGTAGCCGTAGCCGCCGTGCAGTTGGAGTGCCTGGTCGGCGACGGCGAAGCCGGTGTCGGTGGCGTGCCGCTTGGCCATCGCGCACAACTGCGGGGCGTTCGGATCGGCCCGGTCCAGGGCGGATGCCGCGCGCCAGAGCAGGGCGCGGGCCGCCTCCAGCTCGGTGGCCATGTCGGCGAGCCGGAACTGCAGGGCCGGGGCGTGCAGCAGCCGGGCACCGAACGCCTCCCGGTCGGCCAGGTAGGCCGTGGTGCGCTCCAGGGCGCTCCGCGCGCCGCCGAGCGAGCACGCGGCGATGCCGAGGCGGCCGCCGTTGAGCCCGGCCATGGCGATCCGGAAGCCGTTGCCCTCGCCGCCGAGCAGCCGGTCGGCGGGCAGCCGGACACCGTCCAGCAGGACCTGCCGGGTGGGCTGGGCGTTCCAGCCCATCTTGTGCTCGTTCGGCCCGAAGGACAGGCCCGGGTCGTCGCGGTCCACCACGAAGGCGGAGATCCCCTTCGAGCCGGGTTCGCCGGTGCGGGCCATGACCACGTACACCCGGGAGGTGCCCGCACCGGAGATGAACTGCTTGACCCCGTCCAGCACCCAGTGGTCACCATCGCGCACGGCACGGGTGGTGAGCGCCGCGGCGTCGGATCCGGCGCCCGGTTCGGTCAGGCAGTAGCTGCCGAGGTCCGCCGCCGAGCAGAGCCCGGGCAGCCATCGCCCGCGCTGCTCGTCGGTGCCGTACCGGTCGATCATCCAGGCGACCATGTTGTGGATGGAGAGGTAGGCGGCGATCGAGGGACAGCCGGTGGCCAGTGCCTCGAAGGCCACCACGCCGTCCAGCCGGGTGAGTTCGGAGCCGCCGACGTCCTCGCGGACGTAGACGCCGCCCAGGCCCAGCTCGGCCGCCTTGCGCAGGACGTCCAGCGGGAAGTGCTTGGCCTGGTCCCAGGCCACCGCGTCGGGGGCCAGGTACTCGTCGGCGAAGGCCCGGGTGGTCTCCGCGATGGCGAGTTGATCCTTCGTCAGGTCGTGCACGCTGCTCACTCCATCGTGGGGATGGTGAAGCTCGCGCCCTCCTTGACCCCCGAGGGCCAGCGCGAGGTGATGGTCCGGGTGCGGGTGTAGAAGCGGATCGAGTCCGGGCCGTGCTGGTTGAGGTCGCCGAAACCGGAGCGCTTCCAGCCGCCGAAGGTGTGGTAGGCGATCGGGACCGGGATCGGCACGTTCACCCCGACCATGCCGGTGTTCACCCGGCGGGCGAAGTCCCGGGCGGTGTCGCCGTCCCGGGTGAAGATGGCCACCCCGTTGCCGAACTCGTGCTCGCTGGGCAGGCGCAGCGCCTCCTCGTAGTCGGCCGCCCGCACCACCGAGAGCACCGGGCCGAAGATCTCCTCGCGGTGGATCCGCATGTCCGGGGTGACCCGGTCGAACAGCGAGGCGCCGAGGAAGTAGCCGTCCTCGTGGCCTTCGAGCCGGAAGTCCCTGCCGTCGACGACGAGTTCGGCACCCTCCTGGACCCCGAGGCCGATGTACTCGCGGACCCGGTCCAGCGCCTGCCGGGTGACCAGCGGGCCGAAGTCCGCGGCCGGGTCGTCCGAACGGCCGACCTTCAGGGCCGCGATCCGCTCGGTCAGCTTGGCCACCAGGGCGTCGGCGGTCTGCTCGCCCACCGGGACGGCGACCGAGATCGCCATGCAGCGCTCGCCGGCCGAGCCGTACCCGGCGCCGATCAGCGCGTCCGCGGCCTGATCGAGGTCGGCGTCCGGCATCACGATCATGTGGTTCTTCGCCCCGCCGAAGCACTGCGCCCGTTTCCCGTGGGCCGCGGCGGTGGCGTAGACGTACTGGGCGATCGGCGTGGAGCCGACGAACCCGACCGCCTGCACCCGCGGATCCTCCAGCAGGGTGTCGACGGCCTCCTTGTCGCCGTTGACCACGTTGAGCACCCCGGCCGGGAGCCCCGCCTCCAGGAAGAGCTCGGCCAGCCGCAGCGGCACCGAGGGGTCCCGCTCGGACGGCTTGAGGACGAAGGCGTTGCCGCAGGCGAGCGCGGGTGCCGCCTTCCAGAGCGGGATCATCGCGGGGAAGTTGAACGGGGTGATGCCGGCGACCACGCCCAGCGGCTGGCGCATCGAGTACACGTCTATGCCGCTGCCGGCGTTGTCGCTGTACTCGCCCTTCAGCAGGTGTGGGATCCCGGCGGCGAACTCCACCACCTCCAGCCCACGTTGCAGGTCGCCGTGGGCGTCGGCGACGGTCTTGCCGTGCTCGGCGGAGAGCAGCCGGGCGATCTCGTCCTTCTCCAGCTCGACCAGCTGCAGGAACCGCATCAGCACCCGGGCCCGGCGCTGCGGGTTCCAGGCGGCCCAGCCGACCTGCGCCTGCTCGGCGTCGGCGATCGCGGACTCCACCTCGGCGCGGCTCGCGAGCGGTACCCGGGCCTGGACCCGCCCGGTGTTGGGGTCGTAGACGTCGCCGAAGCGCCCGGAGGCACCGGGGATCCGCTTGCCGGCGATGAAATGGGTCAGTTCTCGGACCATCGGTTCCTTCTCTCGACAGGGGTGGGAGAGGAGGAATGGAGACCTCCTCCGGCGGCCCGGCGCACGGTGGTGCGGCGCGGGACCGACTCGGCGGAGGAGGTGAACGAACCCGTCAGGACCTGTTGTCCCGAAGGGCTTTCTGCACGGCACGGGTTGGGGCGGCGAACCGCGGGCACCCTGGAGTCATGCGTGTCGTCTCCATCCTCGTGGAAAGCACGAACCACCCGCGGCCGGTATCCTGACTCCCGGATCACCGCCCGCCCTCGGGCCTTCCCGGCTGGCTGCCAGTGGCCATGACTCCTGCGAGGACGAGCTCCCCGGTCACAGTGGCGGGACCGTGCCGGACTCACACCGGCTTCCCTGACACCGCGGACCTGTCACGACCATATAGTTGGACGTCCTAGTAAGTCCAGGGGCCACGCCTCTTCCGGCGGGAACGGTCGGGACCGAAGCAGCGCGGCGCGGGTGGTGCGGCGGGGTGGGGGAGTGGTCCGGGAGGGAGGGGCGGTAGCGGTCCCGGCAGACGCTCCCTCGGAGAGCGAACCAACTCGGCTTTCCCCCGCCCCGGGGTGGCGGTTGTGCATGCGTTCCTCGGCCTCATCGTGCGCTGCTCGTACGCCCCTTGCGCTTCCGTGCGCGGAGTGTGCCCCCGTGCTCCGGGCTCTCGCGACCCTCCACCCTGGGTGGTGCGAAGGAAGGGGGAGCACACGGATGCGACAACCCGAGCTGGTGACATGGCTCTTCGTCCCGTTGATGACCGCGACCGGGCTGCTCTGCCTGGTCCGGTGGCGCCTGGCCTCCCAACTGGCCGGTGAGGAGAGGCGGTTGGAGGCGTCCTCGGCACTCAAGGGGCTGGGCATGGCGGTGATGGCCCTCCCGGTCGGTACCGGCGTGGCCCTGCCCGAAGGCCTGTGGGTGGCCGTTCTCGTGCCGGCGGGCCTGTGGTCGGCGGCCGCCGCCGTGCGCTCCGCGGGCCATCGCCGGCACCATCTGGAGCACGCGGTCGGGCATCTGGCCATGGTTTACATGGCCGTCTCCATGGCTGGGCGGATGGCGAACGCGGCAGGTGCCATGCCGGCGATGCCGGGCATGGCACCTGTGGTGGGTGCCGCCTGGCTCACCGGTGCGCTGCTGGTCTTCTTCGGTGTCTGCGTGGTCGTCAGCTGCACCCGCCTGTTCGACTTCGCCGTGGCCCCGTCCGGTGCCCGACGGTACCGCGGAGTCGGGGTGCTGTGGTCGCCGCAGTGGCCCGAGGCGTGTCATCTGGTACTGGGCGTGGGCATGTTCACGATGCTGCTGGCGATGTAGGCCAGCGCAGCCGATCGTTGACGCGAGCGGCTGCGTGACCCGGCTGTCATCCGCGACGACCTCACCCTCGACGCCCTGGACCTCCACGTTCAGGACGTCGTCCCGCGTACTCCCGGCGTCCGCGGCCTGCTCGACAGGAGACCGGTTGGACCGGCCGGCGGATCCTCGCGCACGTCGGTGGCCCGCATCGCCCCGACGGGTCGACGCGGGCCACCGACGAAGTTCCTGCGGGGCCGCCGCTGGGCTACGCCGAGTTCGGCAAGGCGGTTCCCGTGCGACGACGATCAGGAGCTGCGCCAGACGACGCCGCGCTGCTCGTACTCCATGATGGACTCGACGCCGGTGGCGACGGATGATCCGCACTCGCGGGTGACCATCCAGAGTGCCAGGTCGATTCCGCTGGTGACACCGCCCGCGGTCACCAGGTTCCCGTCGTCAACGACTCGTGCGTCGATCACCTTGCCTCCCTGGGCGGCCAGCTCGGCCTTGGCGAGATGGTGCGTCGTGCACGGACGACCCTTGGTCAAGCCTGCTGCGGACAGCACCATGACGCCGGTGCAGACACCGGCGACGATGACTCCGGCCTGCTGTGCCCGTACAAGGTTCCGGTGGACATCCGGATTGTCGATCAGCTGGTCACCGCCACCCGGCACGATCAGAAGATCGGTGTCGGTGGGCTCCCACGCGGTCGGCACCGTGACCCTGGTGCCGAAGAAGCACGTCACCTCGCCAGGGGCCGACAGCCGCACCAGTGTCGTCTCCACCTGGCCACCCAGCCGCGCGGCATGCCCGAAGACGTCACGCGGCCCGATGAAGTCCTGCTCCTCCGCCCCGTCGTACACGAGGATCTGAACACGTAGAGGGACCGTCTCCGTCTCCTCTGTCGGTGAGGCCTCCGCTGCCGCTGCGGGCGCCGCGAAGGTCCCGACCGACGCGAGACCGCCAGTCGTGGCCAACACTTTCAGCAGGTTCCTGCGTTCCATCGGCCCATCTCCTGATCACTCGCTCGGTCTCCTGCCAAGCCGGCGCCGGCCTTCAGCGGGGGACGGCACGGTGGGACACCCCTTGCGGGCCACCCAACGTGCGGCCTTGAGGAGCCCGTGAGCGACCCTCATCGTCCTTCGGGAGCAGCGCTGGCTGCCTTATGAGTCTGCTGGGCCGGGCGAATAGTTCCCGTAGTTCCCGCCGGCCCCGACGCATCCCCCGCTGCCAGGAACTGTTTGGGATTCGGACCCCGGGGCCAGGCCCCGCCAGGTCCTGGTCTTCCGGAGGCAGCGTTCAACGGTGTCGCGCCGTCTGTAGCGTTCCGGGTCGAAGGCGACGGGCCGACCTCCGGCTGGGCCCTTCTTCCCGCGGTTGGCCTGCTGGTCGATCTTCTCCGGGATGACCGCGTTGATCCGGCACCGGCGTAGGCGGTCCCGGTCGGCCCTGGGGGAGTAGGCCCTGTCCGCGGCAGTGGCGCCCGGCCGGGTCCGGGTCGGCCGGCGGGTCCGGGAACGCGGATCTTGGCCGGGACGGTCCGGAACCGTGGGCAGTCCGCAGCCTGTCCTGGGGTGAGCACGAAGGCGAGCGGCAGGCCTTGGCCCAGCTCCTGAACCGGGAGCAGAGCGTGGACCAAGCCTTGTACCGCTCCGGGGATCGCGCCAGCCGCTGCCGGTGCGGGACCGCCAGAGGATCCCGTTGGACTGGCCCCGCGCCCGCCGGGGCAGCGGCCCGGTGGCCGCAGGCGGCGGGTGCGGCTGCCGACGTTCCCGCGCCGCTCACGCACCAGCGGTGTTAGAAATGACGCATGGTCGAACACACCGACCGATCGCGGATCGTATCCTGGAAGTCACTGACCGCGAAATTCCCACGGAGCGTTGCCGGACAGGTCTTCGTGCTGGAAGTCGTGGTCGTGCTCGTGCTCGTCCTGGGGGCGATCCTCGCGCTGGCCCTCGAATCGCGTCGGAACAGCGAGTCCGAGGCCCTGAACCGGTCGGTGGCCGTCGCGGAGACCTTCGCGCATTCCCCGGGCCTCGTCCAGACGCTGAAGTCGCCCGATCCCACGGCGATCCTCCAGCCGATCACGGAGGCCACGCGCAAGCAGGCCGGCGTCGACTTCATCGTGGTCATGAACGACCAGGGGATCCGGTACACCCACCCGCTGCCGAGCGAGATCGGCAAGCGCTTCGTCGGGACCATCGGCCCCTCCCTGGCCGGGCACGTCTACACCGAGAGCGTGCACGGCCCGCTCGGCCACGAGGTCCAGGCGACCGTGCCGATCGACGCTCCCGACGGATCGGTCGTGGGCCTGGTGTCGGCCGGGCTCAAGGTCCACAACGTCACCGCCGCCGGCAACCGGCAGCTGCCGCTCATCCTGGGCACCGGCGCCGCCGCGGTCGGGGTGGCCACGGTTTGTACCGCCCTGACCACCCGGCGGCTGAAGCGCCAGACGCACGGCCTGGACCCCGTCGAACTCGCCCGCATGTACGAGCACCACAACGCCGTCCTGCACGCGGTCCGCGAGGGCGTGGTCATCGTCGGGCAGGACGGGCAGCTGCTGCTGGCGAACGACGAGGCACGCGACCTGCTGGGCCTGCCGCCCAACGCCGAGGGCCGGCACCTGGACGAACTGCGGGGCCTCGACCCGGACACCACCGAGCTGCTGCTGTCGGGCCGGGTGGTCACGGACGAGTTGCACCGCGCCGGCGGCCGGCTGGTCGCGGTGAACCAACGGCCGACCGACCCCCGCAGCCGCAGCATGGGCACGGTCGCCACGATCCGCGACTCCACGGAACTGCTCGCGCTGTCCGGCAGGGCCGAGGTGGCCGGCAAGCGGCTGGCCCTGCTCTACGAGGCGGGCGTCGGCATCGGGACGACGCTCGACGTCGAGCGGACGGCCGAGGAGCTGGCACTGGTCGCGGTCCCCGGCTTCGCGGACTTCGTCACCGTGGACCTCGCCGACCCCGTGCTGCACGGCGACGAGCCCGGCGGCGGTGCCGTCAACCTGCGTCGTATCACCGTCCACGGCATCCGCGAGGACCACCCGTTCTACCCGCGCGGCAGGTTGGGCTCCTTCATCCCCTCCACCCCACAGGCCCAGGGCTTCGACAGCGGCCGGTCGCAGGTGGTGCCGGACCTGTCCGTCGCCGAGGGCTGGCTGGCCCAGGAGGCGGCCGTGACGGCGCGGGTCGTCGAGTACGGCGTCCACTCGCTCATCACCACGCCGTTGAAGGCCCGTGGCATCATCCTGGGCGTCGTGGCCTTCTGGCGGTCGCAGAGGCCCGAGCCGTTCGACGACGAGGACCGCTCGCTGGCCGAGGAGCTGGTGGCGCGGGCCGCGCTGAGCATCGACAACGCCCGCCGGTACACCCGCGAGCACACCATGGCCGTGACCCTGCAGCGCAGCTTGCTGCCGCGCGCCCTGCCGGACCAGAGCGCCCTCGAGGTCGCACACCGCTACCTGCCCGCACAGTCCGGAGTCAGCGGCGACTGGTTCGACGTGATCCCGCTGCCCGGCAGTCGGGTCGCGCTGGTGGTGGGCGACGTGGTCGGCCACGGGCTGCACGCGGCCGCCACGATGGGCCGGCTGCGCACCGCCGTGCACAACTTCTCCGCCCTCGACGTCCCGCCGGACGAGCTGCTCGGCTACCTGGACGAGCTGGTGAACCGCATCGACCAGGAGGAGACCGACAGCACCACCGGCATCGGTGTCACCGGCGCCACCTGTCTGTACGCGATCTACGACCCGATCTCCCAGCTCTGCACCTTCGCGACCGCCGGTCACCCCCCGCCCGCACTGGTCGATCCGGACGGCCACGTGGCGTTCCCGGAGCTGCCGACCGGCCCGCCGCTGGGGGCGGGCGGGATGCCGTTCGAGACGGCGCAGGTGCGGCTGGCCGAGGGCACCCAGATCGTGCTCTACACCGACGGGCTGATCGAGGAGCGCACCCGGGACTTCGACGTCGGCATGGAACTGCTGCGCGCGGCGCTCTCCGGGCGCGGCCGGGAGCCCGAGGAGAACTGCCAGGCCGTACTCGACGCCCTGCTGCCGGAACATCCACAGGACGACGTGGCGCTGCTGATCGCGAAGACCCGGGTGCTCGGCCCGGAGCGGGTCGCCGACCAGGAGGTGGCGTCCGACCCGGCCGCCGTCGCCGACATCCGCGACTGGAGCACCGCGACGCTGGACGCCTGGGGACTGACCGATCTGACCTTCGCCACCGAGCTGGTGCTCAGCGAGCTGGTCACCAACGCCATCCGCTACGGCTCGGCGCCGGTGCGGGTACGGCTACTGCGCGACCGGAGCCTGATCTGCGAGGTGTCCGACGGCAGCAACATCTCACCGCACCTGAAGTACGCGGCGACCATGGACGAGGGCGGCCGCGGGCTGTTCCTGGTGTCCCAGCTCACCAGGCGCTGGGGCACCAGGTACTCCCCCCAAGGCAAGATCATCTGGGCGGAGCAGCCCTTCCCCGCATCCGTGCGGGCCTTGGCCGAGCAACGCCGGGAGGCCTCGGCGGCGGTCCCGCTGGCGTCGTCCTGATCCGGAGCGACGGCGGCTCGCCCGTACAGGCCGTAGCCGAGTGATCGCGTTGCGCGCGTCGCGCTCGCGCCGCGGGCCGTCGCCGTCGGAAGCGGCCGGACACGAGTGACCGGGTGTCCGCCACCGACACCGAGCGTGCAGGGCGAGGAACGCCCACCGGCTCGGGTGGGTGTGGTGCACCCACCCATCCGTCCGAAGGCGTGCTTAGCCTGGGCCGCATGGACGCAGAAAACAGACTCGGCGACTATCTGCGGGCTCGCCGGGCGATGACCATGCCGCGGGACGTCGGATACCCCCACGATGCTTCGCGGCGGGTGCCTGGTTTGCGACGGGACGAGGTCGCGCTGCTCGCCGGGGTGAGTGCGGACTACTACACCCGGCTCGAACAGGGCCGCGAGCGCCATCCGTCCGAGCAGGTGCTCCAGTCGATCGCTCGGGCCCTGCGCCTCGACGACGACGCGGCCGCCCATCTGTTCCGGCTGGGCCTGCCCAGCCCCTGGCCGTCCGTGCGGCCGAACACGACGGTCAGCCCGGACCTGCGTCGGCTGATGGACGGCATGCGTGACGTGCCCGCCTTCGTGCTCGGCTCCGCCCAGGACGTCCTGGCCGCCAACGCCATGGCCCGCGAGCTGTACTGCGGATTCGCCCGCTACGACAACCTGCTTCGGATGATCTTCCTGGATCCCTTCGCCCGGGAGTTCTACGGGGACTGGGACAAGGCGGCAGGCACGGCCGTGAACAACCTGCGCGCGTCCTCAGCACGGTTTCCGGACGACGAGCGCATCGAACGTGTCGTCGGCGAGCTGAGCGTGCGCAGCCCGGTGTTCGGGGCCTTGTGGGCGCGTTACGAGATCCGTCCGCGCACGCACGAGGACAAGCGCTTCCGTCATCCGCAAGTCGGTGAACTGCACCTGCACTTCGAAGCGCTGGCCGTCACCAGTGCTCCTGGTCAGCACCTGTCCGTCTACAGCGCCGAACCCGGGAGCGCCAGCAGCGACGCCCTGGTCCTGCTCCGCCGGCTGGCCGAGCAGCGCACCGCGTCAGCTGAACACGAAACCGAGTCAGAGGAAGAGAGTTCACGTTCATGACCGATTCCATCGCCCACGCCGCCGGATGCTTCGAGATCGCCGGCAAGAAGGTCGCCCGTCTCGGTTTCGGCGCCATGCGGCTCACCGGGTTGGGTGTGTGGGGTGAACCCGATGACCGTGACGAGTGCGTCCGTGTGGTCCGCCGTGCCGTCGAGCTCGGCGTCCAGCTGATCGACACCGCGGATTCCTACGGGCCCTACGTCAGCGAGGAGATCATCCGGGAAGCCATCCACCCCTACCCGGACGACGTGCTGATCGCCACCAAGGCCGGCCTCACCCGCAACGGGCCCGACGTGATCAGGACCGACCAGGGACTGGTCCGGCTCGGCCCCGCGGCCTGGCCGCCCGTCGGGCGTCCGGAGTACCTGCGCCAGGAGGCCGAGATGAGCCTGCGACGCCTCGGCCTCGACCACATCGACCTGTTCCAGCTGCACCGCGTCGACCCGAAGGTCCCGTTGGAAGACCAGGTCGGAGAGCTGAAGAACCTCCAGGACGAAGGCAAGATCGTCGCGATCGGCCTGTCCCAGGTGACCGTCGGGCAGATCGAACAGGCCCGCCGGATCGCCGAGATCGTCACCGTCCAGAACCGCTACAACCTCACCGACCGCACCTCCGCCGACGTCCTCGACTACTGCACCCGCGAAGGCATCGGCTTCATCCCCTGGGCACCGGTGGGCGCCGGCGAACTCACCAGGCCGGGCGGACCGGTCGACCGCATCGCCTCCGCACACCGGTCGACCTCCTCCCAGGTCGCACTCGCCTGGCTGCTCGCCCGCTCCGACGTCATGCTGCCCATCCCCGGCACGTCCAAGGTCGCCCACCTCGAGGACAACCTCGCGGCAGCACGGCTGGCCCTGAGCACCCAGGAGATCGACGAACTCACCAGCGCCGCGTGAAAGCCCTCTCCCACCGCGAGGCCGACTCCCGGTGTTCACCATCTTCCGAAAGGACCTCATCGATGCTGCTGCCCGCTGATCAGGCCGGCCACGGACGGACCGTGGTGCTGCTCCACGCCCGGCCGACGGACCGGACCATGTGGAGCGCGCACCTGCCCCTGCTCGCGGAGGCCGGCCTGCGCGCGATCGCCCTGGACCTGCCCGGCTGGGGTGAAGCGGTCGTGCACGACGAGCGCGAGGTCGCACCCTGGACGGACGTCCTCGACACGCTCGACCACCTCGGGGTCGACCGCTTCGTGCTGGCCGGGAACTCGCTCGGCGCGCTGGTGTCACTCCAGGTGGCGGCGACGGCCGGCGACCGGGTCGAGGGCCTGATCCTGGTGGGCTACCGACCCCACGACCAGGAACCCTCCGCGCGCCTCCAGGCGGCCTGGGACCGCGAACGAACCGCACTCGAAGCCCATGACATCGACGCGGCCGTACAAGCCGGGCTCGAAGCGTGGACCTCCGAACACGCGGACCACGAAGTGCAGGCCCACGCGGCCCGGATGCTGCGCCACCAACTGGAGTCGCACCTCGCCCACGGCGAGCCGACCCAAGCCGAGGACCCACTCGGCAAGGACACGGCCGCACTGCGTGATCTCGCCATCCCGGCGCTGGTGGGCGTCGGCGAGCACGACATGCCCGACTTCTTCCGCGGAGGCGAGGACCTGGCCCGAGACCTCGACTCGGGCGACCCCGTGATCATCCCCGACGCAGGCCATCTCGCGCCGCTGGAACAACCCGCGGCCTTCTGCACACTCCTCCTGGAGTTCCTGGACCGCGTTGCCGTGAACCCGGTTTCCAACGCCGGCTGAAACCGGGAGGGCTGGCAAGGGCGCGGTGAGGCTCCGGCCGCCGCCACCCGAGGTGCCGCATACGGCCGGGCGAACGGCGCGGCCTGACTGATCGGTGGTGGGGAAACGGGGTGGAGGGATGATGACCGGGCTGGTACCTTGCAGTTGACCGTGACACCGCCCGAGGAGGTGAGACCCATGAACGCTGTATCGACGTGGGTGCTCCCCCTTTCCGTCACGGCCGGCGATTGACGTAGGTGTCGCCGGGAGCGCCTCGACAACAAGGCACCCCCGAAAGGCAACACCTGTGCACTCCCTGCACTTCACCGCTGAGTCGTCGTCGAACGGCATGGTCGAGCGCGACTTCACCATGGGCGACGTCCCCGGCGTTCTCTGGTCGCCGGCCTCCGGCGCAACCGATCGCGCGCCCCTGGTCCTGATGGGCCACGGCGGCGGCAACCACAAGAAGCATCCGGCGATGGCGGGCCGGGCACAGCGCCTCGTGACCGGCTGCGGCTTCCACGTCGCCGTCATCGACGCGCCCGGTCACGGCGACCGGCCGCGCACCGCCCACGACGAGCAGGAGATCGCCGAACTGCGCAAGGCGCAGGCGGCGGGCGAGCCGGAAGGGCCGATCGTCGTCCGTTACAACGCCCGCCTGGCGGAGCTCGCCGTGCCCGAGTGGCAGGCGACCCTGGACGCCCTTCAGGGACTTCCGGAGATCGGCGCTGGTGGGCCGGTGGGCTACTCCGGCATCGGCCTGGGCACCGCGATCGGGGTGCCGCTGGTGGCGATCGAGCCCAGGATCACGGCCGCGGTCTTCGGCATGATGTGGCCCGATGCCCTGATCGAGACGGCGAAGCACATCACCATCCCGATCGAGTTCGACATGCAATGGGACAACGAGCGCATCCCGCGCGAGGCCAGCCTCGCGATGTTCGACGCCTTCGCC
This sequence comes from Kitasatospora sp. NPDC052896, assembly GCF_044547075.1. Classification (NCBI taxonomy): domain Bacteria; kingdom Bacillati; phylum Actinomycetota; class Actinomycetes; order Kitasatosporales; family Streptomycetaceae; genus Kitasatospora; species Kitasatospora sp. NPDC052896. The sequence continues at coordinate 74,223 of NZ_JBITZU010000015.1, forward strand.
TCGAAGGAGAAGACGTTGCACGCCAACGCGGGCAAGCACTTCGAACTGCCCAGGTTCGAGGCCGACAGCGCGGTCCGGTTCTTCGCCCGGCACCTTGGCCGGACGGTCACCTCACCGGCCTGAAGGTGAGCGGTAGTGGCGCCCGGTACCATCGGGCGCCGCTACCGCGGCCCGGGTCGAGGCCGCGCATCCGGATGGTGTCCGACTCCGTCGCCGCGCCCGCCAGTTGGTCGCAGGGGGATGCCGCCGTGCCCCCGGGCGAACCACTGCTGCGGCCCGCAGGCCACCGCACCCGCCACACCCACCGCGTCGACTCCGAAACACCCGGTACCGGTCTCCGCCGAAGGGAATCCTTCTGGCCGTCCGAGACTGGTGAGCGAGAAGGACGACATGGCAGACGACTTGATGACTCCACGACAGATAGCCGACGACTACGTGGCCCGGGTGGCCGCACACGATCCCGTCACTTCCACGTTCCTGGGCCTGGCTCCGGGCGACCACCGGATGCCCGACCTGTCGCCGGACGGCATCGAGGAACTCGTCGGGCTCGCGCGGGGAGCGTTGGCGCGGCTCGACGCCCTCCCCGAGGCCGGGCCCGACGGGGATCCGGCGGAGCTCGCCTGTGCGCGGCTGCTGCGGGAGCGGCTCGACGCCGAGGTGCGGGCGCACGAGGCCGGTGAGAACTTCCGGAGCGTGCGGAACCTGCACGCGCCGGTGCACCAACTCCGGAGCATCTTCACGATGATGCCCACCGCCGCCGACGAGGACTGGGCACCGGTCCTCGGTCGACTGCGGAACCTGCCCACCGCGCTGGACGGTTACCGGGCCACGCTGACCGAGGGCGTCAGCCGCAAGCTGCTCGCCGCGCCCCGGCAGGCCGACGTACTCTGCACGCAGCTCACCGCGTGGACCGGGGAGGCAGACGGCGGCCGCGGATGGTTCACCGAGTTCGTCGCCCCCGCGCCGCGGCGGCTCCAGTCCGAACTGGGCGCGGCCGCGAGCGAGGCGACCGCTGCGGTGGCCGCCTTCCGGGACTGGCTCCGCGACAGCTACCGGCCCGCCGCGCAGGGCACGCCGGATGCCGTCGGCCGCGAGCGCTACCAGCTCACGGCCCGCCAGTTCACCGGCGCCGACCTGGACCTGGACGAGGCCTACGGCTGGGCGTGGGAGGAGTTCCACCGCCTCTGGGCAGAACTGCGCACGGAGGCCGGACGGGTGCTGCCGGGCGCCACCGTCCAGCAGGCCCGGGCCCACCTGGACGCGCACGGACACACCGTGCGGGGCGCCGAGCAGATGCGCGCCTGGCTGCAGCGGCTCACCAACGACGCGATAGAGGCGCTCGACGGGCACCACTTCGACATCACCGGCCCGCTGCGCCAGGTCGAGACCCGGATAGCCCCGGCCGGCAGCGCGGCCGCGCCCTACTACAGCGGCCCGAGCCTCGACTTCAGCCGCCCGGGCCGGACCCACCTGCCGCTGGCCAACGGTGACGCCGAGGAGCGGTTCCGCACCTGGCGCCTGGTCAGCACCTGGTACCACGAGGGCGTTCCCGGTCACCACCTGCAGATCGCCTCCTGGACCGCGGCGGCCGAGCAACTGTCCCGCTACCAGGTCACCCTCGGCAAGATCAGCGCCAACGTGGAGGGCTGGGCCCTGTACGCGGAGCGTCTGATGGACGAGCTCGGCTTCCTCACCGACCCCGGACACCGACTCGGCTACCTCGGCAAGCAGATGATGCGCACCGTCCGCGTCATCATCGACATCGGCATGCACCTGGACAGCGTCATCCCGGCCGGCTCCCCCTTCCATCCGGGCGAGCGCTGGACCCCGGAGCTGGCCACCGCCTTCATGGCCGACTACGCCGGCATGGCGCACGCCGCCCTGGAGAGCGAAATCGTCCGCTACCTCGGCCGGCCCGGCCAGGCCATCGGCTACAAGCTCGGCGAACGCGCCTGGCTGGCCGGCCGCGAGGCGGCCCGCCGCAGGCTGGGCGCCGACTTCGACCTCAAGCGCTGGCACATGAAGGCCCTGCGGCAGGGCTCCCTGGGCCTGGACGACCTGGAGGCAGCTCTGGCAGCTCTGTGACCCCCGCCAACTGAGGCCACGGAAACAGACCGGAGACGCCGCCGGGCCGGCCGGCACCGTCGGCCGGACGAGCGGTGCCGGCCCACCAGCCCGGCCCAGGCCGACAGACGGAACGGCGGCCCGTCCCGGGAGCGCCGTCAAGTACCTGATCCCGTGACCGGGACGCGAAGTTCCAGCCCTCTTCGACCAGGTCCTGGGCGACGCCGGCAGCCAGGTCGTGCTCTTCGGCATCCGCATGCCGAGCGTGAACGCCATCACGGGGCGCTGGGCGCAGACCCGCCGCGGCGAACTCCTCGGCCGGACACGGGTCTGGAACGAACGGCGTCACGTGCGGGCCGCACCGACCCGGGATCCGCTGGCGCCGCCCGCCGGTCCGGATGTCGGCGACCCGGACGACGGTCGCGACACGGAGATGATCGAGCGGCCCGAACCAGCGCACGGCGCTGCTCACGAGCCGTGGTGCGTGGTCAGCAGTCGCGTCTCCGCGGCCGCTCGTTCCCTCTGCCGCCAGGCGCCGGGTGGCTCTCCGTGGTGGCGGCGGAAGGCGGCGGCGAATGCGAAGGACGAGCCGTAGCCGACGGCGTCGGCGATCTGGGGCAGGGTGAGATCGTCGGCGCGCAGGTGGTCGCGGGCGAGGGTCATGCGCCATTCGGTCAGGTACTGCATGGGGGCCTGACCGAGTGCTTGCCTGAACAGCCGCGCGAAGGCGGCCCGGGACAGGCCGCTGATCCCGGCGAGTTCGGGGACCGTCCACGGGTGGGCCGCGTTCTCGTGCATGGCTTGCAGCGCGGCGCCCAGTCGAGGGTCCGCGGACGCCCGGTACCAGCGTGGTGCGGTCGTGCTGCGGCGGAAGTCGCTGCGGATGGCCAGGACGAGAAGCAGGTCCAGGAGGCGGTCCAGGACGATCTGCTGGGCGAGTTCGGTCCGGACCAGCTCGCGGGAGAGCAGGGTGATCACGTCGCGCAGGGGATCGTCGTCGGCCGCCGAGAGGGTCATCACCTGGGGCAGCGCGTCGAGCAGTCCGCTGCCGACGTCGCCGGAGAACTGGTAGGCGCCGCACAGGAACACCGTGGCCTGCGGGTTGTCGGCAGGATCTGTCCGGGCGTGGCGCGCCCGGAACTCCTCCGGCTCCAGGCATGCGGCGCCCGGCTCGTGCCCGATGTAGTGGTTCGGTCCGCCGCGTACCAGCGTGACGCTTCCCGGTATGAGCTCCACGGCGCTGCCGGGGGTGTCCAGCCAGAGGTAGCCCCGGCCGCGGACGACCGTGTGCACGGACAGCTGTATCGAGCCGCCCAGCCGCAGACCCCACGGTGGTTCGGCGACCGTCCGCGCGAACACCGCGCCGGTGGCACGCGCCCGCACCAGGTGATCGGACAGCAGGTCCATGGGATCAGCTTGAGCAGCACGAGCACCTGGGTCAAGGTGTGAGAGCTTCACGTAAAGAATCGAGCGAAGCACGCATGGATCGTCTCGCTCAGACCCTCGAGTATGGAGCCATGAACAACGAAGCACCCATTGCGCTCATTCTCGGCGGCACCGGCCGGACCGGCTCGCTGCTGGCGGACCGCCTCGCCCAGCGCGGAATCGCCCCCCGCACCGCGGCGCGTGGCGGAGCCGACGTCCGGTTCGACTGGGACGACCCGGCCACCCACGCGGACGCCCTGGCCGGCGTCGACCGCCTCTACCTGGTGACACCCACCATGCGCATCAGCTACGCCGACCAGGTCGCCGCCTTCCTGGACCTCGCCGAGGCGGCCGGCGTGCGCCACGTCACCTACCTGAGCGTCTACAACGCCGACCGGGCGCCGGCGGGGATCGACATCGCGGCCGTCGAGGCCGAGCTGGCCTCCCGCCACGACATCACGCACTCGGTCCTGCGCCCCGCGTGGGTGATGCAGAACTTCGCCGACGACCACCTCCCGGTCACCGACGGAGTGATCACGGCCCCGAGCGCCGGCGGCAGGGAGGCCTTCGTCGACGCGGCCGACATCGCGGCGGTCGCGGCCGGGACACTGCTCGACCCCGGAACCCACGCCGGCGCCACCTACTCGCTCACCGGCCCGCAGGCCCTCACCTTCCAGGACGTCGCGGACACCATCGCGCTCGTGAGCGGCCGCCCCGTCGCCCACAACGACATCGACCAGGAGACGTGGATCAACGGCGCGCTCGCCGCGGGCCTCCCCGCCGACTACGCGGCGATGGTGCGCTGGCTCACCGGTGCCATCGTCGCCGGCGACGGCGCCACGCCCACCGGCGACATCGAGAAGGTCACCGGCCGGCCCGCCACCACCTTCCGCGAGTTCGCCGAGCGCAACGCCCACGCCTGGACCTGGGAGGCGAAGTGAGCGGGACCGTTGACGACAACGCTCCCCTGGTCGGGGCGAACAGCCCGTTCTTCCGCATCATCAGGGAGGGACTGGACGGCCTGGTCGACGGGGAGGACTACTACGACCTGTTGGCCGAGGACGTGGTCTTCGAGTACGTGATCACCGTGCCGGGGTACCCCCGGCGGGTCGAGGGACGCCAGGGGATCATCGACCTGTACGGCGACTACGGCGACCACGTGAAGCTGCGCAGCGCGGACAACCTCCGCGTCCACCGGGACCCCGGGACCTCGGTGGTCGTCCTGGAGTACGAAGTGCACGGCACGTCGGTCCGGACCGGGCGGCCGTACGACAACCGCTTCGTCTCCGTCGTGACCGTCAAGGACCGCAAGGTCACGCACTGGCGCGACTACCTGGACCCCATCGCCGTGTTCGACGCCCAGGGATGGCCGCAGGATCGCCGCTCATGACAGCCGGCGCACCCACCGAGGCTTCCGTCACCCGGGCGATCGGCTTCGCGGGGTCTGCCGACCTCACCCCTTGCTGAGCGCCGCGACGTAGTCAGGATCGGCGATGGGGCTGGCGAGGAGGGCGGGTGGGATGTCCATCAGGTCCACCACCTCCGCGGCCCGCGGGTGCAGCCACCGGTGGATTCCGTCCAGGGCCGCGGACCAGGCGTTGACCTGAGGTGGTGTTACCAGCCCGGTCATCAGGTACCGGGCCGGTCCCGCGACGACCCGTTCCAGGCGGGCGGCCCGCAGCAGGGCCGCCGCCACGGGGTCGTCGGCCTCGTGGAGTCCCAGGGTCTCGGCGGTGACGCGGGTGGTGTGGGCGGCGGCGAGGGCCAGTGCCAGGCGGGACTGGTCGTCCCAGGCTTCGGCCGGGTCGGCGCCGCTGGCGACGGCCTTCGCCAGACGGACTGTCAACTCGGAGTTCAGCAGGCGCTCGTGCGCGAGGAACAGGGGGCCGAGGCCGTCCTCGTCCGGGACCGGTGCCGGGTCCTCGGGTGGTGCGGCCTGCGCCACCAGGGACCGGGCGGCGTCCAGCATGATCAACCGGTTGTCGCCGCCGGCCGAGTGGAAGGCCGCGGTCAGCGCCTGGTAGTCGACGAGCCGGTTCTCCGAGAAGAAGCCGATCGCGCCGGTCGCCGAGCGGCACCTCGCCACCGCTCGGTCGGCGAGCCGGGCGATGACCGCCTTGGCGAGCGCGAGGGTGCGCATCACCTCGGGGGCCGGCCCGCTGCCACGTCCGCCACCGGCGGGTACGTCCCAGCAGGCCCCGGTCACCCGGCGGGCGAGCACGCCGGCGGTGTACGCGTCCGACGCCGCACCGAAGAGCAGGCGCTGCTGGTCGGGGCGGTCCAGGGCGGTCCGCTCGCGGCCGTCGCGGTCGGCGGTGGCGCGCCGCAGGGCGTGCGGGAGCGTCAGGGCGACGGCGGCTCGGGCGGCGGCGGCCAGGCCGGCGGTGACGGCGCCCCAGGCGAAGCGGCTCATTCCCAGGCTGCGCCGGGTCCGCTCCTCGGGGCCGCCGACCGGGTCATGGAAACCGCCGTCGGGCGTGAGTTCGGCACCGTCGGCGAGCCAGCGGTGGCGGGGGATCCGGACCTGGTCGAAGCGGACGGTGGCGTAGTCCAGCGGCAGCAGGGAGGTCGGGGGGTGCGGGCGGATGGTGACGCCCGGTGCGGTCCGGTGCGCGTCACGGAGTTCGACCAGGAAGAGGAAGACGCCCCGGTCGGTGCCGTCGACCCGCAGCCGTGCGCTGACGACCGCGAGCCGCGGCACGCCGTGCTCGCCCACGTTGGGCGGGTACTTGGCGGCGCCCGGCTCCGGTGAGTGCAGGACGAACTCGCCGTTGGCACGGTCGAGGACGGCCTCGGTGCGGATGGCCGCGCTGCTGTTACCGCGTCCGAGCTCGGTCATCAGCGCGGCGCCGACGGAGGCGCCGGTGGTGAGCGCGTCGACGTCGGCGGGGTGTGCGCCGTAGTCGAGGGCGGGGCCGATGGTCATGCAGTGGTGCAGGAACATGACGTGGAAGAGTCGGGGGTCGGCGGCGGCGGTGAGTTCGAGCAGGCCGCGCAGCCGTGGCTGGTCGCCCAGCATGGGGCGGCCCGCCCCCAGTTCCTCGGTGAGCCGGCGCAACGCCGGGTAGGGCGAGGCCGTCCGGTCCGCGTCGCGCACGCGCAACAGCGCGGCGATGGCTTGGTGGTGGGTGCGAGCGGTCACGGCTGCGGCTCCTCGAGGCGGGGTGGGGCGCCGAGCGTGGCAGCGACCCAGGACTCGATCACCCGAGTCAGGGTGGGCGCGTGCTCGGTCATGGTGGTGAAGTGGTCGCCCGGGGCTTCGGCGGTGGTGTGCGGCAGGTTCCAGCGAGCCAGGTGGCCGACTCCGGGAAGCGGTTGGACGGCCCGGACCAGCAACGTCGGGGTGGTCAGGGACTCGGGGACGAGGTGTTCGAGTAGGCGCAGGTAGCCGCCGGTCGCGCTGAGCCGGCCGGTGCCGACCGGCTCGGTGGTGAGCGGGCCGGGGCGGGACGCGAGCAGGGCGAGCACGGCCGGGACGGTTTCTGTGTGGAAGGCGGTGTCGGGCCACGGGGTGTCGATCAGGACCAGGCCGTGCGCCGGGTGGCCCAACTGCTCCAGGTGGTGGGCCAGGGCGTGGGCGAGTAGTCCGCCCGAGGAGTGCCCGCACAGCAGGACCGGAGCTCGGGCGGAGTACTGCCGCAGGCTTTCGGCGTGGGCCGTGGTGAGTGCCGCGAGGTCGGCGGGCAGGGCCTCGGCCGCGGCGAAGCCGGGCAGCGGCAGGACCGCGGTCCGCAGCCCCCGGCAGTGCCGCGCGAGTTCCGTGTACTCGTGGGGGCCACCGGTGGGGAGCACGGAGGGGAGGCAGAGCAGCAGCGGTAGGTCCGGGGAGGCGGTGTGGGACGCATCGCCGGCGAAGGGTGTGACGTGGGATGCCCGCACGGCCGCGTCGTCGCGGCCGAAGGTCGGGCGCAGTGCCGCGGTCGCCTGAAGCAGGGCGAGGGCGGCCGCGCCGCGGCCGGTGCGGCAGGCTTCGCGGTACAGGGCGTCCAAGCCGTCCGGGAGTTCGGCGCCGTCCGCGGGTGGATGGTCGGGTCGATTCCGGAGTCGCTGGGCCAGGTGGTCGGTGAGGCGGCGCGGTGTGGGGTGGTCGAAGACAGCGGTTGCGCGCAGTGGCAGGCCGAGGTCCCGGGTGAGGCGGGCGCGCAGTTCGACGGCCGCCATCGAGCCGGCGCCGAGCTCCGTGAAGGTCGCGTCGGTCGGCAGCTCCGCGTCCGCAGGGTGACCGAGGACGGCCGCCGTGTGAGCCAGGACCCGGGTCAGCAGGTCGGCGCCGGTGGTGCGGAGGTCGGGTTCGGGTTCGGCAGATGCCGGGGGATCGGCGGGCCGCGCGCTGGTGAGCCAGTAGCGCCGGTGCTGGAACGGGTAGGTCGGCAGTTCCACCCGGTCTGGCGGTGCGTCACGCAGGGCTGCCTCCCAGCCCACCGATCCGCCGCTCACGTGGACTTCGGCGGCCGAGAGCAGGAAGCGGCGCGGGCCGGGCTCACCGCGGAGCAGAGTGGGGACAGCGCTGGCCGGCACGCCCGCTGCCTCCGCGGTCTCCGCCACCGCCTGGGTGAGCACGGGGCGCGGGCTGACCTCGACGAAGAGCCGGTGGCCGCTGCCGAGGAGGGTGCGGACGGTGTCGGCGAAGCGCACCGGTTCCCGCAGGTTGCGGTACCAGTACCGGGGGTCCAGACGCGTGGTGTCCAGCGGTCCGGGCTCGACCGTTGAGTAGAACGGCACGGTGGCGGGAGCGGTGCGGGTGCCCCCCAGGGCGTCGAGCAGGGTGTCGGCCAGTGGTTCGACGTGGGCGGAGTGCGAGGCGTAGCCGACCGGCAGCAGCCGGGCCCGTACGCCCTGGCCGATGAGGTCGGCGACCAGGCGTTCGACGGCCGGGACGTCCCCGGCGACGACCGCGGAGCGGGGCGAGTTGCGGGCCGCCACGGTGATGCCGCGGCGGCCGGCCAGCCTCGCGGCCAGCTCGTCCTCCGGCAGCGCCACCGCGGCCATCGCCCCGGGAGCCAATCGCTGGACCTCGCGGGCGCGGACGGTGACCAACCGGGCCGCGTCGTCGAGGGAGAGGGCTCCGCACACGTGGCCGGCCGCGATCTCGCCCTGGCTGTGGCCGACCACCGCGTCCGGTCGGACGCCGTACGAGCGCCACAGCTCCGCCAGCGAGACCATGACCGCGAACAGCGCGGGCTGCGCGACGTCCGGGCGCTCCAGCGGGGGAGAGCCGTCCGCGTCGCGCAGGAGTGCCGTCAGGGACCAGTCGACGTGCGGGGCGAGCGCGACCTCGCAGGCCCTGACGGAGCGGGCGAACTCCGGAAAGGAGTCGGCCAGGTCAGCGGCCATGCCGCGCCATTGGGCCCCGTGCCCGGGGAAGACGAACACCGTGCGGCCGGGTTCGTCGGCGTGTCCGCAGACGGTGTCCGGTCCCCAGCGCCCCGCTGCCACGGCGTCCAACCCGGCCAGCAGTGCCTCCCGGCGGGAACCGACGACCACTGCCCGGTGACGCAGGGTCGGACGGGATCGGAGAAGTGCCTGCCCCACCGCGGCCGGGGCCACCGTGGGCTGGGCGCGGACCGCCACCGTCAGCCGGCTGGCGGTTGCGCGAAGGGCCTGCGGGTCGTGTGCGGACAGCAGCCAGGGGACGACGGTGTCCGCTTGGTGTTCGGGTTCCGGCCGGGCCGGTGCGGGCGGCAGCGGCGGTTCGGCGAGGATGATGTGGGCGTTGGTACCGCTGATGCCGAAGGCCGAGACGCCGGCGCGGCGCGGCCGGTCGCCCGCGGGCCAGGGCCGGGCCTGGTGCAGGAGCTTGAGTGTGTCGTCCGCGAGGTCGGGCGGCAGGTCCGGCCCGTCGACATGGCGAGTGCCCGGCAGCATGCCGTGCCGTAGCGCGAGGACGATTTTGACCACCCCGGCCACGCCGGCCGCTGCCTGGGTGTGGCCGAGGTTGGACTTGACCGAGCCGAGCCAGAGCGGGCGCCGGGGCGTGCGGTCGGCCCGGCCGAAGACGGCGGCCAGCGCACCGGCTTCGATCCGGTCGCCCAACGGGGTTCCGCTGCCGTGCGCCTCGACGGCGTCGATCTGTCCGGGCTCCAGACCGGCGTCGGCCAGGGCCTGGTGGACGACCCGTTCCTGGGCGGGCCCGCTGGGTGCCGTCAGCCCGTTGCTGGCCCCGTCCTGGTTGACAGCGGTGCCGGCAACCACGGCGAGTACCGGGTGCCCCTTGGCGCGAGCGTCGGACAGCCGTTCCAGGACGATCACGGCGGCGCCCTCGCCCCAGCCCGTGCCGTCCGCCGCCGCGGCGAACGGTCTGCAGCGGCCATCGGGAGCGAGCGCCCGTTGTCGCGCGAAGTCGACGAAGGCGGCGGGCGTGCCCATGACGGTGGCTCCGCCGGCCAGCGCGAGGTCGACCTCACCGTGGCGCAGGGCGCGCACGGCCAGGTGGATCGCCACCAGGGAGGACGAGCAGGCGGTGTCGACGGTGAGGGCGGGGCCGGTCAGGCCCAGCTGGTAGGCGAGCCGGCCCGAGGCGACGCTCGGCGCGCTCCCGGTGAGCATCTGCCCGTCGTACAGCTCGGGGGCCTCGCCCACGCGCGGCGCGTAGTCGCCGGCCATCACCCCCAGGTAGACCCCGCCGGTGGTGCCGGGCAGCGAGGTGGGGTCGATGCCCGAGCGCTCCAGCGCCTCCCACCCGGTTTCCAGCAGCAGGCGCTGCTGGGGATCCATCCGCAGGGCCTCACGGGGTGAGATCCCGAAGAAGGCCGCGTCGAAGGCCGCGGCGTCGGCGAGGAAGCTGCCGCCGCGGGCGTACGTGCGCCCGGGGTGCCCCGGCTGGGGGTGGTACAGGCGGTCGACATCCCAGTCCCGGTCATCGGGAAGGCTGGTGACCGTGTCGCGCCCCTCGTCGAGAAGCCGCCACAGCGCTTCGGGTGAATCCGCTCCTCCGGGGAAGCGGCAGCCGATACCCGTGATCACCACGGGATCCTCTCCGGCCGACCGGCCCCGGACCTGACCGTTCGCAGGGACCGGGACGGGCTCCGAAGCAGGCGAGGGCGTGGCGCTGAGAAAACGGGCCAGCGCCCGCGGTGAGGGGTGGTCGAAGGCCGCCGTGCTCGCCACCGGCCGCCCGAGCCGTTCGGACAGGCGCACCGCCAGGCGCACAGCCCCGGCCGAGTCCAGGCCGAGCTCACGGAACCGGACCCGAGGACCGACCGGGTCGCCGGCCGGTGGCCCGGCGAGGGCGGCCACCTCCGCCTCGATCAGCGCCAGCACCGCCTCGAAGGGCGGCGACGCACCCGGGGAGGCCGGCCCTGTCAGCGTCGGGTTGGCCAGCAGGTCACCGAGCCGCGCCCGGGCCACCTTTCCGCTGGGGGTCAGTGGGATCCGGTCGACCAGGAGCAGGTCAAGGGGCCACTTGTAGCGGGCGACGCCGCGGTCGGCGAGCAGGGCGTGCACCTGGGCCAGGTCCAGCGCCGTCCCCTCCCGCAGGGCGACCAGCAGCACCGGGTACTCGCCGAGCCGGGCGTCGGTCCGCGCGGCGACGGCCAGCATCCGCGGCTGCGGGAGAGCGGCGAGTTCCGTCTCGACCTCGGAGGCGGTGAACTTCAGCCCGCCGACGTTGATCAGCTCGGCACTCCGACCTCGGTGGACGAAGTTGCCGTCCGGTCGGCGCAGGGCGCGGTCCCCGGTGCGCAGCCAGCCGTCCGGGGTGAACGCCGCCGCAGTGGCCCGCGGATCGTCCAGGTAGCCGTGGAACAGATGCGGGCCGCGGAACTGGAGTTCGCCCGTCTCACCGTCGGCGCGCGGTGCACCGTCCGCGTCGACGATCCTGGCGCGCGCCCCCGGCACCGGACGGCCGATGGTCTCGGCCACGGTCCCGGCCGGGTCGTCCGGCCGGGTGAAGGTGCCCGCGCCGAGTTCGGACATCCCCCACTGGACGACGACCCGCGCACCGAGTGCCTCGCGCACCCGGGCGACCAGCTCGCCGGGAACGGCGGTCCCACCCGTGCGCACCTCCCGCAGGGCGAGGCCATCCGGCTCGACCTGCCGGACCAGGTCGCGCAGCTGCGCGGGGAGGGCGAACAGCACACTTGCCCCGCTCGGCCGGGCGAGTTCGGCGAAGGCATCCGGGTCCCAGCGTTCCAGCAGTACTTGCCGCGCACCGGTGACCAAGCTCAGATGGACGGAGAGCAGACCGAACAGATGCGTGAACGGGCTGGCGCTGACCAGCACGTCGTTCGGCTCCGCCCGGCCGTCCCGAGCCACCGCCTCGGCGTTGGCGAGCAGCCCGCCGTGGCTGTGCAGGCAGATCTTGGGCCGCCGCGAGGTGGTACCGGAGGACGGCACGAGGATCAGCGGAGAGTCCGGCGTCACCTCCACTGGAGTGGGACCGCGCCCGGCGTAGCGCTTCACCAACTCCGCGAGGTGCCCGGGCCCGCCACCCGCCCCGACGGTCAGGACCGGCCGCGCACCGGCGGGCTCGCGGCCGGCCACAGCCACCACGAGTGCGGCTCGAGCCCGCTCGAGCAGAGCGGCCGACTCCCGCGCACCGAGCGCGAGATGCAGCGGCAGCAGCACCGCGCCCAGTTCGGCGGCGGCCGCGTGCGCGACCAGGAACTCCCAGCAGTTGGGCAGTTGGACGGCCACCACGTCACCCGCACCGATGCCGCGGTCCTGCAGGCCTGCGGCCAGCGCACTGGACTGCGCCCGCCACTGGGTCCAGCTGTGGCCGTCCTGCCCGTCGGTGGCCGCCACCTCGTCGCCGAGCACGGCAGCCTGGCGGTCCAGCAACACGGGCAGGGTGTGCCGGTACGACGGGTGCGGCCCGGGGTGGACCAGGTAGTCGGCGGTGGTGACGGTCATGTCTCCTCCGCTCGTGCGGTCGGGGTGCCGCCCGGCCCGGGGCGACCTGCTTGGAGCGGGAAGTCGTCCAGGGGCCGCGGGTCGCGCGCATCCAGGTGGGCCGCCAGGACGTGCGGGTGATGTCCGGGCGCGTAAAGCTCCAGGCGGCGGCAGAGTGGCGACCCGCCGACGGAACCGGTGCGGAAGTAGAGCACCGTACCGTCCTCGTGCGCGTTGTAGCCGCCACCGTCGGAGTGCATCCGCCCGGGGCCGGTCAGTTGGGCACGCAACTTGCCGAGGACGACGTGGTCGGGCCGGAGCACCCGCAGCGCCAGGTGTTCCTCGTTCCGCTCGGCCGTCTCGGGACCGGCCACTCGTCGGGAGGGCGAGCCCTCCGGCACGATCAGGGCGAAGATCTCCACTTCCCGCCTCTGACCGCCGGGGCCGGGCACCGGGGCGCTGAGGATGCTCACGTCCAGTTCCTCGGGGTCCGCTCCGTAGCGGTCGGCCAGGCGATGACGCGCCACCGTGCTCGGGCGGCAGGGGCCCACCGTCAGCCCGCGGGAACGGATGGCCGCGCGCAGCTCCCGTTCCGAGGGCGCGCTCAACAGCACGGCCGTGTGGGCGAGTTCGCAGTGATCGGTGAGTCCAGTGCGCTGCCCGGGGGTGATCCCAGGGGCCAGCGCAGCGAGCGCCTCCTCGATCCGGACCGCGCGGATCAGTGCGACCGCTTCGTCGAGCGGCACGAGATCCACCGGTCCGGTCGTGGATATCGGGCCTGGCAGGTCGGCCATGTCCCACCCCTTGGGCTCGTTCTGGCACGGCTCCGAACGGCGCCGGTGCCCCGTCGGGAACTGCTTCCCCGTGCGCGGTCTCGGAACACCCCGTGATCACGAAGTGCTGTTCCGCCGAGCCGGTGAAGCACCACGGTGGAGGTGGTCATCCCTGGCGAGCCGTTTGTCGCTGGTTGGTCAGGACGAGGGAGGCGGGCGAGAGGATGGTGGCGCGGCTGAAGTCGGTGCGGAGCCGAGAGCCACTGTCAGTAGCTCTGGCCCGGGCAGGCGTCGTCGGGATCCAGCGCGGTGGATTCTGGCGTGATCCCGTACTCGGTGAGCCATCCGAGCAGTTCGTGCCGCTGGGTCCGGATGAGTCTGCCACCTGTGAAGCGGGCGTCATCTGTCACCCGGGCGATGATCCTGCGGGGTGGGAGGAACGACGACGCCTCCTCGTCGGTGGTGAAATCGGCTTCTGTGAGGACCAGGCCGTGCAGGGGCGGGTCGAAGACGTCGATGCCCAGGGGCGGGAAGCCGAAGCGGGTCTCGGACAGTGCCATGGCTCGGTCATGCGGCCTCCGCCTTCGTCGAACCGTCGGCTCTGACTACAGTGAGCACAGGACGTGCCTTCCCGGCCGACGCTGCAACGTCGGTCCTGCTCGGTGACCTGTCGGTCAGTCACCTGGGAAGGTATGCCCTCCCGAGCCGATCCACAGGTCCTGAGTGTTCCTCGGCGCGCGGTTCACCGTAGGCCCGGAGGCGCCCCGGCCGTTCGTCGGCGACGTGACCCCGCCGTGCACGTCGCCGTGCTCGCCACGGCGACGGACGGGCACCGTACGAACGTCTCCAGCAGGGTCGCCTGGATGTGCTACTGGCGGGTAGGGTGCGGTGACTCAACGCTCCTGCCCCTCCGGGGGCGTGGCTCGTTGTGACGTCTGGACACCAGGGGAGGGTGTGTTGGTCGAACGGCGGAGTTCGCGCTGTCCGGGTGCGGCGGTGGACCGTTGAGGGAGTTCGGCGAGATTCTGCGGGAGTGCCGCCGGGCGGCCGGGCTGACCCAGGAGGAGCTCGCCGAGGCGGCCGGCCTGTCCGCCCGGTCGGTCAGGGATCTGGAGCGGGGCCGTCGTGGGCGCCCGCAGCGCCGCACGGTGGAGCTGTTGGTGGCGGCGCTGGGGCCGGCGGAGACCGGCGCCGCCGCGCTGCTGGCGGCCGGACGCCCCGGGCGGCCGATGGGCCTGCCGGCCGATCGCGGCCGGGAGGGATCCGTGCTGCTCGACCGGGCCGAGCAGCTCGCGGTGGTGGAGCGTGCGGCCGATGAGGCGCGGGCCGGTCGGGGCGCGGTGGTGCTGGTGCGGGCGGGTGCGGGGATGGGGAAGACCTCGCTGCTGAACGCCTGGGCGTGTGCCGAGCAGGCCGGTGGGATGCGGGTGGTGCGGGCCGACGGCGGTGAGCTGGAGCAGGACTTCGCCTTCTCGGTGTTACGGCAGTTGGTCGAACCGCTGTTGGCGCGGGCCGATTCTGCCGGGCGGGAGCGCCTGCTGTCGGGTCCGGCGGAGTTGGCCTCGTACGCCTTGCGGGTGGGCGGCGCCGACGGGGGTACGGGGCTGTCGCCGGAGGCGTCGCTGGGTGTGCTGCACGGCCTGTACTGGCTGATGGTGCACGTCGCCGACGACGGGCCGCTCGCGCTGGTGGTCGACGACGCGCACTGGGCGGACGTGCCGTCGGTGCGGTGGTTGGAGTACCTGGCCCGGCGGGTGCGCGGTCTGCCGCTGTTGCTGGTGCTGGCCGCGCGCCCGGATGCCGGGACGCAGGTCGAGTCGCTGTTGGAGCGGATCGGCGCCCAGTCGCACTGTCGGCCCGTCGAGCTGCCGGCCCTCGCCGCCGACAGCGTGGCCGCGCTGGTGCGAACCCGGCTGGGTGGGGATGCCGATCCGCGGTTCGCCGCCGCCTGTGCCGAGGCGACCCGGGGCAATCCGCTGTTGCTGCGCGAGCTGTTGCGGACGTTGGCCGATGCCGGGGTGAGGCCGGCCGGCGATCAGGTGTCCGTGGTGGAGGAGTTCCGGGGCCGGATCCTGGCGGGAACCGTGGTCAAGCGCCTGGCGGGCGAGCCGGAGCCGGTCCGTCTGCTGGTCCGTGCCCTGGTGGTGCTGGGGGACGGCGCCGCCTGGCAGGTCGCGGCCGAACTCGCGGGGTTGGGCGAGGCGAGAGCCCGGGAGCTCGGCCGCCGGTTGCAGCGGATCGGTGTGCTGGCACCGGGCGAGGTGGCGCGGTTCGAGCATCCCCTGGTCCGGGCCGCGATCGCGGAAGCCGTCGTCGGGCCGGTGGAGTTGGCCGACGGGCATGCCCGGGCGGCCGAACTGCTCCGGTGCGAGGGGGCGTCCGAAGACCTGGTGGCGGCCCATCTGCTGCTGGCCGAACCCAACGGTGAGGTCTGGCGGGTGGAGGCCCTGCGGGAGGCGGCGCGGGCAACCCGTGGTCGGGGGGCGCCGGAGGTCACCGTGACCTATCTGCGCCGGGCCCTGCGCGAACCGATGTCGGTCAAGGAACGCGGCCCGCTGCTGCTGGAGTTGGGCGCGGACGAGTTGCAGGTCGATGTCGGTGCGGCCCGGCACCGGCTGGTGCAGGCCCTGGACGCGCTGACCGACCCGTACGCCCGAGCCCAGGCGGCCTACTTGCTCGCCAACGCGCTGTTCCTCGAGCAGCAGCACGAGGACGCCGTCGAGGTGCTCGCCCGCGCGGTGGAGGACCTGCGGGAGGCGGAGGACGGCAGCGGGCTCGCCCGCGAGGTGTCGTGGTACCTGCAGGCCCAGATGCTGCTGATCGGCTACGACCAGCTGTCCACCCTGCCCGCGGCCCGGTTGCGGGCCCGGCGCCTGCGGGACCACGAACTGGCCGGTGACACCCCGGGGGAGTGCGCGGTGCTGGCCGCGCTGTCCGTGGCGGCCCTCAGCGGCGATGCCAGCGCCGCCGTTGCCGGTGACCTCCTCGACCGGGCGCTGCGCGGCGGGTTGGCGGGCACGGACCAGTCGCAGATGCTGGTGAGCCTGGCCGGGCTGGCCTTCGTGGCCATGGACCGGCTCGAGGACGCGGCGGCGCGGTTCGACCAGATCGCCGACGTGGCCGGGCGCTGGGGCTCCTTCCTCATGGTGTCGGCGGCGTTGACCTGGCAGGTGTCGATCAGCCGCCACCGGGGTCGACAGCTCGCGCTCACGTCGGACTTCGGGCACCCGGCCATGACCGAGGAGGGTATGGAGCTCCGGGTCCGGGCAGCCATGATGACCCAGGTGGGCGAGTCGCTGATCGAGCGCGGCGACCTGACGGGGGCGGCGGAGGCGCTGGCCCGGGATGCCGACAGTGACCGGGTGGGCTGGGCGTGGCAGGGGCCGATGCTCCTCGTCCGCAGCCGGGTGCACGCCGAGCGGGGCAATCCGGCCGCCGCGCTCGCGGTCCTGTTGGGGTACGGCGCGCAGGAGCGGCGGGCACGGGTCACCAATCTCGCCCTGGCGCCCTGGCGGTCGCAGGCGGCCCTCGCGCACCTCGCGCTGGGGCAGCGTGAGGAGGCGCTGCGGCTCGCCGTCGAGGAGTTGGAGCTGGCGCACCGCTGGGGCACCGCGCGGTCGATCGGGGTGGCGTCGCGGTGCCTGGGCGTCGTGACGGGCGGGGCCGAAGGGGTCGCCCTGTTGCGCGAAGCCGTCGCGGTGCTGGAGCGGTCCCCGGCCCGTCTCGAGCTGGCCCGGGCCCGGTACGAGTTGGGGGTCGCCCTGGCGCGCAGCGGCGAGGCCGATCGGGCCCGGCAGAGCCTGGCTCGGGCGCTGGACCTCGCGGAGGCCTGCGGCAGCGTCCTGCTGGCCGGCCGGACGCGCCGGGCGTTGACCGGGCTGGGCGTGCGCCCCCACCCGGTGCCACCGCCCGCCCCCAGCCTGTCGATGACCGAGCACCGCGTGCTGGAGCTGGTCGGCGCCGGCCACAGCGACCGGCAGATCGCCCAGGCGCTGCTGATGACCCCGCGGGACGTGAGCGTACTGATCGGCCGGGTGGGCCGCACCCTGGGCGCGACCGGCCGGGCCGACCTCGCCGACCGCGCCCAGGGGCCGGCCTCCCCGAGCCCGCCGTGAACGCGGGAACGACGGCCACGTCGCACCGGCCGGACCGCCACGGGCTCCGGGAGTGGAAACGCCACCATCCCTGACCCGGGCGGGCACGGGCCCAGGAGTTCGGCGCGAGAGCGTAACGGACCGTCCGGGCCTGGATCAGGCCGTCGCGGAAGACGAAGGTGTCCGCTCCGTTCTCGGCACGGTTCAGCTCGGAGTCGGCGGCCCGTGATCCGCAGGTCCCACCTGGCGCGCGGAAGGTCGGCGAAGAGCCGCGCGAAGCCCGCGCGGACGCCTTCGCGACCGTGGCGCACCCCGTGCGGGGTCACGAACACCGCGTCCTCGGCGAAGTTCGCCACGATCCTGTCCGGGGCCTCGGCGGGCAGCGCCTTGCCGTGGCTCTTGAAGATCTCCTGCGGAGTACGAGCGGTCAGGTCTGCCAGGTGTCTCGTCCTTTCAGGTCGAGCGAGGTGGTGGGGACAGCAGAACACCCGAGTGACCGACGCACCAGGAAGGAACGGGGGAAACCTGACCGGAAGAAGTACCGGAAATAATCCGTGGAATGGGGCTTCGAGACGTCCTTGCGAATCCGCCGGCAGATCGACATAGTTGCCGCACATTACGCGGAAAAGGAGAAGGTCTTGAGTATTTCCGTCGACCCCGTTCCGCGGCCCCATTGGGCCGGTTCGGCCCCGGCGGACGGGGAGCCCGAGGCGCTCGGAGAGTTGCGGCGGGAAGCGCTGTACCGGGGAATCATGCGCACGCTCGACGAGTTGCCCGAGCCGAGCCTGCGGCTGCTCGCCGCGATGTCCGTGGTGAATCGGAGAACTCCGCTGCCGATCCTCGCCGCCATCGCGGACGTGCAGGATTCCAGCGCCGCGCTGGAGGACCTGATCGACGCCGGTTTCGTCACCTGGTTCCCGCACGGCCTCACCGAACCGGTCGGCATCGACTCCCAGGCCCTGCGCGATGTCGTGTACTGGAACCTGCCCACGCCGCTGCGCCGGGACATGCACCTCGCCGCGGCCGAACAGGTCGGCGGCGTCGACGGGTTCCGGCACACCCTGCTCGGCGCCCGCCGGCGCGACCCGGAGCTCGCCGCGCGGTTGGCGGACGAGGCGAGGCGCTACCACAGCGCCGGGGACACCGAACGGGCCGGGACGCTCCTGCTGTGGTCCGCCGACGTCTCGGCGGACGGACCGGCCCGGCAGCGGAGGCTGCTGGAGGCGGCCCGCTGGGGAGAGCGGATGCCCACGGCCGGCTGGACGGTGGCGCTCGGACAGCGGCTCGCCCTGCTGGAGCCGAGCGTCGAGCGCAACCTGTTCCTCGGCCGGCTCGCCGCGCGCGAGGCGCGGCACGAGGCCGCACACGCGCTGCTCGACCAGGCCCGGGTGCTCGCGGCGGACCGTCCCGCCCCGGCCCGCGCGGCCGTGGAGCTCGCCGCCGCCGCCCTGCACGCGGACACCGGGGAGCACGAGGCCGAGCAGCGGGCCGCCACCTCCCTGCTGGCGCAGGACGGGCTCTCGGAGGAATCCCGGGCGTGGGCCGTGTACTTCGCGGCGGACGCGCACGGCAGGATCGCGCAGTCGGTGGAGGCCTCGCTGCGCCGGCTGGAGTCTCTCGCACCCGAACTCGGTGCGGCACAGGCGGAGCGGCCCGGGCACGGCATCCTGCGGTGGGCGCGCGGCATGTGGCTGGTGCAGAGCGGCCGGCCGGCGGAGGCCATCAGCGAGCTGCAACGCGTCCCGCGCTCGTCGGACGGCCCGGCCGAGCCGGTGCTGTCGCTGTCGTACGCCTACCTCGGCTACGCGCTCTTCCAACTCGGCGACTGGCGAGCCGCGTTGCGCGAGGCCCGCGAGGCGATCCGGGTGGCCGAGGCGCGCAACGACCGGCGCGCGGCCGTCCCGGCCGCCGCGCTGACGGTCGGCATCAGAGCTCTGCGCGGCGACTGGGCCGCGGCCGCCGAGCGACTGGACGCGGTGAGCCGGGACCAGCGTGAAGTGGGCTCGGCCCACCACGCGGTGTTCCCGGCGCTGGCCGCGGCGAGGCTGGCCCAGTCGCGCGGGGAGCCCGGCTGGGTGCTGACCGCGCTCGCCCCGGTGGCCGCGCAGCCGGCGACGTTCGCCCCGTACCAGCTGTGGTGGCGCCCCCTGTACGTCGAGGCGCTGATCGAGACCGGCCGGATCGCCGCGGCGCACACCGCCCTCGCCACGTGGCAGGCCGCCACCGGGCCAGGTGCCCGTCCGACGGCGGACCTGACCAGGCTCGGGGCCAGGCTCGCGGCCGCCGAGCACGGCCCGGCCGCGGCGGCCGAGCAGCTGGCGGGGGTGGTCGAGCAACCGGCCGACGAGGACGCGCCGTTCAGCCGCGCCCAGCTCGAACACGACTACGGCAGGCTGCTGTTGGCCGCGCGCCGCCGGAAGTCGGCCACCCGGTGGCTGCTGTCCGCGTACGACCGCTTCGCCGACCTCGGCGCGCGGCCGTTCGCGGACCGGTGCCTGCGGCAGCTGGCGGACACCGGCGGGCCGGCTCCCCGGGCCACGGCCGGCGCCGGGGGACGGGACGTCGGGCCGGTGGGCCGCGCACCCGTCACGCTGACCGAGCACCAGTACCGAATCGCGCGGCTCGCCGCCGAGGGCATGACGAACCAGCAGATCGCCCGCGACCTGTTCGTGAGCGCCAAGACGGTCGAGTACCACCTGGGAAACGTCTTCGCCAAGCTCGGCATCGCTTCGCGCCGCCAACTCAGAGCCGAACTCCCGGCTCTGGAAGGGCTGGTGGCCCGTCAGATCAAGCCCTCGCGGATGGCGTAGGCGACCGCGTGCGTGCGGTTGCGCAGTTGGTACCGGGCCGTGATGTCGTGCAGCACATTGCTCACGGTGCGTTTGGAGTAGGCGAGTTCGAAGGCGATCTCGTCGGTGCCGAAGCCGTCGGCGGCCAGCCGCAGCACCTGGCGTTCGCGGTCGGAGAGCCCTCCCAACGAGAGGCCCTGCGGGCGCAGCACGTGCTGCTGGAGTCGGCCCACCTGCCTGAGCAGCCGGGTCAGCAGATCGGACGGCAGCGCCGCGTCGCCCGCGGCGGCCCTGACCACCGCCTGGGTCAGCCAGGTGGCCGTGGCCTCCCATCGCCACAGCACCGAGCAGGCGCCGGACTCGACGACGGTCAGCAGGTCGTCGTCGGACAGCGTGGAGACGACGAGCACGGCCTGCGCCCCGTCCCGTGTGCGCGCCGCCCGGATCAGTTCGAGGGCCGGTGCCGTCACCGCGTCGAGTGCGAACACCACGACCCGGGCCGAGCCGCCCAGCGGCGGATCGACCAGCTCGATCTCGGTGCACTGGCGCAGCTCGGTTGCCAACCCCGCCCGGGTGATGGGGTCGTCGGCGTGGATCGACACCGGTATCCGGCATTCCAAGAGTGACCTCCACGGTCTGGTCTGGTGCGTGCGCCGTGCGACGCCCGTCACAAATTGACCATGCTCTGGCGAGTGCTGTCGACTAGGGACACCCCTAGGCGGTGCCTAAGCGCGCACCGGATGCCGCCGGAAGTGGCAACGCCACGCCGCGGACGTCGCACGCCGGTACGCCGGTCAACACTGCGCTCTTCGCTGCCAGTTCGCGCAAGAGCCCGGCCACCCGCGCTGCCAGGCTGATCAGCCACGGCGGGACGCTCGAATCCCGCGCCACCAGGACGAGGAAGGGGACCGGACCGATGGGAGTGTCCGTCGTCTTCGAGGACCGCAGTGAGGCGGTCGAGGTCGTGCCGGGCGAGGAGGCCGTGTGCGTCCTGCGCCTGGAGAACACCGGGATGGTGGTCGACCGCGTTCTGCTCGACGTGCTCGGCGACACGGCCGATTGGGCGCACGTCGAACCCGCGCAGGTCAATCTGCTGCCGGGCGCGGCCGTTCAGGTCCGGATCGCCTTCCGACCGCCGCGAACGGCCTCGCTGGCCCCCGGCGAGGTGCGGTTCGGCCTGCGCGCGATGTCGACCGAGGACCCGGAGGGCTCGCGCATCGAGGAGGGCACCGTCCGGGTCGGCGAGTTCGGCGACCTCGGCACGCAGTTGGTGCCGAAGAGCTCGACCGGACGGCGCTCGGCGCGGTTCAAGCTGGTGGTGGAGAACCGTGGCAACCGGCCCGAGCGGATCAGGGTCGACACCCTCGACCCGGAGAACCGGCTCGGCTTCCGGACGAAGCCCGCGGTCTTCGTCGCACCGCCGGGCACCGCGACCTTCGTACGCCTGAAAGCCGTGCCGCGTCGCACCTTCCTCAAGGGGCCCAACCGCACCCTGCCGTTCGAGGTCTCCGCACTGCCGGAGCGGGGCGAGGCGGCGAAGGCCGAGGGCGTGATGCTGGAGAAGCAGACGCTGCCCGAGTGGCTGCTGCCGCTGCTCGGCATCGCGGTGGTGGCCTGCGGCCTGCTGTTCGCGCTCTGGTTCACCGTGCTCAAACCGGTCGTGCACTCCGCCGCGTCCGAGGCGGCGAACGCGCAGAACGCGGCGGGCTCCGCGAAGTCCGCCGCGGACGCGGCGGCCAGCGCCATGGCGAGTGCCAAGGCGAGCCCCGCATCGAGCGCCACGCCCGCCGCGCCGACGGCCCTGGTGGTCAAACTGGCCTCGCCGACCGTCGTCGCGGGGACGACCGAACCGGCCATGGTCACCGGCACCTTCGCGCAGGGCACCGGCGCCCTCCCCAAGGTCGTGTGGACCTCCTCGGCCCCCAACGTCGCGAGGGTCGCCCCGGACGGCACGGTCACCGGGCTCAGCCCCGGCACGGCGACCATCACGGCGACCGGTGTCACGAGTACGGCGTCCCCGGCAGCCGACGCGCCCTCCCCGGCCGCGTCCGCGAGCCCGGCCGACGCGCTCTCCTCGGCCGCCCCGGCGAGCCCGGCCGACCAGGCGGTCCCGGCCGGCTCGGTCCAGGTCACCGTGGTGGGCCCGGTGTCCGTGACCACGGCCGTGCTGCCCGAGGCCGCGCTCGGCAAGGCGTACTCCCAGGCCCTCGGCGGCACCGGCGGCACCGGCTCCTACACCTGGTCGGTCAGTTCCGGCTCGCTGCCGCCGGGGCTCTCGCTCTCCCCCGACACCGGGATCATCAGCGGCACCCCGACCGTCGCGGGGAGGACCTCGCTGACCCTGCACCTGGCCGACGCCACGACGCCCGGCCTGTTCGCCACCAAGGCGCTCGACCTGACCGTGGTCGACGCCCTCGCCGTGCAGAGCTCGTCACTGCCGGGCGCGACCACGGGCACCGCGTACTCGCAGACGCTCACCGCCGTCCAGGGGACCGCGCCCTTCCGCTGGTCGCTCGCGCCGGGCCAGGGCACGCTCCCGGACGGGCTGAGCCTCGACCCGGCCACGGGGGCGATCAGCGGCACCCCGAGCACGGCCGGCACCTTCAACCTCACCGCACAGGTGACGGATTCGGCCAACCCGAGCCAGACGGCCACTCAGCACCTGTCCCTGACCGTCGCCCAGCCGTTGCAGATCAGCACCCTCACGCTGCCGGACGCGGTCACCGCCGCGCCGTACTCGCAGACGATGAACGCGGCGGGCGGGACCGAGCCGTACACCTGGTCCATCTCCTCCGGCGCGCTGCCGAAGGGGCTCACGCTCGACGCGGCCTCCGGCGTGCTCAGCGGAACACCACTGGGAGCCGGCTCCGCGACCTTCACCGTGCGCGCCACCGACGCCGGCCAGCCCGGTCGCACCGCCGACCAGGCCTACACCGTGCGGGTGGTCACCGGCTTCGCCATCACCACGTCCAGCGTGCCCACGGCGGCGATCAACCTGTCGTACCAGACGAAGCTGACCGCGGCGGGCGGTGCCGAGCCGTACGTGTGGACGCCGATGGGCACGCTGCCACCGGACCTGAGCCTCGCGACCGACGGAACGATCAGCGGCCGCCCGAGCAGGACGGGCAGCTTCACGTTCAGCGTGCGGTCGACCGATTCGAGCACGCCGCCACTGACGGTCACCCAGTCCGTGACGATCACGGTGGTCGGATCGCTGCAGATCACCACGGCCTCGCTGCCCAAGGCCCTGACCGGGCAGTCGCTCTCGCAGCCCCTCACGGCGGTCGGCGGCACCGCCCCCTACACCTGGTCCGTCGACCCGACGACCCTGCCGAGCGGCCTCAGCCTGAATCCCGCCACCGGCGTCATCAGCGGCACACCGACGGCGCCCGGATCCGCGACGATCACCGTCTCCGTCACGGACGCAGGACCCCCTCGGCAGGCCACCAGCCTCGGCGTGTCGCTGACGGTGGTCGACCCGCTGGCGTTCCATGTGTCCGCGCCGCCCACCGCGATCCTGGGGCAGGGCTACCAGACGGCCACGCCTGACGTGAGCGGTGGCTCGGGCCAGTACAACTGGACGATCACCGGCGGCTCGCTGCCAGCCGGTCTCCAGCTCGGCCCCGCCGGGGCGATCTCCGGCACGGTCCAGTCGTCCGCCGCCGCTGGGACGTACCAGTTCTCCCTGGTGGTGACCGACAGGACCGACGCCACGATGACGAAGAACACCCAGCTGACCATCGTGGTCGTCAACCCGTTGAACGCGCCCGGCGAGTACGACTGGAGCGGCAGGGCCGGCACGCAGTTCCAGTGGAGGATCCAGCCGACCGGAGGCACGGGGCCGTACGGCTTCGGCTGGGCCCAGACCGACGGGAAGACCCGGAGCATCGACGGGATCTCGCTCGACTCCTCGACCGGACAGCTGTCCGGGACACCGGACTGGCAGTGCACGGACGCCGTGCGCCAGCCCGTCACCGAGCAGCCCGCGACGACCACCTGTGCCGTGCAGGACACGGGTGTGGTGACGGTCAGGGACTCCCTGGGCGAGTCCGTCCCGACGACGGTGAAGCTGACGATGACGGTCCCCCAGCTGTCCGTGCGGTTCGACACCAACCCGCCGACCCAGACCGCGGGTTCCCCGCTGAGCTTCGAGCTGACAGCCGCGGAGCCGACCGGGGGCTACGGCAGCGGGACGTACACGTACTCCGCCGACGGCCTGCCGTGCGAGGACACCGCGCACTGCGACCGGATCGATCCCACCACCGGGACGCTGAGCGGAACACTCGACCACCTTGACGGCTCCCCGCTGACCTTCACCGTGACGGTCACCTCCACCGAGCCCGGCACCGGGAACACGATCACCGCCCAGTACCGGGAGTCGATCCCCACCGCGCCCGCCCCTTCCCCGACCCCGACTCCGACTCCGACCGCTGGAGGTGCGCAATGACCACGCCACCGGAGCCCCCGCTCGACGTGCTGGTGCTCCAGACGGGCGCGGCGCTGGCGAACCTCGCCGTCGAGTCCTGCACCACCGCGGCCGGCCTGCCCTTCGTGGTGAACGGGAGCGCCCAACTGCGCGCCCTGCTCACCCGCAACACGGATCACCACCGCGCGCACGCGCAGGCCTTCAACCAGGCCCTCGGCACGGCGGGTGGGGCCGAACAGCACGCACCCGACGCGCGGTACGCCGGGACCGTGCGCGGGAGGCTGGCCACGATGACGGATCCGACGGCGCTGGCCGACCTGCTCACCGAGCTGGAAGACATCAACGCGCAGAGCTGCACCCGGTTCGCCACCCTGGCCGAGAGCGGCAGCCTGCGCTCGCTGTTCGTGAACATCGCGTCGGTCGAGGCGCAGCACGCCGCGGAGCTGCTGGTCCTTCGCACGCTGCTGGACGGCGGCCACGCCGGGCCGAGCGCAGTCCCGGCCACGGCCGGGACGGCGGGCATCCCGCACGTCGTCTACCCCACCGGGGAGTCCTCCGCGATCGACGAGGGCGAGGTGCGATGAGCGGGCTGTCCCGGCGGTCGTTCACCCGGGGGGTACTCGGCGCCGGCATCGGCCTCACGCTGGAGGCGTGCGGCAGCGGCGCCCACTCGGGCCCCCGGCCGTCGCCGTACTCCGGAGACCTGCGGACCGTGGCCCTCGCCGCCGCTCTGGAGAACCAGGCGGTGAGCGCCTACCAGGCCGTCCAGGCGGCGCTGCACGCCGGCAGGTTCGGCCCGGCGGTCCCCGCGCTGACCGCGTTCGTCCGGGCCGCGGTGGCGCACCACACCCAGCACGCCGACACCTGGAACGCGATCCTGCGCGAGGCGCGCGAACCGGTGGTCACCGGAGCCCCGCTGTCGGGCCACGCCCAGCTGATGCGTGCCATCAAGGCGGCGTCGAACCTGGACGCGGTGGTGGCCGCGGTGCAGCACCTGGAGAACCAGGCGGCGCAGACCTACACCGCCGCGGCCGGAAGCCTGGCGAGCGGCGGAACGGCCCTGACCGCCGCCGCGACGATCGCGCCCGTCGAGGCGATGCACGCGGCGGCGCTGGGCAGTGCGCTCGGCAGACCGTCCGGGGTGCTGGGCCTGCTCGGCGCGACGGAAGCGGTGCCGGCCACCGAACTGACGGTATGACAAGGGAGCGGTGGGGCGTGTTGCGGGACGCGGATCTCTCGTTCGCGAGCTGGCTGGGGAGCGTCCTGCCGCCGGCCACCGGTGTCCGCTTCGACCCGCCCGGGGCGGGCTGGGACGGGGGATCCGGCACCCCGTTCGTCAGCGCGTTCCTCCACGACGTCCGGCGCGACGGCCAGAGCGCGACGGCCGGCTGGTCGGAGGTGCGCGACAGCGCGGGGCGGCTGGTGGGCAGGCAGTCCGCGGCGCGCTACTACCGGATCCGCTACCTGGTCACCGCATGGGCGGAAGCGACGCTGGACGAGCACGGTCTGCTCGGTCTGCTCCTCGACGCCTGCACGCTCGCGGACACCCTGGCCGACGACCACCTGACGGGAGCCCTGGCCGAGGCCGGGCTCCCGTCCTTCCTGCGCTGCGCGGACGAGGAGCCCGGCCACTCGGCACAGGGCCTGTGGCCGGGCCTCGGGATCGTCCCCCGCGCGCACCTGGTGCTGGACCTGGTGGCTCCCGTCGTCCCGCCGATGGTCACCGAACTGGCGCCGCCGACCCGTGAGATCGCGCTCGGCGCACGCCAGTTGCCCGGTGCTACTCGGGCTTGAGGTCGATGGACTCGACGAAGCCGCCCGGCCTGGGCTGCCCGAGGGCGTCGGCCGCCCGGTCCCCGGTCAGCGTCGTGGTGCCCGCCCAGATCCATTCGCCGGGTCCGCCGCCCGCGGGGACGTAGAGGTAGTAGCTGCGCAGTGCGGCCGCCGTCGGCACGTACCACTTGCCGCCGGTCACCGCGGTCTTCCCGCTCTCGACGTAGCCCCCGTCGGTGAGCCGGCGGCTGCCCCAGGCGTGCTTGGTGAGCTCGGCGCCATCGACCTTGTCCGGGTGCCACGTCGCGAGCCCGCCGTCCCGCGCCTTGACGAGGAACCCCCAGACCAAGGTGTTGTGGCAGTGGAACGCCGCGTACACCTTCGCCGGGTCCGCGGTCGGCTCGGTCTTCCAGTCGTCCGAGTCGATCAGCGTCCCGGTGAAGTCGCCGACGATCCCGCGGGCCGACTGGTCGTCCAGGTGGATGCGAGGAGCGTCCGGACCGGTCGGGGTCGGGGTCCGGCGGTACTTCTCCGGGATCATCTGCATGGTGAAGGCGCCCGCCACGCCGCTCGTGAGGTCCTCGCCGGTGACCAGTTGCGCGGCGGAGACCGGCAGTACCTTGACGATCTGCTCCACGAACGGCTGGGCCAGGCTCGCGAGTCCTTCCAGCCAGTCCTTCTCGACGTCCGGTTTGATACCGGCCCAGAACTCGGGTTCCATGAGCTTGTCCCCGATCGCCTCCCCGGCGCTCTCCCGCATCTCCTCGAGGATCGCGGTGATCTGCCCTCCGATGCCCCCCTCGGACGGCTTGAGCTTCTTCATCTCGTCCACGGCGAGCCTGAGCTGTTCCTTGAGCCAGGCGTCGACCACCATCGAGAACCCGGTCCGGATGACGGTGAAGCCCGGGATGTTCTGCCCGACGATGCCGAGGGCGGACAGGACGGTGTCCACGTTGGCCGAGACCATCCTGTGCAGGGCACTGGCCATCATGGTGGGGTCCTTGGTGTGCTCGTCGAAGACCGCACCGGCGGCGTGCTCGGACTCGTACTCCCGCGCCGCCGTGGTCTTCAGCCCCTCGTGCGCGGCATGGACACCGGCGCTGCGCAGGGTGTCGACGAGTCCCACGACCCAGGCCCAGCCGGGGAGTGTCGCGGCGCTCGCGACTCCGATCCCGAACTTGGCGGCCTTGTCGCAGACCGCGAGCACCTGCATGCCCTCGGTCGGGTGTGCCTCGAAGTACGCCTTGGTCGCCTCCGACTTGATGAGCTGCCGGACGGTCGTGCTGACGCTCTGCATGTCGTTGGAGGCCTGGACGATCGCGTCCATCAGCTTCTTGACATGCCTGATCACACCGCGGATGGCGTGGCGTCGTTCCTCCACCGCCGGCGCCCCGTCCGCGTTCGAGTCGGCCGCCGTCCTGAGGTCGGCTTCGAGCCGTTCCAGCTCGGCGAGGTTCCGCCTGAGGGTCGCGGCGTCCCGCTTCAGCGTGCCGATGGCGCTGGACAGATCGTCGGCGGTCGGCCCCGTCCGGAGGAAGTCGAACTTCTCCAGGTCGGTGAGGAAGGTGACCGCCGGGTCGATCACGGCGATGCGGTAGTCGTACTGCTCGCGCCAGCGGGCGACCTCGCCCTCGTAGCGCGTGATCTCCTCCGCGAGCGTGTCCGCCACCGCCTCCGTGGCCAGCTCCTCCGCGTCGTTCTTGTGCGCGGGGTCGGAGGACTCGATGAGCCGCACGATGTCCGTGTAGAACGTCTCACCCTGGAAGTCGCGGTGTGCGTGGTCGTATCCGTTGCGCTCGAAATGCTCCACGACCAGCTTCGTCAGTCTCTGGAGCGCCTGTTCCTTTTCCGTCTCCGGCATTGATCGCTTCCCCTCGCTTCTATCCGTCGATCAGCAGCTTCGCCGCGTCCCTGAGGGCGGCCTTGATGTCCTCCGCGGTGAGCAGGTCCTTGAGTTCCGGGCTCGCCTCGAAGGCGGAGTCGACCGCGGTGAGCAGTGAGTCGTGCAGCGATTCGGCGGCCTCCTGCTGCGCGTCGCGGGCGAGCACCTGCTCGTGGCTGAGCCACACCGGGCCGCAGCCGCTGGACCGCTCTCCCGGGCGCACGGCGTCGGCGAACTCGTACACGCCTCCGGGACCGATCCGGTAGAACATCCCCCAGTTCTCGTCCCACTCGGGCTCCGCCTCGCCGGCATCCGTCTCGCCGGTATCCGTCTCACCGGCCGCGGCGTGCTTGCGCGCCGCGTACAGGTCGGCCCAGGTCTGGTCGTTCCACGACTGGTTCTCCTCGTCGTACCACTGGTAGACGCGGTCCCGGTGGTCGTAGTCGTCGTCCCTGGCCGGCTCGGAGTACCGACCCTCCTCGTCCCCGTCCTCGTCCGCGTCGTCCGCGTCGTGCTCGTGGTCCTGGTCGGCCCGGCTCTCCCACTCGATCACCACGGCCAGGAACCATTGGACGAACACGCCGGGCGCCGCGTCCGGCCCGGTCAGCTCGACGAACTGGGACTCGCGGCCGCTGTCCTGCGCGAACCGGTCGAGCAGGTTGTCCCGATAGGTGTCGGCCCACTGCGGCTGGGTCGGCCAGTCCGCCGCGGCCCGGAACACCAGCGCCGCCAGTTTCTCGACGAGTACGTCGGCTTCGGTGAATTCGGACCTGACGGGGCTGTCGGGCGCCAGCCATTCCATCATCCGCTCGACATGTGCTGTTTCCAGGGCCATGCTCGGAATCTCCTTTCCACGTTCCCGAATCACCCTAGGGACGCCCCGAGTTGGTGATCTGCGTCATTCAGCGGGCTTTCGTGTACGCGTGGCGGGAACTGGCCCTCAGTCAGCTCGCCTTCACCGAGGTGTTGGTGGTGATGAACCGCGCGGTGCCCGGCTTTTCGAGCGCCGGGTCGGGCACCGGGCCGGCCACGGTCGGCTGAGTGGCGGGCGTCTCCACCGTGAACACCGCCGGGAACGAACCGCCGCTGAGGAGAAGTGGCTTGCCTCCGTTGGTGGTTCGCTGGGTGAGGTTCGCCGGCAGCAGGGTCAGCAGCAGGGTGCCGGTGCCCGGCGTGGTGAACGGCGGAGCGGTGTACGCCAGTGGCTCGCGCAGTGTCATGGGCAGCTCGTCGGCCTGGAGGCAGACCGGCATCCCGGTGACGGTCACGTTCGTGCTCGAACCCGTCAGCGGTACCGGCGCCGCGAGTTCGGGGACGAGGACGGTCCCCGGGAGGGTCACCTCCAGCAGGTCCCCGGTCCTGATGACGAAGCCGGCCATGCGTCCTCCTCCGTCACGTCGTCAGGCCGAAGAGTTCGATCTCGGCGATGGCGACGGTGGATCCGCCGCTGCCCGGGTACACCGCACCCACCTGGATCCGCATGCTGGTGATGAGGTCCGCGTGGCTGATGGAGAACGTCTGGGCCTGCGAGGTGTCCTTCGGGAGGATGGTGAACGACTCGCCGTTCGAGTACATCAGGCGCAGCTCGCTGGGCCTGCCGTCCTGGATGTAGGCGTCACTCGCCCCCGAGTGCAGGATGATCTTGTTCAGCGTCACGTGGTGGCTGAAGGCGAAGGTGAGGGTCGGCGCGGGCGAGGCCGACCAGGGCGCCAGCCAGTACGTGTTGAGCAACTCGTCGGCGGCGCTCAGCGCGGGGTGGTCGGGCTGTGCGGCGTTCGCGGTCACGCTGACGGCGTGGATCGGCGAGAGCTCGTCGGCGAAGACGCCGGTGACCCGCGCCTTGACGGCCCGCACCCTGCCGCCGACCGCGGTGCGGAACGGCGGATAGGTGCCGTACAGCGTGCCGGCGCAGAGCGCGGCCACCGCGGCGACGATGCGGCCCTTGCGGTAGGCCTGGCGGAGTGCGGACCTCGGGTCGAACCCGGGCTTGCCGAGCTGCGCCGCGGACGTGCCCCCGGCCTTGCCGTCGCCCGGCCCCGGATCGAGCCGGACCACTCGTGGTCCGCGCTTGGGCACGAATCTGCGCCACCACGGCTCCTCGACCGTCGCAGCCTCGACCAGCGAGGCGCCGCAACGGCTGCAGAACCGGCGGGAATGCGGATTGCCCTCCCCGCACGCGCCGCACACCAGGTCGCCCGGCTGCAGGCGATGGCTCGACGCGGTCCTGGTCACCGCGACCGCCCGGGCGCGGGCGATCTGCGGCGCCTGTTCGTGGATCTCCTCGGGCACCCGTGCCGGGGCGGCGTCGACCACGGCGGGTGCCGGCCGCGTGCGCCGCTCGTCCGTGGCCTTCGCCGCGGGCTCGGGGCGCTCGACCGGGGCGACCAGGGCCGCGGCCTCGGACCGCCGGGCCGTGGGTGGTGGTGGCGGCGGAGGCGTGGGCGCCTTCGGCCCGGGCGGTGGTGGAGGTGGAGGTGTCGCCGGCTTCGGCTTGGAGGGTGGCGGTGGCGGAGGCGTGGGCGCCTTCGGCCCGGGCGGTGGTGGAGGTGGAGGTGTCGCCGGCTTCGGCTTGGAGGGTGGCGGTGGCGGAGGCGTGGGCGCCTTCGGCCCGGGCGGTGGCGGTGGTGGAGGTGTCGCCGGCTTCGGCTTGGAGGGTGGCGGTGGCGGAGGCGTGGGCGCCTTCGGCCCGGGCGGTGGCGGAGGGGCGGCCGACTTCGGCCCGGGCGGTGGCGGCGGAGTGGGTGGCGCGGCCGACTTCGGCTTCGGCGGGGGAGCGCCGGCGCCCGGCCGCGGGGGTGGCGGCGGACCGCCGGCCGAAGCCGAAGTCGGCCTGCCCGGCGGTGCCTTGGGCTCCGGCGCGGCGGTCCCGGCGGTCCCAGTGGGATCGGGCCGCGGCCCGGCGATGAAGGTGTTCGCACCTTGGATCGCCCGCTGCAGCAGGCCGACCCGCGGCGCGGCGGCCTCCTGCTCCTGCTGTTGCTCGATCTCCTGGACCACGCTCTGCGCGATCTTCGGCGTCTGCTTCTCCCCGGTCCATTCGAGGAAGCCTCCGCACGAACCGCAGAAGGCGTCCTCGTCCCGGTTGCGGTACCCGCACTTGCGGCACACGATCATCGTTCCACGACCTCCAGCCCGTGCGGGACATGCGCGGGCTTCTCCGCGACGATCAGCTCCTCCAGTGCCGCCACGTCCACCGGCTCGCCCTTGGGCACCGTCACCCGGACCGTCAGCCGGGCCGTCGGCTCGCCCGGCAGGGCGGAGTCGGGTGCGGTGGACCAGTGCACCCCGCCGTTCTCGACGAGTTCCACCTCCCCGCCGGTGACCAGCTCGATCAGGGCCCGAAGCCCCTCCGCGGTGCCCCTGAGCCGGTAGAGCCGCACGGAGTGCGCCACGGCCGCGCGCTGACGGTGCAGCGGCCAGTTCTCGTCCAGGACGGTCCCCAGCCAGCCGGCGAGCCAGCGGACGAAGTCCGCGGGCGCCAACCTCGGGTCCAGGTAGGCCGCCAGGCAGTCCAGGGTGGAGATCGCCGGGGCGATCACCTCGTCCAGGGCCGCGGTCCACCGCATCGCCAGCGGATCCTCCTGGAAGACCGCGGGCAGCAGGCTGCCGATCGGGTACGGCGTGTCCAACCCCGCCACGGCTTGCCGCATCAGTGCGCCTCCACCCTGACCTGGTGCTCGTAGGAGAACACCAGGCTGTTCGCATCGAGGTCGATCCGGCGGTCCTCCCGGCCGCGTACGCCGGTGACCGGGTCGGCGGTGAACAGCCGTACGTCCTCGACCAGTTCGACCCCGGGCACCTGCTGCAGCCGGCCGAAGATCTCGCCGGCCTGGACCGGCCGGCCGAACGGCCAGCCGGTGCCCTCCGGCCCGCCGCCCGGCAACGGGTTGAGATAGCGGTGCAGTACGTCGAGGGCGTCCTCGCGCACCCGCTCGGCGTTCACCCGCGGCCGGGCCACCAACTGGGCGACCACGGTGACACCGCGGTAGAGCGGCGGCTCCACCACCACGCGGGTGCCGACGACCCGTGCCCGGTCGAGCCGGGCGGCGATCCGGCGCAGCGTCGGCTCCGGCGGGACGAGGTTCTCGAACAGGATCCGCCCGTCCTGCCCGGCCGCGGCGGGTACCACCAGCACCCGGACGGCGCCGGCCTCGGCCGCGTCCCCGCCGGCCGGTACGCAGCGCACGCGGGCGATCTCCGGTGCCGCCTCGCGGGTCAGGATCTCGTAGTCCTCCGCCGTCACCGCGCGCCCCCGGGTGCGCACCAGCAGTGGGCCGCGGTCCTTCGCCTCCTGGAGGGTCTCGCCGTCCACCCCGCCCTGGGCCGGGCGCCGGTTCTCGACGGCGGCGACCGACGGGATCGAGGACTTCAGCCGGCAGATCGACCCGGCCGCGACGTTCCCCCGGGCACCGCCCCCGGTCGCGTAGCCACGGATGCGCACCTCGGCGCCCTTCTCGGGCACGGCGCCGTAGCGGCGCAGGCTCCCGTCGGTCTCGCGCACCGCCGGGCCGAACAGGACCAACCCGCACGCCCCGTCCAGGGTGAAGTGCCGGTCCGTGGGCCCGCTGTCGGCGAAGTGCTCGACCTCCGTCCACTCCACCCAGCCCGCCGGTGAGCTGGTCTCCACCACCGGTGGCCCGTAGCCGGCCAGCACGGGTGAGTGCCGGAGCGGGAACTGCTGCCCCGGCACGCCCTCGGCCTGGCCCAGCACCTCCGGATCGGCCGGCTCGGCGTGCACGGCCTCGACGGTGCCGCCGATCGTGCAGACGGTCAGCGTGTCGATCACCGGCGAGGCCGTGTACGGGGGTTGGCCCTCCTCGGGTTCGGTGACGCGGGCCCTGATCCAGCCGGCGCGGTCGCCGTCGACCACGCTCGCCCGATGCGCGGCCGGGACGTGCAGGACGATCGCGCCCGAGGTGTTCAGGCCCCCGGTCTCGTCGAGCCCCACCTCGCACTCCGTCCAGCCGTCGCCGGTCCAGGCCTCCCAGGTCAGCGGCGGATGCTTCGGGTTGACACCCACGCCCGCCACCTGGCCGCGGAAGCCGAGCCGGACGACGCACCCGGGCACCGGGTCGGACAGGCCGATCAGCAGCGCGTCCCCGATCCCCGGCCGTGGCCTGAACGAGGGGAACGGCCGGCCTTCGGCGAGGAGTTGGGAGCGGTCCGCGCTCTCGCTCGGCTCTCCGTCCCCGGCGTCCGGGGCGACCGCGGTCCTGATCCGCGCGAGCGTGCAGGGCACCACGGCCAGGTCCGCGGCGGTGGTGAAGACCACCGACTCGGCCGTGGCCGTGCGCTGCGTGCCGACCCGAGCGCCCGCGGCGATGGTCAGCCGTGCGCGGGCGGGGCTGGTGAGCCAGAAGGTGACCGGTGCGCGCGCCGGGGTGGGCGGGAGCATGCGCAGGCCGATCAGGTTCAGGAAGCTGACGTACAACCGGTCCGGCACCTGGTTGAGCCGGTAGAGCAGCTGGTCGGTCATGTGGGCGAAGGTCTCGATCAGGGTGACACCCGGGTCGGAGACGTTGTGGTCGGTCCACTCCGGGCAGCGCCGCTGCACGAAGCGTTTGGCGTCGTCGACCAGGTCCTGGAACCGGCGATCGTCGAGGTCGGGGGTCGGCAGGGGCATCAGTACTCGCCCTCCTCACGTTCGGGGATGGTGTAGAAGGGGAAGACGAGGTTGCGCGGGCTGTTGGTGCCGGGCACCACGTACCGGATGTCGATGTAGAGCAGGCCGGAGTGTTCCTCGTCGGGGTACACGTCGACCTCGGCCACGTCGACGCGCGGTTCCCACTGCTCGATCGCGTTCCTGACCACGTCGGCTATCTCGGCGGCCTTGTGGACGCTCGCCCCGTCGAAGACGTAGTCCCGCAGGGTGCTGCCGAACTTCGGCCGCATCGGGCGTTCCCCCGGATAGGTCTCGAGGATCAGCCGCATCGCCTGCTCCAGCCTGGCGGTGCCGGAGGCCATGGCCACCGCGCCGGTGGGCTCGATGGCGAACGGGAACGACCAGCCGGTGCCGATGAAGTCGGTCATCGCCGCGCTCACCCGCCCAGCGAGACGGACGCGCCCGAGACGGAGACGATGCCCTGACTCTTGATGGTCAGCGTGCCCGTGGAGTTGAGCGTCAGTTCGTTCCCGCTGTTGATGACCACCTTGCCGGCCTGACCGGTGAGGATGTTGATCGTCCCGGCATCGCCGCACCTGATGGTGAGCGTCCCCGCCGGGTCGGTGGGTTCGCAACCGAGCTCCACCGCGCCCCGTCCGGCGTCTATGCCGAGCCCGAGCTTGCCGTCGGCGGTGCCGAGCGTGATCCGCGACTCCGGCTTCGGAACCGCGTCCTGGTCGTCGTGGAACACCAGCCGGTTGCCCGAGGCCGAGACGAAGCCGCGGCGCGCGACCGCCGAGTCCGCGCCGCCCAGCCCCTTCAGGATCGCCTTCCCGCCGAGGCTGTAGGCGCTGTGCTCGGTGACGAGGCCGCCGAGCACGTAGGGGCGTCGCGGATCGCCGAACTCGAACCCGACCAGGACCTGGTCGCCGACCTCGGGCAGGAACATCGCGCCGCTGCGCCGGCCGGCGCCGAACTGCACGACCGGGGCCCAGTCCGTGCGCACCTCCGTGGACAGCCACGGCAGCGTCAGCCGCACCCTGGCGTGCTCGTCGCCGATGTCGTCGACGACGGCGCAGACGAGGCCGGGGATCCGGACCGGGCCGGCGCCGCCGGCGGAGGTCAGGCCGAGCAGCGAGCGGTCGTGCGCACCGCCGGCGGCGAACTCGGTGTGGTAGCCCTGCTCCGTCAGGTCGAAGACGTGCCGGGCGCGGGTCACCAGCCAGGTGGTGGGGAACCGGTCGGGAATGCCGGAGACCCTGACCGTGGCGCCGGCGCGGATCGCGGGGTCGCCCGTCGCGTCGCCCTCGGCCTCGGCGAAGGTCCCGCCGACGAACGCGGCGAGCGCCGTCGACGCTGCCTCGGCGTTCCCGACCGGCAGGGTGGTGACGACATGGGCGGTCCGGCTCGGTGCGGGTCCGAGGTCCTCCCCGGCCTCCTGGTCCTGCGCCACGGGCAGGGCCGCGACCGCGGGATCGTCGACGGCTCGGAAGAGCGCCGCGACCTCGGTCAGGCCCTGCGGACGCGCCGGGGAGGCGGTGGCCGAGGAGGTCGGCGCCGGGGACGCGGCCGAGAGCGTCGCCCGCAGCGGGTCCCAGACCCGCACCTCGACATCGGGGGTCAGATTCCCGGCGGTGACGCGCGGTTCGAAGCGCAGCAGCCCGCCGGGTATGGCCAGTTCCGGCACGCTCGCTTCGGTCTCCGCCAGCACGGAGGCCCTGCGGAAGCCGAAGAGTCCGTCGAACATGCCGAACTCGAAGCCGATCTCGCCCGCCCGCTGGGCCAGGAACTCCCAGTCGCTCTGGTTGCACTGCAGCAGGTGCTCGTGGACGGTCTCCGTCTCGGTGACGTCGTCGCCGACCGGCAGCCCGGCCTCGCGGGCGATCCGCCGGGCGATGTCCGAGTCGGTCACGTCGTCGAACGACCTGGACCGGCGCGCCCGTTGCAGCCGGTGGCACAGGTCGTAGCCGCGTACCAGGGTCCGCCCGACCATCCCCTGGTAGGACCCCTCGATGGCGGTGACCTCGCCGACGATGAGCCGGCCGCCCTTCCCGGGCCGGGCCAGCACCTGGACGCGCGCCCCGATCTCCAGGCCGGCCGCGTCCAGCGCGGCCCCGGTGAGGTCATCGAACGCGAGCGTGAACATCCCCGGTAGCAGCAGGTGCGTGTCCACCTCGGTGCGGGCCAGACACTTCGCCGCGACGCCGGGCAGTTCCCGGCCCGGGCCCGGGCCGACCAGCACCGTCGGCCACATCGTGGCGCCAGGGTGCGTCGTTCCGTTCATCGTCCGTCCTCCTGGGCACCCGGCAGGTACACGAGCGTGCCCGGCCGCACCCGCAGCGGGTCCTCGAACCGGTTCGCCGCGGCGATCTCGCGCCAGTGGCCCGGGCCGCCGTAGGTGCGGGTGGCGAGCTCGGGCAGGCTCTCGGTGCCGGCGAGCAGATGGGTACGGCGCCCCGACGGACCGCCCGAACTGGGGTTGGTCGGCCCGGGGAGAGACGGGACCGAGTGAAGCGTCAGATCGACGGTGGCCCGAACCGGTAGCCCGTCCCAGCCGAACCTGGTGTAGGTGGCTGTCACCTGGTTGAGGTGGACGAGGTAGATCTGGGGCCCCCAGACGAACTTCAGCTCGGGCAGCGCGGTGGCCTGCGGGTCCCCGGGGACGCGGACGGAGTGGCTCCAGGCGAGCAGGCGCAGGCAGGTGCGCGCCACGTGCTTGCCGTCGAAGGTCAACGACCGCAGGGTGATGCTCGTGGTGCCCCTGGCCCGCTCCCGTTCCTCGACGGAGTTGGCGGCCAGGCTCACGTTCGCGTCGGCCTTGGTCTCGCCCGTCTTGCTGTTCGCGTTGGACGTCGCCACCTGCGCCGTGTGCGAGATCGTGATCGCCGCCGGGTTGTAGTCGAAGTCGACGGCGGCTTCGGTGGCGTCGCGATCCGCCGGTTCGAGCCGCGCGACGCCCTGCCTGCGGGACGCCCACGGCGTGCTGGCGGGGGT
Organism: Kitasatospora sp. NPDC052896; assembly: GCF_044547075.1. NCBI lineage: Bacteria > Bacillati > Actinomycetota > Actinomycetes > Kitasatosporales > Streptomycetaceae > Kitasatospora > Kitasatospora sp. NPDC052896. Next base: position 110,874 of record NZ_JBITZU010000015.1, read on the forward strand.
ACCGTTCTTGACCGGCCGGGGTGCTGCTGGCGTGCTGCGCAGTTCGTCTCGCTGAGCCTGGAGCATCTGGGGGGTGATCATGTGTCGGGCTCCTAGGCGAGTTCGGTGGCGGTTTGCAGCAGGAAGCCCTCGTGCTCGAGGGTCAGGGTCTCGATGGCGACCGCGTTCTGCCGGGCGTCCAGGACCGGCCCGCTCCACGAGACCGGGTACGCGTCGCGCAGGCTCCAGGAGGCGACCACTTTCTGGTGCACGTCCTGCAGGGCGATGTTCACCGTCCCCTTCGGCGGGCTGGTGCCTTCCTTGTCGTAGTTCATCCAGGTCCTGACCAACTTGCCGAGCCAGGCCTGCAACGCCTGTGAGGTCTGCTGTTCCATCGCCCGCTCCAGGACCACCGGGGAGTAGGTCACCTGGGCGGGCAGCTTCACCTCACCGCTGTAGTCGCCGCCGACTTTGATCGACTCGGTCCTGAAGTCCACCCTGAGCCCCTTGCAGGAGGACCATTCGCCGAGCCGGTCGATGCCGTCGCCGTTGGAGAAGGTGACGGTGAAGCGCATGGACAGGCCGTAGTACCGGAACGCGGTGTCGGCGGACGCCGCGCGTGCCGCCGACACCGCGCTGGACACGGTCGAGCCGCCGAGCGGGGCGAGGGCGAGGCCGAGCTGGCCGCCGCCCTGCCCGGCTGCCGAGGCGAAGGACGCGGTGGTCACTGGCGGGATGCCTTTCTGGTTCGGGGGTTGACGGTCAGAACGGCGAGAGCATCGGCGAAGTCGGCGACAGGGCTGAGGAGTTCAGGTCGTCGTCGAGGAAGCCGGTGTGGGCGAGCTTGAGCGTCTCGATCGCGGGTTTGGCCCCGGCCGCGTCGAAGGAGTCGACGGACCAGGCGATCGGGAAGAACTCGCTCAGGCGCCACTGGACCATCGGGATCCCGGCGAAGTCCACCAGCTGGATCGTGCCGCTCTGCGGCTGCGGCTGCTTCGAGGTCTGCGTCAGCCAGTGCTGCACGACCCTGGAGTACGGCCCGGCGGCGCGGCTCAGCGTGATCGGCTCATACCGGGTGGCACCGGGGAAGAGCCAGACCTGGTTGCCGCGGTCCCCGACCCGGTGCTCGACCTGTTGCCAGGACACCGAGAGGCCGGTCACCCGGGACCAGCCGCCGAGGTGGTACGCGACGTTGTCGATCAGTACCGCGTACCGGTGGGTCATGCCGACCGTCAGCGATCCGGCCGTGCTCTCGGCCTTCTCGGCGGTGCCGAACGGCGACCGGGCCACGCTCATGGGTTCCCTCGAATCTCGTCATCTCGCCCATCCGAACGGTCCGCCCTCGCTGAGCCGGCCGGCGCGCTCGCGGTCGACCAGGAGCTCGCGCCGGAGCCGACCGTGGATCTTCTGGTAGACACGGACCGCCAGTTCCTCGATGTCGCCCGGGTCATCGAGGTCGAGCGGACGCTGGCGGCTCAACGCGAGGAGCCGGTCCCGGGCCGAGATCAGCTCCGCGTCCAGCCCTGCCGGTGCGGGTGCCGGTGCCGGTGTCAGCGCCGGCACCGGTGGCTCGGACGCGGACGGCATCGCGTCCGGCACCGCGGCGATCGGCGCCGGCGGGTGTGCGGATCCGGCCATGGCCGTCATCACGTCACCATGCTGTCGTTGGACCCCGGCCACGGGCGGCGCACCGCTCGGCGCGGTCCACGGCGCACCGCTCGGCGCGGTCCACGGCGCGGTCCACGACGTCGAGGGCGTCGCGCCGCTCCCGGCCGGGTCCGGGCCCAGGCCGCGCGCCCACCGTTCGGTCGCCACGGCAGCGCCCTCCAGCTCCTGGCCGGCGGTGGAGTCCTCGGGCGGGAGGGCCGGGCCGAGGGCACGCTGCTGAGCGGCGTGGGTGAGTTCGTGCGCGAGCAGGCCGTGCGCGACCGGCTGGTCGAGCGGCCCCGCCTCCATGGGTAGGAACACCTCGCCGTCCCGGGTGAAGGCACGCGCACCGAGCGCCTGTGCCTCGTCGGTCACCTCGGGCCCGCGGTGGATCGGCACGTCCGAGACGTCCACGCCCTGGGCCCGCCGCACCAGGTCGGCGAGTTCGGCGGGGACGGCCTGGACGGCCGGCGGGTCCGGGGGTGGGTCCGGGGCGGGCGGTTGCGGTCGGCTGGGCGGTGGCGGATGGGTCAGCGGCCGGTGCGCCGCACCGCTCGTGGTCGCGGTCCTGGTCACCGCGGCAACCGGCGCGAACGCGGGCGCCGTCGGGGGCGATACCGGCACCGCCGCCGGAGCCGGCCGCTCGCCGGGAACGAAGCGGTAGACGGGCCGGGCCGGGTGGACGGGGCGCGGCTGCGGCGAAGGCCCGGCCTCGGTGGCGGAGTCCGGTGCCGGCGAGCTCGGGTCCGGCTCCTTCGGACGGGTCGGCCGCGGCGCCGGGGACGGCATGGAGCGGGAGGGCCTCACCGGCCGGTCGACCGGCGCCGCGAGGCCGAGGCCGGGCGGCCGGCCCGCGTCGGTGCCGGCGTCGATCCGCGGCTCGGATCCGGGCTCCGGCTTCACCTCGGACCTGGGCCCAGGGACCGAGCCGGCCGGGGGAGCCGGGGTGTTCGGCGACGGACCGTCCTGGATCCCGGGCGTGTCGGAGGAGTCCCCAGCCGGCTCCTCCGCGATGTGACGAACGGGCTGGCCGAGGCCGAGCCGACGGCTCTCCGCGAGGGTGGCACGGCGTGTCGGCCTCGCCGCCTCCGCGGGTGCCTCCGCAGGTGTCCCCGCAGGCGCCTTCGCGGGCGTCCGGGGCGGCGCGACAACCGCCTCGCTCGACCACGAACCGCCGCCTTCGGGAACCGGCGGCAGCGTGAACTCCGTCCCGGGTGCGTCGTCTTCCGCCGCGGTCGCCCACGGCGGGCGGTAGGACTCGACCATGCGCAGCCACGCCGAGGCGGCGTACGGCGCGGCGTCCGGCTCGGGGTCGCCCAGGTACTCGTCAACGGCCTTGGTCAGGCTCGGCCGAGGCCCGGGGGAGGCGAGAACCCGCGGCGTGAGGAGCGGAGCCGCGGGAGGCGTCTGTGGGGCCGCCTGGTCCCGGTCCGTCGAGATGCGCTCCGCCGTCGCCGCGCGCCTGCGGACGGGAGCCGGGGAGGACACCGGAGGTCCCGGCTCCGGCGACGCCTCGGCCCGGACCGTGACCAGTCCCGTCATCCGGCCGGCGACCGGCTCCACGACGGGCGCCGCGCCGACCGCACCCCGACCGGCTCCCCGGCGGCTCGGTACGGGGATCAGGGGCCGGTTCCGGTGGTCCGCGAGGGCGCCGATCGAGCCCGCCGCGGTCAGCGGTGCTCGGCGGACGGTCGGGGCGAGCGGGGGGAGCCGTCGCCAGTGCGCCCGGCCGCTTGGCAGGACGGACGCCCGGGCGGGCAGCGGGTCGAGGCCGGTTCGCGCGTCGCGGGTCCTGTCGCGCCGCCATCGGGGCAGCCAGCGCATCTCGTCTCCTCTCCAGTCGCCGGGTTCGGGCTAGCGGGGTCGGGCGGGTCCGGCCGCATCCGGGTCGAGGCCGGTGTGGATCCGGCCGACCTCCTCGATCACCCGGGCCCGCACCGGGTGTTCGAGGTCGAGGATGTCCCGCAGCGGCCAGTGCAGGTAGTAGGCGAGGTACACGGCCTCCTCCCAGAGGCGGTCGGCCGTGTACATCAGGATTCCCCCGGGGCATCACCGGCGATGTCCACCGCGAAGCCGTGCCCGCAGGCCGGGCAGGTGACGTCGGCCTCGGTGTGCCCGTCCTGGTTGATCCGTCGGTAGAGGTCCTGGAGGAACGCGAGATCGGAGGCGAACAGGTTCTCGATCAGCAGCGCGTCCACGCCCGGCGCCGAGCCGAGCTGGGTCACCGTCCGGGCGAGCAGCAGGACACCGAGGTAGGCGGGGTTCTGCCTGACCCGCGGATCGCTCTGGCTCGTGATCTCGTCGCGTGCCGTCGCCAGGCGCATCACGCCGTCCCGGTGCACGCGGCCCTGCTCGTCCACGTAGCCGCGCGGCAGCACGAACGGGTACCGGGTCATCAGGCCCGCCGAGTCGGGCGGTGCGCCCTCGGTGTCGGTGGCGGCGGGGTGCGTCAGCATGGGCTCTCCTCCGTCATCCGGCCGGCTGCATCAGGATCTGGTCGCAGTGCAGCACCACCGTCTCGGTCACCACTTCGGTCGCGCCGGCCTTCATCCCGCCGATCTCCAGCTTCGACGGCCAGGCGTTCTCCAGCAGGTAGGTGATGATCGGCTGACCCGACTTCGGGGACTGGGCCGCCCCGAACAACTGCAGCGAACAGGTCTTGCGGGCCGTGGGCTCGCCCTGGAGCACCGCCTGGTGCCAGGACCACATGTACGTCTGGGTGTCGAGGCCCCGCTTGAGCGTGACCGTCGGCGGCTTGGTCTTGCCGTACTGCTTGGTGTGCACGATCCCGTCGCGGCCGGTGGAGATGTACTCCACCGATTCGACCTCGGTGTTGATTCCGGACAGCTCGCTGAACGTGGCGACCTGGATCCCGTCCACCTGGATCACGAAGGTCGACGCGCTCATCACCGTCGGGTTGCCACTGGCTATCGCCATCTGGCCCGTCACTCCTCTCCGTTCGAATACCCTGCCGTGCCGTCCGCCCGCTGCCCGGGTGGCACCGCGTCAGTGGCCCCGGTCACCGTCGCCCTGGGAGATCACGTCACAGGCGATCACGATGTCCTCGGTGACGAAGCCCTCCCCGGCCCTGGCCGAGGAGACGTTGATCTTCGCGCACCAGGCGTTGATGAGGGTGTACTTGATCAACGGCGGCTGGTCCGCCTTGGCGGCGAGCCCGCCGCCGTAGATGTCCAGGCCCAGCCAGGGCGCGCGGGCGCGGGGATCACCCTGGAGGGCCATCTGGTGCCACCCCCAGAGCACCAGGCTCTCGTCACTACCGCGCTTGAGCGTGACCGTCGGCGGCCTGGTCAGGCCGAACTGCTTGCTGTGGTTGATGAACCCGCCCGGTTCCACCGAGACGTACTGCTCGATGCCGATCTCGCTGTTGATGCCGGCGAGCTCCTGGAAGGCGATGTCCTGAAGGTGATGGCCGTTGATCTGGATGTCCGACGTGATCACGATGATCGGCGCGGAGGCGATGGTGGAAAACCGCTGGGGCTTGGGCGACATGACGCTCGGTTCCTTCTCCGTTTCGGACTGGCACCCGCTACTCCTCCAGAGCCGCGCCCTGCGAGTACTGCGAGACCCGGAAGACGATGAACTCCGCCGGCTTGACCGGGGCGATCCCGATGTCGACGGTGAGGATCCCGGCGTCCCGGTTCTCCGGAGGGTTGTTCTCCTCGTCGCACTTGACGAAGAACGCCTCCTCCGGCGTGCGGCCGAACAGTGCCCCGCTGCGCCAGACCCGACGCAGGAACATGATGATCGTGCGGCGCACCGAACCCCACAGGAAGCCGTCGTTGGGTTCGAAGACGACCCAGTTGGTGCCGTCGAGAATGGATTTCTCCACGAAGTTGAAGAGCCGGCGCACGTTCAGGTAGCGCCACTCGGGGTCGCTGGAGAGCGTCCGCGCGCCCCACACCCGGATGCCCTGGCCGGGGAAGGCCCGGATGCAGTTCACGGCCACCGGGTTGAGCAGGTCGTGCTCGCCGCGGGTGATGTTGGTCTCCAGCTCGACCACGCCGCGCACCACCTCGTTGGCCGGGGCCTTGTGCACGCCACGGGTCTCGTCGCTGCGCGCCCACACCCCGGCGATGTGACCGCTGGGCGGGACGAGCGTCGGCCGGCCCTTGACCGGGTCCATCACCTTGATCCAAGGCCAGTACAGCGCCGCGTACTTGGAGTCGTACCCGGCGACGTCCACCCGCCAGTCCCGGACCTGCTGGGCGCCGAGCCCCGGCGGCGGGTCGAGGATCGCCACCCGGTCCGCCATCAGCTCGCAGTGCGCGATCATCGCCAGCTGCACGGCCTTGACCCCGTCGAGGTCCACGCCCCCGCGCTGGTAGGCGGCCATCAGGTCGGGGACGCAGAGCATGGTCACGTTCTCGATCGCCTCCAGACCGGCGAAACCGGTGCGGTCGGCGGTGTCCCCGACGTAGTCGGACGGGGCGATCCGGGCCGGGGACGGCCCCTCGGCCACGGCGGGCGCCGGCGAGGACGCTCCGCCGCTCAGCACGACCGGCGCCCCCTTCGCCGGCACCAGGGCCGACGCTCCCTTGATCTCGTCGAGGACGATGAGCCGGGAGGACTCCTTGACGACCGTGGCGGCGTGCCGGGGGCCGCGCCGAAGCGTGAGGTTGTCGAAGGCCTCGGTCTCGCTGCCGTTCTGACGGACGATCAGTTTGAACAGATCCTCGCCGGGCTCGCTCGCGTCGGCGATCTCGACGCTCAGCTCGTTGCCCGCCTCCCCGGAGGCCAGCGCCCTGGCCCGCAGCGCCGGACGGTCGCCGTCGCCCGCCGCGGGCAGTTCGCCCCGCGCGGCGGAGCCGGGCGGCGTCGCGTCCCGGTCCGCCCGGCCGGCGCCGGACGCCTGTTCCGGCTCGCCCGTGTCGGTGGCGCCGACCCGCACCACGTACGCGGCCCCGCCGCCGTTGAGGAAGTAGCCGTAGACCGCCTGCGGAAGGTGCGCACCGTCGACGAAGCCGCCGAAGGCCTTGGTGTACTGCGTCCAATTGGTCACCAGCGTCGGCTGGTTGGGGACCCCGCGTTCGGTGAAGCCCACGAAGGCGCACACCGCGGTTCCCACGCCCTCGATGGGCCGGGAGCCCGACGAGACTTCCTCGACATAGACTCCGGGGGAATGGTAGGTCGGCACTGTCCTTCTGTCCCTCCGTCAGAACCACGGGATACGAATGCTGAGTTGCCGGCTCGGGAGCCGGCTCGACGGTGATCAGTCTCGGGCGTGCCGGGCAGGGTCCTCGTGCGCTCCGGAGCGGCGGGCGTGGCAGGTTCCGCTGCGCTTTGACGCAGCGCCGGCGTCCGGCTGCGGCAGAATCGCTCACATGTACTGGGAATCCGGCGAGTTCTGGGCACCAGGCGACCAGGTCGCGTCCGGCGACGACGTCGAGCGTCGCCTGCTCGCCGCCGACCGCCTCTGCCCGGACGGCCGCGCGCTCCTGGAGGTGCTGTCCGTGCTGGCCGGGGACCAGCCGCCGGCCGTGGTCGCCCGGGTCGCCGGTGTGCCGGAACCCGCCCGGGCGCTCGACCTGCTGCGCGGCCTCGGCCTGGTCGTGTCGGCCGACGGCCCGCGGCGCCCCGCTCGGATCGCGCTCGCGCGGGAGAGCGACGGCCGGTTCCTGCGTGCCCGGCTGAGTCCGACGAGATGGCGGGCCCTGCACCGTGCCGCCGCCGAAGTACTCGATCCGCGTCCGGCGTTGGTCCACCGGGCGCTGGCCGCCGACCGCCCTGACCCGGACCTGGCCGCGGCACTGGAGCGGGCCGCCGTCGACGCCCCCGCGCCCGACGACGAGACCGGCGTGCCGACGCGGCAGTTGTTGGTGTGGGCGGCCGACCTCAGCACGGACCGGGCCGAGCGGGACCGCCGGCTGCTGCTGGCCGCGCTGCACGACGTGTACGGCGAGGAGCTCGGCGACGCTGATCTGTGGGCACGGGTGGAGGCGTTGCCCCCTTCGCCGTTGCGGTCCTGCGCGCTGGCCGGCCGGGCCCTGCTCGAACACCGGCTCGGCGCCGCAGCCGACCACCTGCGAGCGGCGCGCCGCTCGCTCGCCGCCGGTCACGCTGATGCCCGCGCCACCGCGGCGGTCGAGACCGTGCGAGCCGCGCTGGCCTGCCGCACGGCACGGGGCGGCGCCGCGGTCGAGGCGGCGACCGCGGCCCTGGAGGCCGCGAGTCGTGACGTCGTGCAGCTGCGCACGGCCCGGCGTCTGCTGCTGACCGGCCGCTCGTACGCCGACGGCCCGCGCGAGGTGCTGCGATCCCTCCCGGGGTACCTTGCTGGTTCCGGGGGGCTGTTGCTGGTGCGGGGCGAATGCCGCGTGCTGGCCGGCGATCTGACGGGGGGCGCGGGCGATCTGGCCGACCTCGCCCGACGCCGCGAAATCCAGCCCGGCCACCCGGACCGGCTGCGTGCGCTGGAACGGCTGGCGATCGCGCACTTCCTGCTCGGAAGCTGGCCGGAGGCCGATGCCGCCGTCGACGCCCTCGACGCGGCCGGCGGCGTCTCGGCGGGCCGGGCGCTGCGCGCGATGTTCTCGGCCGTCCGCGCCCCGGACGTGGCGCCGCGGCGCGGAGCCTGGGCGTCGGCGAACCGGCGCCCGCCCGGCTCGGCGGACCCTGACCGCCTCGCCATCGCCACCTGGGCGGACGTGATCGCCCTGCTGGCGCACCGTCATCACCCCGCCATCCTGGCGGCGATGACCTGGCTGACCGCCGGGGCCACCGAACTGGCCGACGCGCCGGCCAAGTTCGCGCCGCTGTGGCTGCCGGTGTACGCGGAGGCGGCGATCGAGGTCGCGACGGGCGCCGCCGCCGGGGCGGCCCTGGCGCAGCTGCGCGCGTGCGCGGAACGCACCCCGTACCTGGCGGTCACGTGCCATCGGCTCACCGGCCGGGCGGCCGAGCAGCGGCACGACCTGGCCGCGGCGGAAGCCGCGTACCAGGCCGGCTTGCAGGCCGTAGCGGCAGGCCCGCCGGCGCCACCCCTGCACCGCGCCCAACTGCGCCACGCCTACGGCCGGTTCCTGTGCGCCCACGGCCGGACGGCGGCCGGCCTGGGGTGGCTCGAGCGGGCCGAGGACGACTTCGCAGCGCTCGGCGCCCTCGCGTTCGCCCGGAGCAGCGCGCAGGACCGGGCCGCCGCCACCCGAGGGCCGTCGCCGGGCCAGGACGCCGTCCTGACCGAGCGCGAGACGATGGTGGCGCAACTGGTCACGACCGGGCTGACCAATCGCCAGGTCTCCGAGAAGCTACTGATCAGCGTGAAGGCGGTCGAGTACCACCTGGGGAAGATCTACCGGAAACTCGGCGTGCGCCGGCGCAGCGAGCTGGCGAGCAGATGGCCGAGCTGACGCCGTCGGAGACGACGGATTCGGAGGAGCACGGCATCCGTCCCGACCGTGGGGAGGATTGCCGGGGCGGCAAGGTGGGAAGTCTTCGGCAACTCTTCCGCACGGCAAGCCGGTTCGACGAGATGCGTGCCCCGCCCACCCTGCCTCCGAAGGGACTTCCGGTGTCCTCCGCCCCCCTTGCCCTCACCTTCGCCAATCTGCTGCTCCGGCCGGGCTTCGGCTCCCGCCGCGTCCCCGACCGGACCTTCGACCGGCTCGTCGCCACGACCGGGCAGGCGGACGGGGACCAACAGTTCGTCGACGACTTCCGGTCCCTGCTGCGCCGGTGGGCCGGGGACGAGAACCTCACTCCGGTCGGTTGGCTGTCCGCGCAGGCTCACGTCCGCAGGCATCTCGCCAACCGGGCCCGGATCCGGCGGCTGATCGCCGAGCACCCCGCCATCGAGCGGGAACCCATCGAGCGGCCGGTGTTCGTGGTGGGCCTGCCGCGCACGGCCACCACGCTCACCCACGGCGTACTCTCCCTCTCGGACGAGCACCGCTGCCCCCTGCTGTGGGAGTTGCTCACACCCGATCTGGACGTACCGCCCGAGCAGCGACAGAAGGCGATCACCGCCGCGCGTCGGATGGTCGGCGGAATCAACCTGTTCGCCCCGCGTTTCCGCGATATCCACCCCCTCGAGGCCGAGGGCCCCGACGAGTGCACCTTCGCCCTTCCGCACACCGTCATGCCGCTCTCCCAGGCCCGCCTCCCCGGGTACCAGACCTGGCACTACGAACGGGACTTCGTCCCCGACTACCGCCACCTCAAGCAGGTCTTCCAAGTGCTCCAGCACGGCCGTCCCCGCCACCGCTGGGTGCTGAAGTCCCCCATGCACCTCGAGAACCTCGACGCGCTGCGCACCGTCTTCCCCGACGCCACGATCGTGTGGACCCACCGCGACCCGGTCGACGTCGTGGCGTCGTTCTGCAGCCTGGTCGAGCACGGCATGGCCATCACCGTCCGCCCTCTCGATCTGCACGGCATCGGCGCCACCTGGCTCGGACTGCTGAGCCGCTCCATGGCACGGGGCCTCGCGGCCCGTGCCGCGATGCCCCGGCAGGCGCTGGTGGACGTCCCGTACTCCTGGCTCGGGTCCGACCCGGTCACGGGGGCCCCGAAGCTCTACGAGTCCATCGGCGCCCGGTGGACCGAAGCCGATGCCGTCCGGCTGCCCGAGGTCATCGCTCGCCCCAAGGGCACTCGCCCCCACAGTTACGACCTGTCACGCTACGGCCTGAGTCGCGACGACGTCGAGTCGGCCTTCGCCGACTACAACGTCCTTCGGGCCGAGGTCGACCAGGCCTGACCGCACGGCCCTCCCGGGTCGCCCGGCAGCTGGCACCGCCCGGCGTGGGCCAGGGTGGCGCTGTAAACGAGAGCGGGCGCCGGCACGTGCTCTGTGGTGGTTCACGCCAAGTGGGGGCTCGTGCGGCCGGGCCGTGGATGTCGAGCCGGGCCCGGTCGTGGTGCCGCGGCTCGGACGACGTCGGTGATGGAGATCTCCCGTGCTGGTATGGCGAGTTGGTGACCATCCCGGGGTCGCGGGGGCTCTTCGCCAGCCCGTGCTGTCGCGGCTCGCGCGGGATTGCCAGCAGGAAACGCAGGCGGATGCCCTGGGAGACCGACAGCCGTTCCGCCTCTGGGGGGCGTCCGGCGTGCGCGCGAGTTCCATCATGGCCCGTACCGCACAGTCCGTCCGAGTCGAGACCCGCATGCTCGACAACTCCCCGTGGACAGTCAAGGGCTCGGCGAGTCAGTATTTCGCCAACTCGGCTTGCAGAAGGCCTACTTGATGGACATCCAGTCCGGCCGGAGTGTGGTGTCATATAACCCATCGAGTTGATGGAGAATCCCTGCGGAGGTGCAAATGCTCGGCACACGCGGTCGTGAACCTCGCAAGCTCGCGGCGGTGGGGGCGGGGTCCTCGAGAGCCACCCCCACCGTGGGTGATCCCCAGGATCGCTTGAACGTTCCTGTGGGGGAGACGAGTTGCCTGCCGGACCGGCCCGGGAACCTCCGTGGGACCGCCGGGGACGCCTCGCAGCTCGAGGAGGTGCGAGGCGTCCCGGCGTCCGCCCCGGCCGGGCCGCCCGGCGCCACGGTCTGGCTCACCGGACTGCCGAGCGCCGGGAAGAGCAGCGTCGCCACCGAACTCTCCGTTCGGCTGCGGGCGTCCGGCCGACGGGTGGAGATCCTCGACGGGGACGAGATCCGTACCCTCCTCTCAGCCGACCTCGGCTTCTCCCGTGCGGACCGGGAGACCAACGTGCGGCGGATCGGCATGGTCGCAGAGGTGCTCGCGCGCAACGGCGTCATCGTGCTGGTGCCGGTCATCGCCCCGTACCGCATCAGCCGGGACAACGTCCGGCTGCGGCACGACCTCGGCCGCATTCCCTACCTGGAGATCCACGTGGCCTCGCCGGTGGAGGTCTGCGCCCAGCGCGACGTGAAGGGGCTGTACGCCAAGCAGGCCGCCGGTGAGCTCTCCGGTCTCACCGGCGTGGACGCCCCGTACGAGGCGCCGGAACGGCCCGAGCTGCGCCTCGACACGCATCGGCAGACGGTCGCCGAGTCGGCCCGCGCCGTGCACGCACTGCTCATCGAGAGGGGCTTGGCGTGACCGCCACTCCCGACACCCTGACCACGCGTGCGGGGAGTGGTCACGACCTCCTCCACATCGAGGTGCTGGAGGCGGAGTCGGTGCACATCTTCCGTGAGGTGGCGGGGGAGTTCGAGCGGCCGGTGATCCTGTTCTCGGGTGGCAAGGACTCCATCGTCATGCTGCACCTGGCCCTGAAGGCGTTCTGGCCCGCGCCGGTGCCGTTCGCGCTGCTGCACGTGGACACCGGGCACAACTTCCCCGAGGTGATCGCCCACCGGGACCGCGTGGTGGCCGAGCACGACCTGCGCCTGCACGTCGCGTCCGTCCAGGAGTTCATCGACGACGGCCGGCTGCGCGAGCGCTCGGACGGCACTCGTAACCCGTTGCAGACGGCGCCGCTGCTGGACGCCATCGAGCGGGGGAAGTTCGACGCGGTCTTCGGCGGCGGCCGGCGCGACGAGGAGAAGGCCCGCGCCAAGGAGCGCGTCTTCTCGCTGCGCGACGAGTTCGGTGCCTGGGACCCGCGCCGCCAGCGCCCCGAACTGTGGTCGCTCTACAACGGCCGCCACGCGGTCGGCGAGCACGTCCGGGTCTTCCCGCTCTCCAACTGGACCGAGCTGGACGTCTGGCAGTACATCGAGCGCGAGTGCGTCGCCCTCCCGGAGATCTACTACGCCCACCAGCGCGACGTGTTCCGCCGGGACGGCATGTGGCTGACGGCGGGCCGGTGGGGCGGGCCGAAGGAGTGCGAACCGGTCGAGCGACGCCGGGTGCGCTACCGCACCGTCGGCGACATGTCCTGCACCGGAGCGGTCGACTCGAACGCCGCCGACGTGGCCGCTGTCATCGCCGAGATCGCCGCCAGCCGCCTGACCGAGCGCGGCGCCACCAGGGCCGACGACAAGCTCTCCGAGGCCGCGATGGAAGACCGCAAGCGCGAGGGGTACTTCTGACGTGACCACGGTAACCGCCACGCCGCTGCTGCGCTTCGCCACCGTCGGCTCGGTCGACGACGGCAAGTCCACCCTGGTGGGCCGCCTGCTGCACGACTCCAAGTCCGTGCTCGCCGACCAGCTGGAAGCCGTCGAACAGGCCTCCCGCGACCGCGGCCAGCAGGCACCCGACCTCGCGCTGCTCACCGACGGCCTGCGGGCCGAGCGCGAGCAGGGCATCACCATCGACGTCGCCTACCGCTACTTCGCCACCCCCAGACGCCGGTTCATCCTCGCCGACACCCCGGGGCACGTGCAGTACACCCGCAACATGGTCACCGGCGCCTCCACCGCCGAACTCGCCGTCGTCCTCGTGGACGCTCGGGGCGGCGTCGTCGAACAGACCCGCCGGCACGCCGCCGTCGCCGCCCTGCTGCGCGTGCCGCACGTGGTGCTGGCCGTCAACAAGATGGACCTCGTCGGCTACGCCGAGCCCGTCTTCGCCGCCCTCGCCGCCGAGTTCACCGCCTACGCCGCCTCGCTCGGCGTGCGCGACGTCGTGGCGATCCCGATCTCCGCCCTCGCCGGCGACAACGTCGTCGAGCCCTCCGCCCACATGGACTGGTACGCCGGCCCGACCCTGCTCGAACACCTGGAGACCGTTCCGGTCGGCACCGACCCGAGCCTGGAACCGGCCCGTTTCCCCGTCCAGTACGTCATCCGCCCGCAGACCGAACAGCACCCCGACTACCGCGGCTACGCCGGCCAACTCGCCTCCGGTGTCCTGCGCGTCGGCGACACCGTCACCGTCCTGCCCTCCGGGCACACCACCACCATCGCCGGCATCGACGCCCTCGGCCGTCAGACGGACATCGCCCGGGGCCCGCAGTCCGTCACCATCCGCCTCACCGACGACCTCGACATCTCCCGTGGCGACCTCATCGCCGCCGGAACGATCCCCGTCCCCAGCAAGGACATCGAGGCCACCGTCAGCCACCTCAACGAACGCCCCCTGCGCACCGGCGACAAGGTCCTGCTCAAGCACACCACGCGCACCGTCCGCGCCCTGGTCAAGGACATCGCCTACCGCATCGACATCGACACTCTCGAACAGCGCCCCGCCCAGGAGGGGTTGGGCGTCAACGACATCGGCCACGTGGTGCTGCGCACCGCCGAGCCGCTGGCACTGGACGCCTACGCGGACAACCGCCGGACCGGTTCGTTCCTGCTGATCGATCCGGCCGACGGCACCACCCTCACCGCCGGCATGGCGGGCAAGGCCTTTGAAACCGCGTGCGGCAACGACACATCCGATGAGGAGACCGGGCCTGATGCCCGAGGGAGCATGTCGTCGCGCTGACGGCGAAAATGGATCGCGGAGGGATCCATGGACGGATTGACCGCCAATTACGGTTTGCGGGCCAGGGCGCAGGAAATCAGCTGCTCCCACACCGTCAGATCGGGCCCGCCCATGACGCTGTCGGCGCCGCCGTCGCCCGGCGCGGGGTCCGGCCGCCACAGTGAGCAGTGGGCCAGCCCCGGTTCGAGCAGCTCGAGGTCACCGAACAGGTCGGTGATCTCCTCGTCGGTGCGCCAGCGGCCGCGGCCGATACTGCCCTGCAGCTTCTCCTCCAGGACCCGGGTCTCCCCGTTCTCGCCGGAGCGGAAGTGGGAGATGTAGAACCGACTGCCCGAGGGCATCCGGTCCGCCCACCAGCGCACGGGATCGGCGGGCCGCTCGGCGTCGTTGAGATGGTGCAGGACGCCGCTGAAGATGACGCCCACCGGCTCGTCGAAGTTGATCAGGCGCTGCACGTCGGGGTCGTGGTAGATCGCCTCCGGTTCGCGCAGGTCCGCCTGGACCACCGTGGCGCGGTCGTCGGTGGCCAACAGGGCACGGCTGCGGGCAACCACCATCGGATCGTGGTCGACGTAGGCGACGCGCGCATCGGCACGGTGCCGCCGGGCGACCTGATGCACGTTGTCGGCGGTGGGCAGGCCGCTGCCCAGGTCGACGAACTGGGAGATGCCGTCGCGGGCGATGGCACCCACGGCGCGAACCAGGGCCTGACGATTGGCCAGCGCGATCGCCGGGGACCCGGGCAGATCCCTGATGAAGATGTCGCCGATCTCTCGGTCGACGGCGTAGTTGTCCTTGCCGCCGAGCAGATAGTCGTAGATGCGGGCGATGCTCGGCTTCGACCGGTCGTCCTCTGCGGTGCGATCGGTCACGGGAACCAACTTCCTACCCTCGGGCCACGGGGGCCTCAATCGTAGGGAAACCACCTCGGCCGAGGAATTCCACCAACGGGTGAATTCGCGTGTTCCTCGTGCGACAGAACTGTGCCGTACTCCTCGAGCAGCCGACGCTCAAGAAGGTCCGCCAGCTCATCGAATCCACGATGACCCGACCAACTACCAGTCACGTGATCGGCCGGACAGCCCCTGGCCTTCCGGACGGGTGTGCACGGGGTAGGGGACGAAGCTGCTGGTGTGCTGGTCGATCGTCAGCGGGCGGCCGATCGGTGGGGCGGCGCGCTGGGGGCAGGCGGGGCGTTCGCAGACTTTGCAGCCGAGGCCGATCGGGGTGGCGGCGGACTGGTCGTCGAGGTCGAGGCCGGCGGAGTAGACCAGCCGTCCGGCGTGCCGGAGTTCGCAGCCGAGGCCGATGGCGAAGGTCTTGCCGGGGCGCCCCCAGCCGCCGGGGGAGCGGGTGACGGCGCGGGCGGTCCACAGGTAGCGGCGGCCGTCGGGCATCGCGGCGACCTGGACGTGTACCCGGCCGGGGGCGGCGAAGGCCTCGTAGACGTTCCAGAGCGGGCAGGTGCCGCCGGTGCGCGAGAAGTGGAAGTCGGTGGCGGACTGGCGTTTGGAGACGTTGCCGGCCCGGTCGACCCGGACGAAGGAGAACGGCACGCCGCGCAGCCTGGGGCGTTGCAGGGTGCTGAGGCGGTGGCAGACGGTCTCGTAGCCGACGGCGAAGTGGTCGGCGAGGTGCTCGATGTCGTAGCGGGCCGCCCCCGCCTCGGCGTGGAAGGCGGTGTAGGGCAGTACGAGCGCGGCGGCGAAGTAGTTGGCCAGGCCGATCCGGGTGAGCGACCAGGCGGTGGAGTCCGGCGGGCTGTCCTGGGCGGCGAGGTCGGAGAGCAGCGGGTCGTGTTCCAGGTAGGCGAGTTGGGTGGCCATCCGGAAGGCCTGTTGGCCGGGGCGCAGCCGGTCGGACAGCGTCAGGGTCAGGGTCCGCGGGTCGTACCGGTGCAACTGGTCGCCGCCGGTGGCGATCCGGACTCCGTGCCGGGACGCCAGCCGTTCGGCGAGCACGGTTCTGACCTCGCCGCGCCGCAGGCCGATGCCGGTGGCCAACTCCTCGGCAGCGGTGTCGAGTTCGTGGAAGTAGTTCTGGTGGCGGTAGAAGAACTCGCGGACCTGCTCGTGCGGGGTGCGCGGGTCGGTCGCCGGGCCCCGTTCTCCGGCGAGGACGGCGAGTTGCTCGGCCAGGGCCCGACGGTCGCGTCCCAGGTCCAGCAACAGCCGGGCTACCGCGGGCAGTCGGGAGGCGGCCTCGTCGAGGTCTCCCGGGGTGACGCGGCCGGCCGCGATCTCCTCGCCGAGGGCGTCGCGCAGTTCGGCGGTGAGGCGGGCGGTGTCCGGCGGGGCGAAGTACCCGGCGTCGACACCGAGTGCCTCGGTGAGCCGTAGCAGGACCGGCACGGTGAGTGGGCGTGCGTCGTGCTCCAGCTGGTTGAGGTAGCTGGGCGACAGGTCGACCAGGCGGGCCATGGCGGCCTGGCTGAGTCCACGGTCCTCCCTGAGTCGGCGGAGTCGAGCACCGGCGAAGGCCTTCCCCATCGTCCTGTTCTCCCTGCTCCACGGTTCGGTCGGTTCGCTGGCCCGGCGGGGGCACAGCCTAGCCGGTGCGACCCGAGAGAATCATCGCAACCTTCGCAGATTTGCCGAGAAGGCTTCGCGGAAGTTGGCATCGCTCCAGTGGTGACGGCAGTGGCACGGAGTGCCAGAGTCTGTGGTGCGGCCGAGAGGCGTGCAGGACAGCAGTGAAGAACCAGCTCGTCCGCCTTTCGTTGCTGTCCGGGCGACCACGTCCCGCGGTGTTCCATCGCCGCCCGGAGGGCCGGCCGCACTGTCACCTGGCGAAGTGAGCGTCCTCACAGCCTTCGCAACGAGCATCCCCGGGAGCAGACCATGACGACGTCGGTTCGGCAGCAGCAGGAGCAGCGTGCCGCGCAGTTGGCCGCGCGGTGGGCGGACGACCCGCGGTGGGCGGGTATCGAGCGCAGCTACACGGCCGCGGATGTGGTGCGCCTGTCGGGCACGGTGCGCGAGGAGCACACGCTGGCCCGGCGTGGGGCCGAGCGGCTCTGGCGGCAGCTGCACGAGCAGGACTACATCCACGCGCTCGGGGCGCTGACCGGTGGTCAGGCCGTGCAGATGGTGAAGGCGGGGCTGCGGGCGATCTACCTGTCGGGCTGGCAGGTGGCCGCCGACGCCAACCAGGCCGGGCAGACCTACCCCGACCAGAGCCTGTACCCGGCGAACTCGGTGCCGCAGGTGGTGCGGCGGATCAACAACGCGTTGCTGCGGGCCGACGAGATCGACGCGGCCGAGGGCAATGACGGGCCGGACTGGCTGGTGCCGATCGTCGCCGACGCGGAGGCCGGGTTCGGTGGCCCGTTGAACGCCTTCGAGCTCACCAAGGGCATGATCGCGGCCGGTGCGGCGGGCATCCACTACGAGGACCAGCTGGCCTCCGAGAAGAAGTGCGGGCACCTGGGCGGGAAGGTGCTGGTCCCCACCGCCCAGCACGTGCGCACCCTCAACTCGGCCCGGCTGGCGGCCGACATCGCGGATGTGCCGACGCTGATCGTGGCCCGCACCGACGCGCTGGCCGCGAACCTGCTGACCACCGACGTGGACGAGCGCGACGCGCGGTTCTGCACCGGTGAGCGGACCGCGGAGGGCTTCTACCGGGTCGAGCCCGGCATGGCGCCGGTGATCTCGCGCGGGCTGGCCTTCGCTCCGTACGCCGACCTGATCTGGGTGGAGACCGGCACCCCGGACCTGGCGCAGGCCCGCGAGTTCGCCGAGGCGATCAAGGCCGAGTACCCGGACAAGATGCTCGCCTACAACTGCTCGCCGTCCTTCAACTGGAAGGCGGCCCTGGACGATGACCAGATCGCCAAGTTCCAGCGGGAGTTGGGCGCGATGGGCTACCGCTTCCAGTTCATCACGCTGGCCGGTTTCCACGCGCTCAACCACTCGATGTTCCAGCTCGCCAAGGGCTACGCGGAGAGCGGCATGACCGCCTACGTCGACCTGCAGGAGGCCGAGTTCGCGGCCGTGCCGGACGGCTACACCGCGGTGAAGCACCAGCGCGAGGTCGGCACCGGCTACTTCGACCTGGTCTCCACCGCCGTCAACCCCAACGCCGAGACCCTCGCCCTCACCGGCTCCACCGAGGCCGAGCAGTTCCACTGAGCAGACCCGGCCCGGCGGGTGTTGACGGGCCCCGTTCGGGCCGCCACTGGCGGTCGACCCCCACTGGAGCTGGGGAGCTCCGCGACCGCCGACCACCCCGCCCGGGGGCCTCGTTGAGGGACGAGGCCCCCGGGCCCCACCTTCCTGGAGAACCGGATGAGCCCGACCAGCCGCATCGAGATCCTCGGCGAGTACGAGGACCGCTTCGAGGAGATCCTCACCCCTGAGGCCCTGCAGTTCGTGGCCGGCCTGCACCAGGCCTTCGCCGACCGTCGCACCGAGCTGTTGGCCGAGCGCGAGCGCCGGACCGCCGCGCTCGCCGCCGGTGGCACGCTCGACTTCCTGCCCGGGACTCGCGAGGTCCGGGAGGACCGCTCCTGGCGGGTCGCCGGGGCCGGTCCGGGGCTGCACGACCGGCGGGTGGAGATCACCGGGCCGCCCGAGCGCCGGATGACCGTCAACGCCCTCAACTCCGGGGCCAAGGTCTGGCTCGCCGACTTCGAGGACGCCACCTCCCCGACCTGGCACAACATCGTCTCCGGTCAGCTCAACCTGCTGGACGCGATCGAGGGCCGGATCGACGAGACCACCCCGGAGGGCAAGCGGTACCGGATCGGCGACAGCCCCGCCACCATCGTGGTCCGCCCGCGCGGCTGGCACCTGGACGAGGCCCACCTGCTGGTCGACGGCCGGCCGGCCATCGGTGCCCTGGTCGACTTCGGCCTCTACCTCTTCCACTGCGGCCGGCGCCAGATCGAACTCGGCAGCGGCCCCTACTTCTACCTGCCGAAGCTGGAGAACCACCTCGAAGCCCGGCTCTGGAACGACGTCTTCACCTTCGCCCAGGCCGAGTTGGGCATCGCACACGGCACGGTCCGGGCCACCGTCCTGATCGAGACCATCACCGCCGCCTTCGAGATGGACGAGATCCTCTACGAACTGCGCGAGCACGCGGCCGGGTTGAACGCCGGACGGTGGGACTACCTGTTCAGCCTGATCAAGAACTTCGCCCACCACGGGCCGCGCTTCGTCCTGCCCGACCGCGCGGCCATCACGATGACCCAGCCCTTCATGCGTGCCTACACCGACCTCCTGGTGCGCACCTGCCACCGCCGCGGCGCGCACGCCATCGGCGGGATGGCCGCCGCCATCCCGCAGCGCGACCCCGAGGCCAACGAGGTGGCCCTGACCAAGGTCCGGATCGACAAGGAGCGCGAGGCGAACGACGGCTTCGACGGCTCCTGGGTCGCTCACCCCGCCCTGGTCGCCACCTGCCGCACCGCTTTCGACGAAGTGTTCGAGGGTCGGTCGAGCCAGCTCGACCGGACCCGCGAGGACGTCGAGATCACGGCCGACGACCTGCTCGCCGTGCACCGGCTCACCGTCGGCCTGCCGACCGAGCAGGGCCTGCGGTCCAACGTCGCCGTCGCCCTGCGCTACCTGGTCGCCTGGCTCGGTGGCTCCGGCGCGGTCGCGGTCTTCGGTCTGATGGAGGACGTCGCCACCGCCGAGATCGCCCGCTGCCAGCTCTGGCAGTGGCAGCACCACTGCTCGCGGCTCACCGGTGGCTCGCTCGCCACCCCGGGCACGGTGCGGCGGTTGATCGACACCGAACGGGCCACCCTGCTCGAAGAGGGTGCGGATCCGACCCTGGTCGACAATGCCGTGCGGATCCTGGACGAGACCTCCCTAGGCGCGACCCTCCCGGCCTTCCTCACCACCGAGGCCTACGCCCGCCATCTGGTGCGCACCACCGCGCCGGTCGCCTGACCCCATCCCGACCAGCATCCACTCGAAAGGGGCACTCGCATGAACGACATCCGCCGGGTCGGCGTCGTCGGCGCCGGGCAGATGGGCGCCGGCATCGCCGAGGTCTTCGCCCGCGCCGGGCTCGACACCGTGGTCTGCGAGAACGGTCGGGAGGCCCTGCGCGCCGCCCGCAACCGCATCGACCGCTCCCTGCACCGCGCCGTCGAGCGCGGCCGGACGAGCGAGGAGCAGCGCACCGACGCATGGGCGCACCTGATCTTCGCCGAGGACCTGGAGGCGCTCGCCGACCGCCAGTTGGTCGTCGAGGCCGTCGTCGAGGACGAGCGGGTCAAGGCCGAGGTGCTCGGCACCCTGGACAAGGTGCTGGTCGACCGGGACGCCGTGCTGGCCACCAACACCTCGGCCATCCCGGTGACCCGGCTCGGCATCACCACCGGCCGGGCCGCGCAGGTCGTGGGCCTGCACTTCTTCAACCCCGCGCCGGTCATGCCACTGGTCGAACTGGTCTCCTCGCTGCACACCGACCAGACCGTGCTGAACCGGGTGGAGACCTTCGCCAAGGAGGTTCTCGGCAAGCACGTGATCCGCTCCCGGGACCGGGCCGGCTTCGTGGTCAACGCGCTGCTGGTGCCCTACCTGCTGGCCGCGGTCCGGATGGCCGAGGCGGGCAACGCCACTCCGGAGGACATCGACGCCGGCATGGTCCACGGCTGTGCCCACCCGATGGGCCCGCTGCAGCTCGCCGACCTCATTGGCCTGGACACCGTCCAGGCCATCGCCACCTCGATGTACGAGGAGTACAAGGAACCGCTCTACGCGCCCCCGCCGCTGCTCTCCCGGATGGTCGAGGCCGGCCTGCTCGGCCGCAAGACCGGGCGCGGGTTCCACTCCCACCGAGGTGTGTGACCCGGACTCCCGTGCGGGTGCCCCGGCCTCTGTCGCGGAGGGCCGGGGCACCGGCAGTTCGGGACCGCTTCTGGCTCGGGACCCGCCGCTGAAGCGCGGCGACCTTCCGGGAGCCGCGTCCTCACCCTGACCCGCGTCACCTGGCACGACGACCGGACGGCCGGGCAGTCCCGCGTGCTCGCCGATCGCCAACGGCCAGTCACTAATGCCACAAGGTTGCAACTACACGCAAGCTTGCAACAACACCCTGATGGCGGATAGCGTTCCGCCGGTTCCTGTGGCACTCCGCTTCCCGCCCTCCTGGCGGACCGGCGCGGCCACCGGCCCTTTGCCGTAGGTGCAACGTCGGTCGTGGCTGCCCGAGCACCACACCAGGTGGCGTGAGGATGGGGATGTCGACGTGTCGGTGATGAGTCGTTTCCGGTCGGGGGACCTCGGGACGTGGCGGTCCCGTCCCGAGGGGACGGGGGCCGAACCGGGCGGTCTGGCGCAGGTCTACCACGTTCGCGACCTCGTGGCCCTGTCGGTCTCCAGCGTGGGACCGCTGTTCAGCATCGCCGCCACCGGCGGGGTGATGGCCGGCCTCGCGGGCTGGTGGACCCTGCCCGCCATCCTCGTGATCACCGTGCCGTTCGTGATCGCCGCATACGTCTTCCGGCTGCTCAACCGGCGCTTCCCGCAAGCCGGGGCCTCCTACCACTGGTCCGCCCGGGTCATGGGCCCCGCGGCGTCCCGGTTCCAGGCGTGGATCCTGATCCTCGCCTACTTCACCTCGATCCCGCCGATCATCATCCCCGCGGCCACCTACACCACCAGCCTGCTGGACCCCTCCGCCCACCCGTCGAAGTGGGTCCAGCTGGCGGTCGGCGCGGGCTGGGTCTGTTTCGCGCTCGTGCCGCTGCTCGCCGGGGCCCGTCCCACCGCGCGGATCACGCAGGCCTTCCTCGTGCTGGAACTGCTTGCCGTGCTCGTGCTCGTGGTGCTCGGCGCCGTCCGCTGGCCCGCCCTGCACGTTCCGGTGCACTGGGGGCCCGCGCCGATCGGCGGGATGATCACGGTCGGCGTCGTCGCCGCGACCATCCTGGACGGCTGGGAGATCGACAGCTTCGCCTCCGAGGAGGCCCGCCGGCCACGGACCGACCCCGGCACCGGCGGGATCATCGGCGTCTTCTTCGCGCTCGGCTTCTACGCCCTGCTCTACCCGCTGATGTTCGCCGAGACCCCGCTCAAGGACCTGGCGAACGCGGACAATCCGATGGCCGTCTGGGGCGACCGGTTGATGCCCGGCGCACCCTGGCTGATCCTGATACCCGTCCTGGCCTCCACCGCGGGCGGACTCTGGCTGACCACCTACATCCTCAGCCGAGCGCTGTACTCGATGGGGCGCGAGGGCCTGCTGCCCCGCCGCCTCGGCCGGGTCAACGGCCGACGGGCCCCGCACACCGCCACCGTCACCGTCCTGGGCGCGGCCCTCGCCGTGGTCGCCGTGGAACTGCTCTTCCCCTCGGTCTCCAGCTTCTTCGGTCTGGTGCTCTCCGCTGCCGGGTTCTTCCTGGTCGCGGAGTTCTTCCTCGACTCCCTGACCGCCACCGTCTTCCTCACCCGGCTGCACCGCCGGGCGCCCGAGCCGGACGGGTCGCCGCAGCGCCACCGGGCCCTGCTCGCCTTCTCGGCCCTGGCCACCCTGCTGTTCGGCACGACGCTCGTCCTGTTCTTCGTCTACGGCCCGGCCAACATCGGCGCCGACATCGACTACGTCCTGCTCGCGCTGATCGCCGGGGGAGTCCTGTTCACCGTGCTGACCCGCCGCCACCGCGAGACCCACCACTTCAGCGGCCGTGACCTCACCGAGGACCGGGCCCGGGAGGAGCCCGCGCCCGCCCTGCTGTGACCCGCCGACCCCGGTTCAGGGCCGTTTCCGTACGGGGACGCGGCGCCTCGGGGCGCGGCCGTCACGTCCGCAGGGTCGCCCGGGTGTGGCGCGCGATTTCGAGGTCCTCGCGTGCGGTGATCACGAAGGTGCGCACGGGGGCGTCGGGGGTGCTGATGTCGCTGTCGGTGGTGGCGTTCCGATTGCGGTGGGGGTCGAGCACGGTACCGAGGTGGGAGAGGCCGCCGATGGCGGCATCGCGTACTTCGGGGCTGTGCTCGCCGACGCCTCCGGTGAAGACGAGGGCGTCGAGGCCGCCGAGAGCCGCGGTCATGGCGGCGATCTCGCGACGCAACCGGTGGACGTAGACCGCGAACGCGAGGGTGGCGGAGGGGGCGCCCCCGGCGGCGGCGCGCAGGACCTCGCGCATGTCACCGCTGCCGCCCGCGAGCCCGGCAAGGCCCGATTCGTGTTCGAGCACGTGGGAGAGCCGGCCGGCGGTGACGCCGGCGTGGTGTTGCAGCCACAGCACCAGACCCGGGTCGACGCTGCCGGAGCGGGTCGCCATCACCAGTCCGGCCAGCGGGGTGAAGCCCATGGTGGTGTCCACCGACCGTCCGCCCGCCACGGCCGCGAGCGACGCGCCGGCGCCGAGGTGGCAGGTGACGGTCCGCAGAGCGGCGAGCGGACGGTCGAGCAGCTGGGCGACGCGTCGGGAGGCGTAGGCGTGGGACAGGCCGTGGAAGCCGTATCTGCGCAGCCCCCACCGCCGGTTCCAGGCCTGCGGCAGCGCGTAGGTGGCGGCGGCGTCCGGCAGCGTCGCGTGGAAAGCGGTGTCGAAGCATGCCACCGCGGGCAGGTCGGGCCGTAGACCGGTCAGGGCGTCGATCCCGGCCACGCCGCGCGGCTGGTGCAGTGGGGCGAGTTCGGTGAGTGCGGCGATCCGGTCCCGGACCGTGCCCTCGATGCGGACCGGGGCGCGGAACGCGGTGCCGCCGTGCACGATCCGATGGCCCACGGCGTCCACTCGTCCCGCGCCCGCGAGGAACTCCCGGATCCGGTCGGCCTCATGGGCGCCGGCCCACTGGTCGAGGTCAAGAGCGGCTGTGATGTCGTCACTCCCGTCGAGCAGTCTCAGCTTCAGGCTGGACGAGCCGGCGTTGACCACCAGTACTCGCATACCGTGCCCCGCTGACTCCGTCTTCACGACGGTGAGGCCCGGTCGGCGGTCGCTGGTACGGCGTCGCCGAGCTCGCGGATCCAGCGGTGGTGACGGTGGCCCGGGGGCCGGAGGATCGAAGGTCGCGGTCAAGTCGACGTACCTGCCCTTGGGCGTGTCGCGCGCTTCCCGGTGTCTTTCGCCGAGGGACACGGCAGGCGGGAGTCACCCGTGGCCGACCGTGGCCTCTACCAACGTACCGCTGCTGCGGTCAGGGGTCCTCCGGGCGACGGCGTCCGCTCAGGCCCGTGCGGCCTCGGGCCCCGCCGGAACCGCGCCCAGGCGGCCGGGAGGCCCAGCGGGCACGTTCCGGAGGTCAGCCCTGCCAGGTCCAGTCCGCGACTTCGGGGAGGTCGGTGCCGTGTGCGCGGATCCAGGCGTGGTGGCGGGTGCGTTGGTCGGCCATCTGCTGGCGGAGGGCGGCGGCGCGGACGGCGAGGCCGGGGGTGCGGTCGATGACGTCCATGACCAGCCGGTAGCGGTCGAGGTCGTTGCGGACGACCATGTCGAAGGGCGTCGTGGTGGTGCCGGACTCCTTGTAGCCGCGGACGTGCAGGTGCGGGTGGACGGTCCGGCGGTAGGCGAGGCGGTGGATCAGCCAGGGGTAGCCGTGGTAGGCGAAGATCACCGGCTTGTCACGGGTGAAGAGCGCGTCGAACTCGAAGTCCGGCATCCCGTGCGGGTGGTCCTCGGTCGGCATCAGTCGGGCCAGGTCGACCACGTTGACCACCCGGACGGCGACTTCGGGCAGGTGCTGGCGGAGCAGCCCGGCGGCGGCCAGCACCTCCAAGGTGGGCACGTCGCCGGCGCAGGCCAGCACGACGTCCGGTTCGCGGCTGGCGTCGTCGGTGCCGGCCCAGGACCAGATGCCCGCTCCTCGCGCGCAGTGCTCGCGGGCCTCCTCCAGGGTGAGCCAGTCGAAGCAGGGCTGCTTGCCGGCGACCACCACGTTGACGTAGTCCCGGCTGCGCAGCACGTGGTCGGCCGTGGCGAGCAGGGTGTTGGTGTCCGGTGGGAAGTAGACCCGGACGACCTCGGGGCTCTTGCTGAGGACGTGGTCGACGAAGCCGGGGTCCTGGTGGGAGAAGCCGTTGTGGTCCTGGCGCCAGACGTGTGAGGTGAGCAGGTAGGTGAGGGAGGGGATGGGGGCGCGCCAGGACAGCGCGCGCGAGGTGCGCAGCCATTTGATGTGTTGGTTGACCATCGAGTCGACGATGTGCACGAAGGCCTCGTAGCAGGAGAAGAGGCCGTGTCGGCCGGTGAGCAGGTAGCCCTCCAG
The DNA here is from genome assembly GCF_044547075.1 of Kitasatospora sp. NPDC052896. NCBI lineage: Bacteria > Bacillati > Actinomycetota > Actinomycetes > Kitasatosporales > Streptomycetaceae > Kitasatospora > Kitasatospora sp. NPDC052896. The sequence goes on from NZ_JBITZU010000015.1 coordinate 135,981, forward strand.
CCAGCCCTGGCAGGTGTGTTCGGAGAGGATCTCCATCACGCGGCCGTCGCGGGCCAGGTGTTCGTCGGTGGGCAGCACCTCCGCCTGCCAGGCCTTGCCGGTGGCGGCGTAGACGGCCTGGAGGCGGTTGGAGGCGGTCTCGTCGGGGCCGACCAGGCGGAAGTCGCGGCGCTCGGCGGTGTCGGCCATCACCTGGGCGAGCAGTTCGCCCAGCACCCGGGTGGGTTCGTGCAGGGTGGCGCCGGGCTTGTCGACCGGGACGGCGTACTCCTCCAGTGCGGGGAGCGGCAGTTCGCGGGTGAGCAGGCCACCGTTGGCGTGCGGGTTGGTGCCGAGCCTGCGCGCGCCCTCGGGGACGCGGGAGAGCACCTGCTCGGTGGGGCGGCCGTGCGCGTCGAAGAGCTCCTCGGGACGGTAGGAGCGCAGCCAGGCCTCCAACTGGGCCAGGTGGGCGGGATTCTCGCGGACCTGATTGAGCGGCACCTGGTGGGCACGCCAGGTGCCCTCCACCGGCAGGCCGTCGACCTCGGCCGGGCCGGTCCAGCCCTTGGGGGTGCGCAGCACGATCATCGGCCAGTGCGGGCGGTGGGTCTCCCCGTTGTGGCGGGCGGCCTGTTGGAAGGCGGTGATCCGGTCGACGGCGGTGTCCAGGGCGGCGGCCATCGCCCGGTGCATGGTGAGTGGGTCGTCACCGGTGACGTAGAGCGGGTCGTGACCGTAGCCGCGCAGCAGGGCGTCGAGTTCGGGTTCGGGGATCCGGGCGAGCACGGTCGGGTTGGCGATCTTGTAGCCGTTGAGGTGCAGGATCGGCAGGACGGCGCCGTCGTGCACCGGGTCGAGGAACTTGGTGCTGTGCCAGGCGGTGGCGAGCGGGCCGGTCTCGGCCTCGCCGTCGCCGATCACGCAGGCGACCAGCAGACCGGGGTTGTCGAGGGCGGCGCCGTAGGCGTGGGCGAGGGAGTAGCCGAGCTCGCCGCCCTCGTGGATCGAGCCGGGGGTCTCGGGGGCGACGTGGCTGGGAACACCGCCGGGGAAGGAGAACTGGCGGAAGAGCCGGGCCATGCCGGCCTCGTCCCGGGTGACGTCCGGGTAGGTCTCGGTGTAGCTGCCCTCCAGCCAGGAGTTGGCCAGCACGGCCGGTCCGCCGTGGCCCGGCCCCCAGACGCAGACGGTGTCCGTTCCGCGCTGTCGGATCAGCCGGTTGAGGTGGGTGTGGACCAGGTTCAGGCCCGGGCAGGTGCCCCAGTGGCCGAGCAGCCGCGGCTTGATGTGCCCGGGGAGCAGGGGCTCGCGCAGCAGCGGATTGGCGAGCAGGTAGATCTGGCCCGCCGCAAGGTAGTTGGCGGCACGCCAGTGGGCGTCCAGGGCGTGCAGCTCGGAGTCGTCCAGGGGCGTGGCGGTGGTCGGCGGCTCGGTGTGGGGCATCGCAGCGGTCTCCTCGGGGTCGGTGAACGGTGTGCGACGGCGGAATCAGGGGCGCTGGGGGAGCTGCTCGGCTCCCTCCTACACCGTCCCGCGCCGGCCGGGCCCGGGACAGGGCCGTTCGGGGCTCCGGAAGGGGAGAGCGGTGGGCCGAACGGCCCCTCGCCGCCACGGTCCCTTCCCTCGTGCGGACCCGCGGCCCGTTGCCGACATCCGGACAGGAAGTCAACTGGAGTCGCTCGCATGCCCGCCGTCGAGAGCCCTGTGCCGCAAGACCCTGCTGACGCCCTGGTCGCTGTCGCGGCACTGCGGCGCACTCGCCGATCAGCTGGAGGACGCTGCGGTCGAGCAGGCCAGGCGGGCGGGCTGGGGCCGGCCGCGGGTCGCCGAGGCGCTCGGTGTGACGCGCCAAGCCGTTCACAGGAAGCACGCCGAGCGGCTCATCGCTGCCGAGGTCAAGCTGAGGAGGCGCGGCGATGACCGCAACTGACGAGTACCTGCACGCGATCACCGTGCGGGCGATGCGGGAAGCCCGTGAGGACGGGTCCGCGACGATCGAGCTGCCGGGCTGACGGGATTTGGTGCACCCGCACGAACTTCGGCGTGAAGATGGTGCTTCGCGCCCAGTGGCCGTTCGGCCACCAGCTTCTAGCGTCGGGTGCACGGACGCGATCTGATCCCCGCGGACCGGAAGGAGCGGGACATGGACGCGACACGCGGCACCACAGCTGGACCGGGGCGGCGCATCCCGGAGGGGAACGGGCATCCGGTGGTGGAACCGCCGGTGCTGGGCGGGCCCGAGGAGTCCGACTACTACCTGCTCGCGGACCTGCTCACGGACGAGCAACAGGCTCTTCGTCACCAGGTCCGCGACTTCATGGACCGGGAGGTCATCCCGATCATCAATCCCTACTGGGAGCGCGCGGAGTTCCCCCACGAACTGGTCCCCAAGCTGGCGCGGCTGGGTATCGCGGGCTTCCAGCTCTCCGGCGACGGCTGTCCGGGGATGAGCAACGTGACGGCCGGCGTGGTGATCCTGGAGCTGGCCCGCGGGGACCTGAGCGTCTCCACCTTCATGGGGGTGCACTCGGCGCTGGCCATGACCTCGATCGGGCTGCTGGGCTCGGAAGAGCAGAAGCGGCGTTTCCTGCCGCCGATGGCGCGCATGGAGAAGATCGGCGCCTTCGGCCTGACCGAACCGGCGCACGGCTCGGACGTGGTCAAGCTGGAGACGACCGCGCGCCGGGACGGTGACTCCTACGTGCTCAACGGCCACAAGCGGTGGATCGGCAACGCCACGTTCGCCGACTACGTGATCGTCTGGGCCCGGGGGGAGGACGGGCACGTCGGCGGCTATGTGGTGGAGAAGGGCACGCCGGGGTTCGACGCCCAGGTGATCACGGGCAAGACGGCTCTGCGGTGCGTGCAGAACGCGCAGATCTCGCTCACCGACGTCCGGGTGCCCGCCGAGAACCGGCTGGCCGGTGGCCACACCTTCCGCGACACCGAGGAGGTGCTCCTGGCCTCGCGCTTCTGCGTGGCCTGGGAGTCGGTGGGAGCGGCCATCGCGGGCTACGAGACCGCCCTGGCCTACGCCAAGCAGCGGCACCAGTTCGGGATGCCACTGGCGTCCTTCCAGCTCATCCAGTACCGGTTGGCGCGGATGCTGGCGGACATCACCGACATGGTGTGCATGCAGTACCGGCTCAGCCAGCTCATGGACGAGGGCAGGTTCTCGATGCCGCGGGTGGCCCTGGCCAAGATGCACTACACCGAACGCGCGCGGGCCATCCTCGCGGACGCCCGGGACATGCTCGGCGGCAACGGGATCGTGCTCGACTACCACGTGGCCCGGCATCTGTGCGACATCGAGGCCATCGACACCTACGAGGGCACCGACACGGTGCAGGCGCTGATCGTCGGCCGGGACATCACCGGGTACAACGCCTTCGTCCCGGTGGCCGCGGGCCGCTGACCGGCGAGGAAGGGAGCAGCCATGGACAACGCGCCCCTGCTGGAGGGACTGCACGTCGTCGATCTCGCCAGCTTCATCGCCGCCCCGGCGGCGGCCACCATGCTCGGTGACTTCGGAGCCGACGTCGTCAAGGTGGAACCACCGCACGTCGGCGACACCTACCGCGCGCTCAGCCGCGTGCCACCGAATCCGCAGGTCGAGGGGGTCAACTACCCCTGGCAGCTGGACAACCGCAACAAGCGCAGCATCGCCCTGAACCTGAAGTCGCCCGGGGCCCGGCCGGTGCTCGAGCGGCTGGTGGCCTGGGCCGACGTGCTGGTGACCAACTTCCCACCGCGCACACGGGCGAAGCTGGGCCTGGAGTACGAGGATCTGACGCCGCTGAATCCACGGCTGGTCTACGCCGACGTCACCGGCTTCGGCGAGGCGGGCCCGGACGCACACCTGCCCGGCTTCGACGTGACGGCGTACTGGGCGCGCAGCGGCCTGATGGACGTCACACGTCAGCGCGACGCGCCGCCGGCGATGAACATCTTCGGATCGGGCGACCACGCGACCGCGGTCACCCTGTTCGCCGGGATCATGACCGCCCTGTACCGGCGGGAGAAGACCGGCCGGGGCGCACGGGTCACGGCCTCGCTGCTGGCCGAAGGCGCCTGGTCGGCGAGCATGTGGCTACAGGCCATCCTGGTCGGCGCGAAGAACCCCCGCCCGGTCGACCGGGTCCATCCGCCGAACGCGCTGGCCAACATGTACCGCACGGCGGACGACCGCTGGGTGCTGCTCGCCTTCGCCAACGAGGACAAGCAGGTCCCGCTGTTCCTGAAGGCCATCGGTCGCCCCGAGGCGGCGGAGGATCCGCGCTACGCCGACACCGCGAGCCGCCGCGCCAACGCCACCGAGATCGTCGCCCTGCTGGACAGGACCTTCGCGAGCCGTCCCCTGGCCGAGTGGCGTGAGCTGCTCGACGCCGCAGGTCTGACCTACGGGGTCGTCCAGACGCTGGAGGAGTGCGCCCACGACCCCCAACTCGTCGCCAACCGGATCGTCGTGCCGATCGAGGACGGCAGCTCCGAGCCGCCCCTGACCATCGACAGCCCGATCCGGCTGGACCAGGAGCGGAAGGTCCCGCCGCGTCCGGCCCCGGACCTCGGTGAACACACCGAAGCCGTGCTGCGTGACCTGGGCTTCGACGCCGCGGCGGTCGAGGACCTGCGCAAGGCGGAGGCGATCGCCTGAAGCCCCGGCCCCGGAGGGGGAGTACGGAGCCGCACCGCGCGCAGCCGAGGCACACGTCGCCTGGAGGCGGAGCGGAGACGGGGGGAGAAGGGAGTTCCCACCATGACCGAGGCCACTGACACTCCGACAGTGCGCACCGAGGAACACGACGGCACGCTCGTGATCACCATCGACCGGCCGCAGGCACGCAACGCCATCGACGGTGCCACCGCCCGGGCCCTGGCGGCCGCCCTCGACCAACTCGACGCCCGCGACGACCTCCTGGTCGGCATCCTCACCGGCGCGGGCGGCACCTTCAGTGCCGGCATGGACCTCAAGGCGTTCGCCGCCGGCGACATCCCGATCATCCCCGGCCGGGGCTTCGCCGGCGTCACCCGGGCCCAGATCACCACGCCCCTGATCGCCGCCGTCGAAGGCTACGCGCTGGGCGGCGGCACCGAGATGGCCCTCGCCTGCGACATGGTCGTGGCCGCCCGCGATGCCACCTTCGGCCAGACCGAGGTCCACTACGGACTCGTCCCGCCCGAAGGAGGCCTGATCCGGCTGCCCGAACGCATCCCCCGCAACATCGCCCTGGAACTCCTGCTCACCGGCGAACCCCTGCCCGCCGAGCGCGCCGAACGGCTCGGCCTGGTCAACCACCTCACCGAACCCGGCCAGGCACTCGACCAGGCCCTGGACCTCGCAGCCCGCATCGCCCGCAACGCCCCCCTGGCGGTGGCAGCCGTCAAACGCTGCATCGACCAGCGGACCTCCTACCGCGACCAGGACGCCTTCCGGGAGCAGGACCAGATCGTCGGGCCCGTCCTGGCGTCCCAGGACGCCCAGGAAGGCGCTCGCGCCTTCGCGGAGAAGAGGTCACCGCACTGGCAGCGCCGCTGATCGGCCCCGGTGTCCTATCCGTGACCCACGGTGCAAAGTAGCTGCCGCTGACCTCCGACCTCCCGTTGCTTCGGGCCCCGCCTGTTCGTTAGGCCGAACGAGTAGTCGGTGGAGGGTAGGGGTTCATGCGCCGGGAGTGGTCGCCCGAGGACGTGGTGGCGTGTTGGACGCCGGTGGGGAGTGACTGGGACCTGGTCGCGAACAAGTCGGGCCCGACCCGGCTCGGCTTCGTCCTGATGCTGAAGTATTTCGAGCTGGAGGGCCGGTTCCCCCAGTTCCTGGAGGAGTTCCCCCCGGCCGCGGTCGACTACGTCGCCGACGTGGTCAAGGTGCCGGGAGGGGACCTGGCGAAGTACGACCTGTCGTCCCGGTCCGCGAAGGGGCACCGTACGCAGATCCGTGAAGCCCTCGGTTTCCGCCCGTCGACCCGCGCCGACGAGGAACGGCTGACCGGCTGGCTCGCCGATGAGGTCTGCCCCGTCGAGCTGGTCGAGGACCGGCTGCGCGAGGCCCTGCTCGTGCAGTGTCGCAGCGACCGCATCGAGCCCCCGGGCCGTATCGAGCGGATCGTGGCCGCCGCGCGGGCGCGGGCGGACCGGGTCTTCTGCGCGAGGACCGTCGCACGCCTGGGTGACGTGTGCGCCCGGCGCCTGCTGGAGCTGGTGGCGGAGGGCAATGAGGACGGCACCGCGCTGCTGGCCGCGCTGAAGCGGGACCCCGGCGCGGTGGGGCTTGACTCGCTCCTGACGGAGATCACCAAGCTGACCGCCGTCCGGCATCTGGGTCTGCCGGAGGGACTGTTCGCGGACTGCTCGGAGAAGCTGGTGGCCGCCTGGCGGGCACGGGCGATCAAGATGTACCCCTCGGACTTCCGGGATGCGGGGGAGGACGTACGGACGACGCTGCTGGCCGCGCTGTGCGCGTCCCGCCAGGGTGAGATCACCGATGCCCTGGTGGAACTGCTGGTCGCCTTGGTCCACAAGATCAACGCCCGTGCCGAGCGGCGGGTGGAGAAGCAGCTCACCGCCGAGTTGAAGAAGGTCCGCGGCAAGGAGGGCATCCTCTTCAAGCTGGCGACGGCCGCAGTCGACAAGCCCGACGAGGTCGTACGCCGGGCACTGTTCCCGGTGGTCGGGGAGAGGACACTGCGCGAGCTGGTGGCCGAGGCGAAGGCGAACGAGAAGGTCTTCAAGGCCAAGGTCCGCACCACCCTGCGCTCCTCGTACAGCTCGTACTACCGGCAGATGCTGCCGCCGCTGCTGAACACGCTGGGCTTCCAGTGCAACAACACCGCCTACCGGCCGGTGATGGACGCGCTCGCGCTGCTGGCCAGGTACGCCGACGTCGATGGCAAGACCCGCTTCTACGACGCCGGCGACGTGGTGCCGCTGGACGACGTCGTGCGCAAGGACTGGCGCGAGGCGGTCGTCGACGACAAGAGCCGCGTCGAGCGCATCCCGTACGAGCTGTGCGTCCTGGTGGCACTGCGGGACGCGATCCGCCGCCGGGAGATCTACATCAAGGGCGCCAGGCGGTGGGGCGACCCGGAGGACGACCTGCCCGGCGACTTCGAGTCGGCCCGCACCGTGCACTACGCCGCGATCCGGCAGCCCGAGGACCCCAAGGAGTTCATCGCCGGGCTGAAGCGGCGGATGACGGACGGCCTGGACCGGCTGTCGGCCGCGCTCGCGGACGGCTCGGCGGGCGGGGTGAAGGTCACCACCCGCAAGGGCGAGCCGTGGATCACGGTGCCCAAGCTGGAGCCGCTGGACGAGCCCACCGGACTTGCGGCCCTCAAGGACGAGGTCGTACGACGATGGGGCGTGCTCGACCTCCTGGACGTGCTGAAGAACGCTGACTTCCTCACCGGCTTCACCGACGAGTTCACCTCGGTCGCCGCCTACGAGCGCATCGACCGCGCGACCCTCCAGCGGCGCCTGCTGCTCGCGCTGTTCGCCCTGGGCACCAATATGGGCATCCGGGCGATCGTGGCGACCGGCGAGCACGGCGAGACCGAAGCCGCCCTGCGCCACGTGCGCCGGCACTTCATCACCGTCGACAACCTCCGCGCCGCCGTCACCCGGCTGGTGAACGGCACCTTCGCGGCCCGCGACGCCGACTGGTGGGGCCAGGGCACCGCGTGCGCGTCGGACTCGAAGAAGTTCGGGTCCTGGTCCAGCAACTTCATGACCGAGTACCACGCCCGCTACGGCGGCAACGGCGTGATGATCTACTGGCACGTCGAGAAGAAGAACGTCTGCATCTACTCCCAGCTGAAGTCCTGTTCGTCGTCCGAGGTTGCGGCGATGATCGAGGGCCTGCTGCGGCACTGCACGGACGCCGAGATCGAGTCCCAGTACGTCGACATCCACGGCGCCTCGGTGGTCGGGTTCGCCTTCACCGAGCTGCTGAACTTCAGGCTGCTGCCGAGGCTGAAGAACATCGGCAGCATCCGCCTGTACCGCCCGGACGACGCCCCGCCGGGCTGGCCGGCGCTCGGCGGCTCGCTGACCCGGCCGATCCGCTGGGAGCTGATCGAGCAGCAGTACGACCAGATGGTCAAGTACGCCACCGCGCTCCGGCTCGGCACGGCGGAGGCGGAACAGGTGCTGCGGCGCTTCACCCGCGGCGGCCCCAAGCACCCCACCTACGCAGCCCTCGAAGAACTCGGCCGCGCAGTTCGTACGGTCTTCGCCTGTGACTACCTCGCCAGCCCCGGCCTGCGCCGGGAGATCCACGGCGGGCTCCAGGTCGTAGAGAACTGGAACAGCGCGAACACCGTGCTCCACTACGGCAAGGACGGAGCCCTGACCGGCCCCGACAAAGAGCACGCCGAGACCTCAATGCTCGCCCTGCACCTGCTCCAGTCCAGCCTCGTGCACGTCAACACCCTGCTGCTCCAGTAGGTCCTGGCCGAGCCGAAGTGGGCGAACAAGCTGAGCGCCGAGGACCGGTGCGGCTTGACGGCGCTGTTCTGGTCGAACATCAACCCCTACGGCACCTTCCGCCTGGACATGGACAAGCGGCTCGACCTGGTGTCGGCCGCCGCCGTGCCCCGCCCCCGCACCCCGGCGGACACTCCCGCCCGTACGACCACGGAGACGCGATGAGCCAGATCCACGACTTTCAGGACCTCACCGCCCCCCCCCGGATGAACGAGGCCGCGTGGCGGGCCCACGATCTGTTGCGGGCCTACGCCGCACGCGACCGCGCTGCGATCGTTGAACACCTCGCGCACCTGGAGGACGACCAGCTGGAGTTCGCCAGGTGCGTGGTCGCGAACTTCTACAACGACACCCGCGGGGTTCTGCGGGACACCGGGCGCCCGCACAACCCGATCACCCTCGTGCGGGAGGTCGACACTGTGGCCCGCTTCGCACCCGCCGAGCACGAGTTCGCGGTCACCACCGCCGCCCGCCGCCTCGCCCGGGGCGAAGCGAAGATGCAGGAGGTCATCGACGTCATGGACGTCCGCGACCGCATCCACACCCTCGCCGTCTACACCCTGGCCCTGCTCCTCGCCGTCTTCAGCCGCAAGCGGGTGCAGAACATGCTCGACACGCCGCCCAGACGACCGAGGCGATCGGCGGTCGGCCGCGCCCGTACAGCGTCGCGTGACGCCGTCCCGCCCCTCCGGGCCTTCAAGAAGCGTTCGTTTTCTGAAGATCACCCTGCGGGGCCGCCCAGACCGTTCAGGGCCTTCAAAAACCCCTTCAAAAACCAGGATTATTCAACAACTCCGGACCACCGTTTTCTGACATGATCCGGGGTCATGACCGCCCTCGAACCGGCCGACGGGCCGGACCTTCTCGTCGCCGAACCGCTCGTCCGCACCGAAATCAAGATCGGATACGCCCGAGTCTCCACCGGCGGACAGAAGCTCGAACGGCAGATCGACGCGCTCACCGCCGCCGGGTGCCGGAAGATCTTCGCGGACAAGAAGTCCGGCAAGAACGCGCTGCGCCCCGAGCTGAAGGCGTGCCACGCCTTCCTCGACCCCGGCGACACCCTCGTGGTCCCCTCGCTTGACCGCTATGGCCGCAGCCTCCAGGACCTCATCAACATGGTCGCCGAGCTGCGCGAGCGCGGGATCGGCTTCACCTCGCTGCACGAGAACCTGGACACCACCACCCCCGGCGGCCGGCTCGTCTTCCACGTCTTCGCCGCCCTCGCGGAGTTCATCCGCGAACTCATCGTCATCGGCACCAACGAGGGCCTGGCCGCAGCCCGCGCCCGGGGCCGCGTCGGCGGACGCCCCACAGTCGCCACCGAGGAAGTCATCCGGGCCGCACGCGACCTGCTGCCCGACCCCGGCCGCTCCATCACCTCGATCGCCAAGCTGCTCGGCGTCTCCCCGGGCACCCTGTACAACCACATCCCCGACCTACGCGAACTGCGCGCGGGCGCCGGCCCCCGCCAGCTCGAAGCCCCCGCGAAGTAGCCCAGCACGAGCAAGATCAATCTCAGCGGCACTTTCTGTACGGCAACTACTCACACCCGGATCAGCGGGGCAGGATGCGCAGTACTGCCTCGTGTTCGCCGCTGAGCCGCAGGCCTTGCTGTACTGCGGCGCTCAGATCGAGGTCGCCGAGCAGGGTCGCGGCCAGCAGGTGCGGCGGTCCGGTCAGGGACGCGGTGGGGTGGTCGACCCGGCCGGCGTGGGTGTGCACCGAGCCGTCCTTGACTTCGATGACCAGGTCTTCGTTGCCGTCGGCGTGCAGTTGCAGGGCGATTGCGGGCTGGTCGGGGCGGTGGTCGGTCAGTGCCCGGGCGGGCATGTCCAGCCAGTGGGTGCGGAAGGTGTCGCTGCCGCCCGGCTCACGCAACAGCGGCACGCCCCACCGGCTCAGCTCCTGCAGCACCGGCTCCAGCGCGCGGCCACGCTCGGTGAGGGAGAACAGGGTGGTGGCCACCGGCGGCGGGGCGGCCTCGCGGTGGATCAGGCCGGCTTCCTCGAGTTCGCGGAGCCGGTCGACCAGCAGGTTGCTGGCGATCCCGGGCAGCCCATTGCGCAGGTCGGTGTGCCGGCACGGACCCAGGGCGAGCAGTTCACGGACGATCAGCAGGGTCCATCGGTCGCCGATGGTGTCCAGTGCTTTCGCGATGCCGCAGTACTGCCCGTAGGTGCGCATGACACCACCCTACATCGTGGTGTTGAGATTCAAAACTCTCTTGTTGACTTTCTCAACAACGTCGGTCTAGCGTCGCTGCCCATGACCCCCACCCTTTCCGTGCGTCGGCTGGCCTGGGCCGGCGTCGAGATCCGTCTCGGCGACACCCGCCTGCTGATCGACCCGCTCGAGAACGTCGCTCCGCTGGCGCCGGTGATGGGACCGCCGCACCGGCCGGTCGACCCGGTCGATACCCCGCCCGGCACCCACGCCCTCATCACCCACCTGCACCCCGACCACTACGACCACGACCTGATTGCCCGGATCGCGGCCACCGGCACGATCGGCTGCCACACCCCGAGCGCGGCGGCGCTGCACGAGGTGGGCATCACCCCCGTTGCCCAGGACCTGGGCCAGTCACGCCGCATCGGAGCGCTGACCGTCACCCCGGTGACCTCGCTGGACTGGCGCGGCAACGACTGTGACCAGGTCGCCTGGGTCGTCGAAGGCGCCGGCCAGCGGGTCATCCACTGCGGCGACACCCAGTGGCACGGCAGCTGGTGGCAGATCGCCCGCGAACACGGCCCGTTCGACGTCGCGTTCGTCCCGGTCAACGGCGTCATCGCCCACTTCGAGGGCTACGCGGCCAACGTCCCGGCGACCATGACCCCCGAGCAGGGCGTCGAGGCCGCCGTCGCACTCGGCGCCGGCACCGTCTGCGCCATGCACTACGGCCTGTTCCACAACCCGCCGTTCTACACCGAACAACCCGACATCGAGCAGCGCTTCCGGCACGCCGCCGCCGAGCGCGGCATCACCGCGGCCATCATCGCCGACGGCCAGCCCGTCCTGTGACCATCAGAAACAAGGAGCAACACATGAAGATCGTCCTGTTCGGTGCCAGCGGCAACATCGGCCGGCCCACCACCGAGGAACTCCTGCGTCGCGGCCACACCGTCACCGCGGTCACCCGAGCCGGCCACGTTGACGGACTCAAGCACAAGGCCCTGACCGTGACCACCGGTGACGTCACAGACGCCGCCGCGGTCGCCGGCCTCGCCGCCTCCCACGACGCCGTACTGTCGGCCGTCGGCCCCCGGATCGGCCAGGAGAACGACCGCGCCACGATCGTCGGTGCCGCCCGTGCGCTGATCGACGGACTCCGCCGAGCCGGCGTCACCCGCCTGGTCACCATCGGCGGCGCCGGTAGCCTGCGCACGCCGACCGGCGCCCGGGTCATGGACGACCCGGACTTCCCCGCGCTGTGGAAGGCCAACGCCGAGGCCCAGTCCGAAGCGCTCGACCTCTACCGCGGCGTGCACGACCTCGACTGGACGTGCGTGTCGCCCGCCGCGGTCATCGGAGCGGGCGAGCGGACCGGGGCCTACCGCAGCGCCGGGGACACCCTGCTCACCGACGACGACGGCAACAGCCGCATCTCGTACGCCGACTACGCGATCGCCTTGGCCGACACGATCGAGAGCGGCACCGCGATCCGCCGCCGCATCACCGTGGCGTACTGAGCCATGAGCAACGACGCCGCCGGCCGGCACACCCGAGTCATCGTCCTGCTCGCAGCGCTCGTGGCCCTGGGACCACTGTCCATCGACGGCTACCTGCCCGGACTGCCGGACCTCGCCGGCGACCTGCGCGCCAGCGCCGCGGCCACCCAGCTCACCATCACCGCCTGTCTGGCCGGGCTGGCCATCGGGCAGCTGATCGCCGGGCCGCTGAGCGACACCTACGGCCGGCGGCGTCCGTTGCTGGCGGGCCTCGCCCTCTACACGATCGCCAGCGCGCTCTGCGCGGTGGCACCCGACGTCCGGACCTTCGTCGGCCTACGCCTGGTCCAGGGCATCGGCGGGGCGTTCGGCATCGTCATCGCCAACGCCATGGTCCGCGACCGCACCTCCGGAACCCGCACCGCACGTCTCTTCTCCGCACTGACCTTGATCACCGGCCTGGCGCCGGTGTTCGCGCCGGTCCTCGGCGGCCAGCTACTGCGCGTCACGGCCTGGCCTGGAATCTTCGTGGCCCTGGCCGTACTCGGCGCCGTGATGCTGGCGGCCTCCGCCGCAGGACTGCCGGAGACCCGGCCCTCCGCGTCACGCCAGCCGCTGCTGGCTGTCGTCGGGCAGCTGCTCAGCGACCGGGTCTTCACCGGGTACGTCCTGGCCAACGGCCTGGTCTTCGCGGCGATGTTCGCCTACATCTCCGGCTCGCCGTTCGTCCTGCAGGAAATCCACGGCCTGTCACCGCAGCAGTACAGCGCCGTGTTCGCCGTCAACGCCGCCGGACTCATTGCGGCCGCCCAGATCAGCGGCCGGCTGGTGGCCCGGGCCGGCGCCCGCGTGCTGCTGCTCGCCGGTCTGCTGGGCGCGACAGCCGGTGGCACCACGGTCCTGGGCGCGGTGCTGACACGGGCACCCCTGCCCGTGCTCCTGATCGGCCTGTTCGTCCTGGTCTCCAGCGTGGGCCTGGTCATGCCGAACGCCGCGGCCCAGGCCCTGGCCGACCACGGCGGACACGCCGGGTCGGCCGCCGCTCTGCTCGGCTTCAGCCAGTTCATGTTCGGCGGGGTACTTGCTCCGCTGGCCGGCGCGGGTGGCGCCACCGACGCCTTGCCGATGGGAATCATCGTCGCCGTGCTGCCGGCGCTCGCTCTGCTCACACTCGGCGTCCTCACCCGGTCGATGCCCGGTGAGCGCACTCGCAGGCCGGCTCGCCAAGGACCTGCCGGGCACCGGCGACCGCGCCGGCACCCACGCGGATCTTCTCCATGACCGGCTCGAACTGGGTGCAGTCCGCCCGCTGTCCGGGTGTGACCAGCAGCGACAGCGGGCGGCAACGGCCATCCGCGCTCAGGTGGACCTTGGTGGTGAAGCCGCCGCGCGAGCGGCCCAGGCCCTCACCTGGAGCACCACCTCCTCCAGATGGCCTGCCAGGCCTGTCCACGCCGGATCGATCTGATGTTCCGTCACGGTCGCCCCCTTTGAGGCGACCTGCGGCGGGGCAGCCTTGCGGGCGCCGGCGGCGTGCTGATGGGCGCGCATCACCGTGGAGTCAACCGAGACATCCCAGTCGATGGATCCCTCGGCGTCTGCGACGGCCTGGACCTGCTGCAAGGGTCGCTCCCAGGTGCCGTCTGCCGACCATTGCAGGTGCCTCTTGTGCACGGTCTTCCACGGACCGAACCTCTCGGGCAGGTCACGCCACTGCACTCCGGTTCGCACCCGGTGTAGAACCCCGTTGATCACCTGCCGGTGATCCCGCCACCTGCCACAACGTCCATTGCTCACCGGTAGAAGCGGCTCCAGGCGAGCCCACTCAGCGTCCGTCAGATCACCGCGACCAGTCATACAAAGCTAACGAGCAGATGATCGGAGAGACACTGCCTAGGCGGGCGACGTCGTCGGCCACCCCGGAGCCATGATCAGTCTCAGCTACTTTGCACTGTGGGTCAGGGATAGGACACCGGGGCCTGATCCCGGGCCCCGTCCCGGTGGCTTTCCGCACCGGCGGCGGACCAGCGCCGGGCCACCGGGCACAGCCGGCCCACCGCCCCCGACGAGATCCCAGGTCACACCATGCGCACCCAAGACGTGACGCAACAGCTCACCACCCCGCTGGACGCTCCCGCCTACCCCCGCGGCCCGTACCGGTTCACCGACCGGGAGTACTTCACCATCGTCTACCGCACCGACCAGCGAGCACTGGAACGCCTCGTCCCCGCGCCCCTGCGGGTCGCCGAGCCGACGGTGCGCTTCGAGGTCATGCGGATGCCCGACACCACCGGCCTGGGTGACTACGCCGAGTCCGGCCAGGTGCTGTCCGTGGAGTACCGGGGCGAACGCGGCGAGTACGTCATGGCGATGTACGTGGACAGCCTGCCGGCCATCGCCAGCGGCCGCGAGATCAGTGCCTACCCGAAGAAGCTCGGCGCCCCGGGTCTGACCGTCGACTCCGACACCCTGGTCGGCACCCTCGACTACGGCTCCCTGCGCGTCGCCACCGCCACCATGGGCTACAAGCACGCCCCGCTCGACACCGACCGGGCACGAGAGGAGATCTGCCGTCCCACGTTCATGCTGAAGATCCTGCCCGGGTACACCGGCCGGCCGCGCATCTGCGAACTGGTCCGCTTCCAGATCGAGGACATCACCGTGAAGGGCGCCTGGACCGGACCTGCCCGTCTGCAGCTCTTCCAGCACGCCCTGGCGCCGCTGGCGGACCTTCCCGTCCTGGAGGTCCTCTCCGCCGGCCACGTCCTGACCGACCTCACCCTGCCGCCCCCCGAAGTCGTCCACGACTACCTCACGGCAGCACACCAGGAATCATCATGAACGGCACTCCCGCCGCCACCGACGGCACCATGGACGACTTCCAGCACGTCACCGTCATCGGCGCCGGAGTCATCGGAGCGTCGTGGACCGCCCTGTTCCTCGCCAACGGCCTGACCGTCACCGTCAACGACCCGCTCCCCGACGTGGCCCAGCGCACGCGCGAGCAACTGCGGGAAGCCCTCCCGGCACTACGGGCACTCGGCCTGCCCACCGCCGATCTCGACCGTGCCCTGCGCTTCGAGGCCGACCTCGGTCGGGCGCTCGCGGACGCCGACGTGGTCCAGGAGAACGGCCCGGAGCGCCTGGACTTCAAACAGGACCTCTTCGCCCGGATCGAGCAGGCCGCGCACCCGAACACCCTGCTGCTCAGCTCCACCTCCGGCATTCGCGCCACCGCGATGGCCCGGGCGATGAAGGAACCGGGACGGCTCGTCATCGGCCATCCGTTCAATCCGCCGCACCTCGTCCCGCTGGTCGAGGTGGTCCCCGGCGAGCGGACCGATCCGGACACCGTGGCGCGCGCTGTCGCCTTCTACACCGCCCTCGGCAAGAAGCCGCAGGTGCTGCACAAGGAGGTGCCCGGATTCGTCGCGAACCGGCTGCAGGCCGCGTTCTTCCGCGAGGCGGTCAACCTGGTCCACGAAGGCGTGGTGACCGAGCGGGAACTCGACGACATCGTCACCTCCTCCCTCGGCCTGCGCTGGGCCGTCGCCGGCCCCTTCCTCAGCTTCCACCTCGGCGGCGGGCCCGGCGGCCTGCCGCACTTCCTGCAACACCTGGGCCCTGCCCTGGAAGACCTGTGGCGCGATCTCGGTGCCCCGACACTCGACGGGGCGACCATCGAACTCCTCTCCGGACAAGCAGACTTCGGCGCGACCATCGAGGAACTGGAGAGCGCGCGGGACGAGGCACAGCTCAGGGTCATGCGCGCCCTCGGCGGGGGCTGACCCGGCGGAAGGCACCGGGTGCTGTCCCAGGAGGGAGTCGGGTGCCATCTGATCAGGAGGTCAGATCAGGGGGTCAGGAGCGTGAGGGGGTCAGGAGCGCCGGCCCGAGGTACTGCACGGCGAGCAGCGCCACCTCGAGATCGGTGCGCTGTTCATGGACCGTGTGCCCGATGGCCTCCTCGGCCTTCCGGATGCGGTACTGCACGGTGTTCTTGTGCAGGATCTGTCGGCTCGCCGTGGCGGTGTAGCTGCAACCGGTGTCCAGGAAGATCCGCACGGTCTCCCGCAACCGTGCGCAGGGCTCGTCATCGACGGCCAGCAGACCGAGCACGCTCCGTACCCAGATCCGCATGTCGTCGATGTTCGTACACATCAGGGCGATCGGAGCGACACGGGAGTAGGCGGTGAACCGGGCCCCCGAACTCGACGCGGCGGCCAGCTCCTGTGCGCGCAGCGCCTGCCGGTGCGTCCAGCGGAATCCCTCCACACCGGGCTCCACCCGCCCGGCGCAGACGTACGTGGACGGGTCGCCGTCCTCGACCACGCCACACAACCGTTCGTAGGAGACCTCGCCGTCCGAGCCGAACGGCAACCAGGCCCAACACGACGCCTCATCACGAGGGATGAACAACGGTCTGGCGGAACAGTTCATCTCTTCGGCGATGGCACTGGTGAGCCGGTCGAGCCGGGCCAACCCCCCGCCGTCGTGCGTCAGCACGGGCAGCCAGGCCACCAGCCCGAGGTGCAGCTGCCCGAGCCGGTAACCGAGCGCCGACTCGGCCCAGTCGAGGTCGGCCTCCTGCTCGGCGAGGATCTCCCGCACCCGCGCGGCGCGCCCCGCGGTCCGGCTCAACAACCAGCGATCCCGCTCCAGTTGGTAGAGCTCGGTGACGTGTTCGGTCACCTGGTCGATGTAGCCGAAACTCACCGTCAACATGCGCCAGACGGTCGCGGCGGAGAGATCCTCCTCGACCCCCTGACCGTGGAGTTCCTCCAGACACCACTGCAGGAAGCGCCAGTGCCCGATCCGGTAGGCCCGAACCAGCGCACTGACGGGAACACCCCCCTGCGCCAGCCTCCTGGCGTACTCCAGAGCCGCCGTGGGCCCTTCGACATTGTCCAGGGGTATGTCGTTCTCGAGAACGTGCAGCAGCGTTGCGACATTCTCCGCGACACTCGCGCGCAGGAGTTGGAGGACGGGCTCGTCGCCCCTGAGCTTCGGGATTTCGGCGAGCACGTGCTCCCCTATGTCGCGGCTGACGTCGGGGAGTCGTGACCCTACGTTCGCCGCCACCACGGAAAGTGTTTTCCCGACCTCGGGAAGCCCCGTGTCCACGACACAACGCTACCCGGCTGACGCCGGAACGACACGGCGGCCCAGCCCGGCGTCCGTACCCGCCCGCGGCCACCGTTCGGGCGCCTCACGCGTGCTCGCCGCCGGCCGTGCGGGGGCCGGCGGCGAACGCGTCCCGCGGACCCCGGCCGGCGCAGCGCGGATCGCTACGGGGGCGATCAGTTCGGGGCCCGGGTGTCGGCGCTGGTGGTGGTGTGTGCGGGCGGCAGCCACCCGTGCCCCTGCGCGCATCGTCGAGCGCTTTCGAGGAATCGCGCGACGGCGGCGGACCGGGTGCGCGCGGACCGGAGGATCGACCACTCCACGTGGATCTCCGGCTCGACGACCCGGCGCGCCGCGTAGCCGGGGTCGGCGGCGGCGGTGTGGTGGGCGAACGAGGCGGGCGGCAGGCCGACTTCGCGGCTCGCGCGCAGGCGGGCGACCATCGCCCGGGGAGGCGGGTCGGGGAAGGCCCGGATGCGGGGTCGGAAGCCGGAGCGCTCGCAGGCGGCGACGACGCGGTCGTAGTATCCGGGTGCGAGTTCGCGGGGGAACAGCAGCACCGTCTCGTTCCTGAGGCTGCTGACCGGAACGGGGTCCGTGTCCGCCAGGGGATGGTCCGTGCCGAGCAGCAGCGCGAGCGACTCCAGTCGCAGCGGCGTGCCGGTCACTCCCCTCATGGGCTCGGGGAACAGGGCGATGCCGACGTCGAGGTCGCCGGCGAGCACGAGGCCGGGGAGCTCGGAGCTGAAGTGCTCGCTGGCGACGACGGTGACGTTCGGGCTGTCGTACTCGACGCGGGCCAGGACCGCGCCCAGGGTCCCGTACCCGGCCATCGGGGCGTAGCCGAGCCTTACCGTCCCGCCGGCTCCGGCGCCGGCGAGGCGGGTGCGCTCGGCGGCGCGCTCGAGCGCGGCGAGCGCCAAGGGCGCCTCCTCGCACAGCGCCCGGCCCGCGGGGGTGAGTTCGACCTTGCGGCTGGTGCGTACGAACAGGTCGGTGCGGAGCGTGCGTTCGAGGTTCTGGATCTGGTTGCTCAACGAGGGCTGGGAGATGTGCAGGCGCGCGGCGGCGCGGCCGAAGTGGAGGTCTTGGGCGACGGCCAGGAAGTACCGGAGCAGGCGCGGCTCGAGATCCATAGCTGGAAGCTATCACTGGCACGGGCGAGAGGTCTTGGACACCGGGTGGGCCCACGAGTTGACTGGGCGTCACTAGTTGAACCCTCAATGATGGGGGTTGCTCAGTCGACGCGTACACCGCGGGCACCTCCGCTCGAGTAGAACGGAACACGCTGTGACGACATCCACGGCAGCCGGCACGCGCCCCGGGCGAGTGCGCAGGCTGGTACTGGCCTTGATCGTGGCGCTGGCCGCGCTCACCGGATCCCTCTCCGTCGGCGCCGAACGCGCCAGGGCCGACACGCCGGACTGGCAGATCACGCACGTCTACCTCAACCTGATCGGCACCGGCCCCACCGCCCAGAGCCAGTACACCGGCTTCATCCAGAGTCTGCGCAACGCCTCCGGGCACCCCTTCCGGGGCTCGACCGAACAGACCCAGTACAACCCCTACGGACTCGTCCAGGTCACCCTCAGCACCTCCGACGGGACGCTCACGCTGTGGATCGCGGCGCAGAACATGTACGTCCTGGGCTACACCGCGGGCAACGGCATCACCTACGGCTTCTCCGACACCGCCTACGGCGGTTGGGGCCCGAACAACGCCTACGGCAATCCGATGGGCTTCATCCCGTACCTGAGCTCGATCTGGAACCAGTACGGCGGTGGTCAGTCCCTGGCCTTCGGCAGCAACTACAACTCCATGACCCAGGCGGCCGGACGCGGTCGGGAGTCCATGCCGATCTCCTGGACCGACCTGTGGTACTCCTACCTGAACCTGCTGCAGCAGACCAACCCCTACGGCAACAACCAGCAGAACACCGCCCGCTCCCTGATGCTCATGATCCAGTACACCTCCGAGTCGGCCCGGTTCTGGGACGTCTTCGGCGTCATGTCGGCCGTCATGGGCAACAGTGGAACCGTCTACAACGGGCTGCCGATCGAGCAGCAGTACCTGGAGAACTCCTGGGACGCGATGTCGCACTGGGGCCAACTGATCACCCAGAACCCGGGAACCCCGCCACTGTCGGTCAACGGCATTGGCACGCTCTACAGTTGGGGAGATGCCGCACGCTACCTCGCGCTGATGCTGGCCGTCAGCGGAATCCCCTACACCAACGGCAACTGGGCGACCTCGGAGATCTGAAACCCCCATCCGCCCGACCCGGGTCGAGGCCGACGGCGAAGCCGGGCGACACAGCCGGCGGAACGACCGACCGACACCGCCTGGCCGGTGCCGGTCTCCGGGACGTAGTTCTGCCTTCGTCGGCCGCCGCTACGCCTCGGTCACGGGAACCGACGTGACCAGGCGCGGCGCGCCGTCGGCGGCCGCCGTGTGCCGTCCGTGCCACCACGGCGCAGCCGCCGGCTTCGCCGCCGCACCCGGCATCGCGACGGACTTGATCAGTTCCCCCGAGCGCCCGCGGATGTCGATGCGGACCGGCAGCGTGCGGCCCCGCACGCTGGTCCCGCCGGGCCCGACCGGGTGCACCTGCCCCAGGACCTCCGTCACGGCCATGACGAGCGCTGCCGCCACAGCGTCCTCGGTGATCCGCCCGATGTCGTCCCTGAGCCAGTGCAGGACGAGCGCCCAGTCGCCGTTCCGGGACCCCGTGCGGGGCTGAGTGGGCTCCGCGCTGAGGCCGAGCTCGGCGAGCGCCTCGATCAGCGACTCCACGTCCTGGCCGTCGAGGTGCTGGAAGTTCTCTTCGATGAGCAGCTGTGCCATGAACGTTCCCCCATGTGATGGTCGGTCGGACGCGGTCGCGGACGGTGCGCCTGCGGGACGTCGTCCTGCGATGGTGCCGCACCCCAGGGCCGACAGGACGCGCTGCCGGAGTTCTGGATCAACGATCTCCATGACTCTGACGGTTGTTCCGGTCCACCTGGTTGCCGCTGCAGGCTATCTTGACGCATTCCGTACGCGCGGACTCCGGATCTTGACGCGTTCTTGCCCTCGCCTCCGCCGGATGTCGGGGGCTGCCGGAACCTCCGACCGGTGGCAGCTCCGGAGGTTGGGGTCCGGCTCCCGGGCGCGATCGGCGAACCGCGCCCGGTCCGGCGACACGGATGCGGCCAGGATGCCGTCAGGCGGCGCGGCGCGGGATGTCCTGTTCGGTCCAGATGCACTTGCCGTCGCGGTGGTAGCGGGCGCCCCAGCGCTTGGAGAGGGCGGCGACGAGCTGGAGTCCCCGACCGCCCTCGTCGGTGTAGGCGGCGTGGCGGATGCGGGGGGTGCTGAGGCTGCCGTCGTAGACCTCACAGGTCAAGGAGCTGCTGCGGAGGAGGCGCAGGTGGGCGGGGCCCTTGGCATGCCGGATCACGTTGCCGACCAGCTCGCTGGCCAGTAGCTCGGTGGTGGTCGCCAGATCGTCCAGTCCCCAGGCTGCCAGCTGGTTGCGGACGTATGCGCGGGCCTGTCCGGCCGCGCGGGGATCCTCCGGGAGCACGCAGGAGGCGACATCGCGGGCGTCGGTGGCCCGGGTGTGGGCGATCAGCAGGGCCGCGTCGTCGTGCGTCCGGCCGTGGTCGGGCAGCAGGGCCGAGACGACGGTGTCGCACAGGGCGTCCAGGCGCTGGAGGTCGTCGTCCTCGTCCGTCGCCGTGAAGGCGGGTGCCGCCTGCTGGGAGAGGACCTGCCGCAGCCGGGCCAGTCCTTGGTCGATGAACTGGGTGGCGGATTCGACGAGCCCGTCGGTGCACAGGACCAGCAGGCTCTCCTCGGGCAGGTGTATCTGGTGCGTTTCGAACGGTGGCTCGGCGGCCCCCAGTGGCGGGTCGGCGGTCAGGTCGGGCTGGTGGACGCCGCCATCGGGGTGGACGACGACCGGCGGGGGATGGCCGGCCAGGGCGAACGAGCACACCCGGGTGGTCGGGTCGAAGACGGTGTACAGGCAGGTCGCGTAGCAGTCCTCGCCCAGGTCGCCGACCAGGTCGTTGAGACGGCTGAGCAGCTCGTCAGGGGGGATGTCCAGGTCGGCGAGGGTGCGTACCGTGGTGCGCAGCTGGCCCATGGTGGCCGCTTCGTGGATGCCGTGTCCCATGACGTCGCCGATCACCATGGCGACCCGGTCGGCGGACAGCGGGATCACGTCGTACCAGTCGCCACCGACCTGCTCGCCCCGGCCCGCGGGCAGGTAGCGTGCGGCGGCGCGGACGGCGGGCAGGCGGGGCAGCGTCTGGGGCAGCAAGGAACTCTGCAGCTCCTGCGCCCGGGCGTGCTCCACGTCGTACAAGCGGGCCCGCTCCAACGACTGGCCGACCAGACCGCTCAAGGCGGTCAGCAGCGTGCGCTCCTCGTCGGTGAAGGAGCGCTGCCGGGTGAAGGCCACCAGGCACATGCCGATGGCGTGCCCGGAGGCGATCATGGGCAGGAACGCCCACGCGTTCTTCCGGGCCTTCGCCGGTATGTGTGCCAGCGTCGGATAGCGTTGGCAGTACTCTGCGGCCGATTCGATGAACTGGGGAGCGCAGGCCCCGAACACGTCGGCGGCCACCGGGTAGTCGGTGACGGCGAGGCCGTCGAGCAGGTCGAGGAGTTCCCGCGTGTACCCGGCCGAGTCGACCACGTGCTGCCGGCCGCTTTCGAACACCCAGACTATGAGCCCGTCGGCGCCGAACGGGGGCAGGACGTGCTCCGCGACGGCCCGCACGACCTCCCGGGAGGTGACGGCCTCGGCGAGCGCGGCGGTCAGCTTGCCCATCCGGACCGTCCGCTCCGAGCCGGCCACGGAACGGGGAGCGGGTGGCGTGCCGGGCAGCTCCGCCAGGCGCGAAGCGGCCCATCCAGCTACCGAGAGAAGGAAGGACCGCTGCACTTCTTCCGGCGGGCCGGCCCCCGCCGTGATCACGGACAGTACACCGATCGGACCTTCGGCACCGAGGAGCGGCACGGACGCGGTGCCGGCCGCCCCGACGCCCAGACTGTCCCCGCTCACCCAGGCGTAGCCACCGCGCCGCAGGGCGCGTACGGGGGCCACGTCCTGCTCATCGGAGAGATCCCGCCAGACCTCGGCGCTCTCCGCGGCCGGACCGGTGGCCGCGACAAGGCGCAGCCGGTGGGCGGCGGGATCGCACCAGTGCAGGAAGGCACCCCGGCCCCCCAGGCACTCGGTGGCCTTGAGCGCCAGCGCCAGTACCTCCGTGCCCTGCAGCGTGTCGCGCGGAGCGGTCACAAGGCTCAGCTCCGGGCGCTGGGAAGGGCCTCCGGTTTCGGCTGCGGTGGACGCCACTTCGCCTCCTGCTCGCTCCTGGGTCACGGTCCCGCACCTGCCACGACAGAGGCGACATAGCGGACAAACCCCCCTCGTGCTCACAGTACTCCGCACCCCTCCGCGTCCGCTCGGAGCGGGGATCGGGGAGGAGGCGGGTGCGGTCACCTTCTCGGTCGCGAAGGCCGAGAAGGTGTGCTCGGCCGTTCACCCCCCCGTCGCGCTCTCCCGGCCGTCCGCCGCGGCAGGACGGTCACGGATCGCATCCGCCCGCCCGGAGTGGCACGGTCGGCGGCGTCGAGGGTCCAGGCGACGGGGTCGACGACGGCGAGACAGGAGGGGCCGGTGAAGATGTCCGCGACCCCGACAGCCCTCGCAGGGAGCCCACTCGGCCGGTCGCGGCTCGTCGCCGTGGCCAAGGACGGGGTGGACCTGCTGCGACCGCAGTACGGCCGTACCACGGTCCGGGGGCGAGTACCGCCGCGCATGCGGAGGAACCGGAAGCGGCGCCGGTGGAAGAGTGCCACGATGGCTCGTGTGGCGGCGCCGTAGGTGCTCCGTCGGCAGAACCGGTACTGCCGACGGTCGGAGTGCGGAGGAGGCAGCGATGGCGGAGTTCGCACCTGTACCCGATTTCGCCCTGGGGCCGGAGATCCCCGAGTCCGGCTACCACGTCACGGAGCTGGGCGGCGGCGCCTACGGAATCACCAGCGGAATGGTCAACACCATGTTCCTGGTGACCAGGAAGGGCGTCGTGGTGGTGGACGCCCCTCCGGACCTGGGCGAAGCGCTGCTGGTCGGCATCGGGGAGGTCACCCCGAAGCCGATCACCCACCTCATCTACAGCCACGCGCACGCCGACCACATCGGCTCCGCCCACCTGTTGGCCCGGGACGGCCTGCGGATCATCGCCCACGAGCTCACCGCCCGGTTCATCCAGGAGGCACGCGACGACAGGCGTCCGCTGCCCAACGAGACCTTCCCCGGGGGGAGGAAGGAGCTGAGCGTCGACGGTGAGCGGATCATCCTCGAGTACACGGGGGACTGGCACCAGCCGGGCAACCTCTTCATCCACCTGCCGGAACAGAAGGTCCTGACGGCGATCGACAGCTTCACCGTCAGGAACGCGCCGTTCTTCCGGCTGCTCTTCACCCCCCACGTGCCCACCTACTTCGAGGCCATGGACCGGATGCTGGAGTACGACTTCGAGACCGTCGTATCCGGGCACATGGCCCTGTTCGGTACTCCCGAGGACGTGCGGACGAACCGGGAATACCTCCGTGACCTGCGCACCGCCGCCACCCAGGCGCTGCGCGAGGTCGACCTGAGGGAGGCTGCCAGCGCTGCCGGCGTGCCGGACGACAACAAGCAGGCGCGGCTCAAGGTCTGGATCGACGCGGTGGTCGCCCGCGCGACAGAGCTCATGCCCGCGTCCTGGGACCAGCGCCTCGGGGGGAACGACATCTTCCTCGCCGACAACCTCAACACCGTGGCCTGGAGCGTCTTCATGGACTAGCGGCGCCCTTCCGCGCGCCCGCCCGAGCCGTGCTCGGTCCCCACCGCCGGACCGTCCCCGACAGGAGTCACGTGATGGCTGAAGGCACACCAGGACAGGCACGGAGGCACAGTTCGTCACCCCGCGGGGCGCCACCCGGACGGTCGCGCGTCCGCGCCGCCCGGCACCCCCGGGAACGGGCGGCGGGGGCGCGATCGGCCGTGCCTCCCGTACCCCGCCAACACCCGACTCGCCCCACCACGAGGAGCGCCGTAGCATGACCGCAGTGAAGGTCGCGATTCTCGACGACTACCAGGGGGTCGCCCTCGAGTGCGCCGACTGGGGCCGTCTGGACGCCGAGGTCGAGGTGTTCACCGAGCACATCGCGGACGCGGACGAACTGGTCCGCAGGCTCGCCGGCTTCGAGGTGGTCGTCGCGATGCGCGAGCGCACGTGGTTCACCGCCGAGGTCCTGTGCCGGCTGCCCGATCTGAGGCTGCTGGTCAGCACCGGCCCGCGGAACGTGGCGATCGATGTGGCGGCCGCCACGCGGCAGGGCGTCCTGGTCTCCAACACCGGATACTTCGGGGCGTCCACCGCCGAGCTCACCTGGGCGTTGATCCTCGCCGCCGCACGCAACCTCCCGGTCGAGGACCGTGCCGTGCGGGACGGCGGCTGGCAGCGCACGGTCGGCACCGGGCTGCACGGAAGGACCCTCGGCCTTCTCGGACTGGGGAACCTGGGCAGCAACGTGGCCAGGATCGGCCAGGCGTTCGGCATGGACACCATCGCCTGGAGTCAGAACCTCACGCCCGAACGTGCGGCCGAGCACGGGGTGACGGCAGTGACCAGACAGGAGCTGTTCGCCGACGCGGACGTGCTGTCGGTGCACCTGGTGCTCAGCGGCCGCACCAGAGGACTGGTCGGCGGCGCGGAGCTCGCCGCGATGAAGCCGTCCGCGATCCTGGTGAACACCTCGCGGGGGCCGATCATCGATCAGGACGCCCTGCTGGACACCCTGCGGCGCCGGGCCATCAGGTGCGCGGCGCTCGACGTCTACGACGTCGAGCCGCTGCCCTCCGACCATCCGCTGCGCACGCTGCCGAACACCGTGCTCACCCCGCACATCGGCTACGTGACCCGCGAGCTCTACGAGGTCTTCTACCGCGACGCGGTCGAGGACATCGCCGCCTTCCAGGCGGGACGACCGATACGCGTCGTCACCTAGTGCCGCATCAGGCAACGTTCGCCCTTTGGGCCCGATGGTGACTGACCGCTCGATACATTGAGGCATGGCCGACATCGTCAATGTGCGTTCA
>NZ_JBITZU010000016.1:0-27825 GCF_044547075.1 Kitasatospora sp. NPDC052896
ACGCGGGCCTACTCGGTGACCATCACAGGATCATTCGGGAAGGTACGCCCTTCGTGTTCCTCCCGGAACCGATCCACAAGTCCTGAGCATTGCTCTCGTCGCGCCACTCGTAGAAGTAGTACTTCACCGCGCTGGCGGGCGGCAGGTCGTGGGGAGGGGGGTAGTCCCACTGGCAGCCGGTGCGGGACTGGTAGGGCAGGGCGTTGACGATCTCCCGTATGTCGTAGTTGCCCTGGTGGCCACTGACCGAAGAGTGCCGGGCCTTGCAG
This sequence comes from Kitasatospora sp. NPDC052896, assembly GCF_044547075.1. Taxonomy (NCBI): domain Bacteria; kingdom Bacillati; phylum Actinomycetota; class Actinomycetes; order Kitasatosporales; family Streptomycetaceae; genus Kitasatospora; species Kitasatospora sp. NPDC052896. The sequence goes on from NZ_JBITZU010000016.1 coordinate 270, forward strand.
GCGGTGATCAAGGGCTTGATCAGGGCCCAGCGCTCGTCGGATAAGTCGCTCTTGTAGGACTGGCGGTCGCTCACGGGGGACACTCCAGGACTGCCGGGCCTCACGGGCAGCAGGGATGCCCCGATCCCACACGTTCCAGTGACGACATATCAGGTGTCACGTCACGTACCGCCCTCTGATGGCCGTCTACGGTTCGGCCGATCCGCTGCCGGACGCCGCCGCCCCATCGCACTGCCGCCCGGAGCTGTCGCCGTAGCCGATAGCATCGGCGTCGAAAGTCGATCTTCAAACGGAGCATTAGCACAGGGGGATCTCATGACTGCCGGTCAGAGCACGTCCGGGATACCGCCGCTGCGGCCCGACGATCCGCGCGAGGTGGCGGGATACCAGCTGCTGCGCCGGATCGGCGAGGGCGGGATGGGAGCGGTCTACCTCTCCCGCACCCGCGGTGGACAGCCGGTCGCCCTCAAGGTGATCCGCGCGGAGTTCGCACAGGACGAGGATTTCCGGCGCCGCTTCCAGCAGGAGGTGCAGTCCGCCCGGCTGGTGCAGGGCTACCACGTGGTGCCCGTGGTCGACCACGACACCACCGGCACCATGCCCTGGCTCGCCTGCCGCTACGTGCCCGGCCTCGCACTGGACGAGGCACTCACCCGGTTCGGCCAGCTGTCACCGACGGCCGTGCTGCAACTGCTCGGATGTGTCGCCGAGGCACTGCGCGCCGTGCACGCGGCCGGTGTGATCCACCGTGACCTGAAGCCCAGCAATATCCTGCTGGGCACGGACGGCCCGTGGGTGATCGACTTCGGCATCGCCCGCGCCACTGACGCCACCCAGCTCACCGTGAGCGGCGGGCTGATCGGCACCCCTCAGTACATGTCCCCCGAGCACGCCCTCGGTGAGACGCTCACCCCGGCCACCGACGTCTTCGCGCTCGGCCTGATCACCGCCGTCGCGGCCACCGGGCGCCACCCGTACGGCGACAGCGGCGCGATCACCCTCGCCACCCGGATCGCCAACACCGAGTCGCGGCCGCCGGACCTCTCCGGCTATCCGGCCGAGCTCCGGCCAGTGCTGGAGCGCTGCCTAGCCGCCGACCCCGCGTCCAGGGCCACCCCCGCCGAGCTGGCTGAGCTGTGCGAGGGGGCAGCGGGCCGTTCGCTCCGCGACTTCGACGACTGGCTGCCGACAGCGCTAGCCGCAGAGATCGCCCAACGCGAGGCCGCCGTCCAACAGGCCCTGGCGACTGGGCCCACCCCGACTCCGGAGTACACCCCGACCGTGAACGCGGCGCGTCCCGGCTACACGCCGACGGTGAACGCGTCATTGCCCAGCCACGCGCCGACCGCTACCGCAAACCACCCCGGCTACGCGCCGATGCCGCTAACCGCACCAGGTGGCTGGGTCCCGCCGGGCAACGTCCAGCCCGCCAACCGCCGACGGCTGCCGTTGCTCATCGGCGCGGCCGTCGCCTTGGCCGTGGTCTGCGGCCTGGTGTACGCCTCGACCGACCACGGCCAGACCCCGAACACCTCCGCCGGCCAGCATCCGAGCACCGGCCAGACCCCGGCGAGTGGCAGCTCAGCGTCGGCCGGCAGCGGAGGCGCCGGTCAGGCAGGCCCCTCGCCGTCCACCTCCTCGGTGGTGGCGAAGATCAGGTCCGGCCCCGCCGACTTCACCGTCGAGGCCAACGGCTACATGGACCTCGACGCGAGCACACCGATCGCCACCGCACAGCAGGGCGACATCACGGTGATGGACACCACGGGAGCACCCAACCTGTTCGTCTCCGACTCGCGCCTGGCCATAGCAAAGCTCCCCGCCTCCGGTCCGGACCCGACCCCCGACCAGTGCGCCGACCTGATCAACAGGGACGGCAGCTACAACACCGACCCGCTCTCCAGCGGGGACCGCTTCTGCTACAAGACCCGCGAGGGCCGGATGGCCTATCTCGTGATCAAGTCCGTCCCGGCTGGCCTCGGCCCGCTGCGACTCACCATCACCGTCTGGGAGCTGCCGAGCTAGAAGTTCAGTGAAAATCAGGGGTTCTGGCCGTGCGTCACTCGGTGTGGGGCCAGACTGCTGGTGTGCAGGGAAAGTGGGATGGGGAACTGGTCGGGCTGGATGTGTGGGAGACCTGCCGGGAGCTGATCCCGGTGGGGAGTGTGTTTGCGTTCCTGGCCGAGCACCGGGAGACGCTGTTCCCGGGGTCGATGTTCGCGGACATGTACCCGTCGGCGAACGGGCGGCCGAGCATGCCGCCGCAGGTCCTGGCCGCCACGATCGTGCTGCAGAGCCTGCACGGGCTGTCGGACTACGACACGGTCCAGGAACTGCGCTGCGATCTGCGGTGGAAGGCCGCCTGCGGGCTCGGCCTCAACGACACCGCGTTCGACCCGTCGCTGCTGACCTACTTCCGCCGACGCCTGCAACGCTCCGGAGATCCAAACCGGCTGTTCACCAAGGTCAAGGAGGTCGTCGCGGCCACCGGCGTCCTCAAGGGCAAGCAGCGCCGAGCCCTGGACTCCACCGTGCTGGACGACGCGGTCGCCACCCAGGACACCGTCACCCAGCTCATCGCCGCGATCCGCCGGGTGATCCGGGACGTCCCCGGCGGGGAAAAGACCGCCGCCCAGTGGTGCACCGCGCACGACTACACCGACCCGGGCAAGCCCCGCATCGCCTGGAGTGACGAGCAGGCCCGCGCCGACCTGGTCGACGCCCTGGTCACCGACGCGCTCAACCTGCTCGGTCGCCTGCCCGAACGACAGCTGGACGAGAAGGCCGCCGACGCGGTCGGGCTGCTGGCCCTGGTCGCCGGCCAGGACGTCGAGGTCGCCGACGGCTCCGACGGGCGTGACGGACGCTGGCGCATCGCCCGCGGCACCGTCCACGACCGGGTGGTCTCCACCGTCGATGCCGAGGCCCGCCACATCCACAAAAACCGAACCCGCCACCAGGACGGCTTCCGCGCCCATGGCGCCTTCGAACCCGAGACCAGTCTGTCCACCGAGGTCGAACTCACCCGGGGCAGCGGCCGGGAGAACCACGAGGCCGCCGTCGCCGAGGTTCTCCTCGCCGACGAGACCGAGGACCTGACCGTCCTCGGTGACACCGCCTACGGCACCGGCGACCTGCGCGAAGCCCTCGAAACCGACGGCCACACCCTCGTGATCAAGCCCGCGCCACTCAAGCCCGCCGTCCCTGGCGGCTTCACCGCCGACGACTTCCACGTCGACACCACCAAAGGCGAGGTGACCTGCCCCGCCGGCCACACCAAAGCCCTCGGCCGACCCGACCCGACAGGTGCTCGCACCGCCCAGTTCAAGAAGCTCTGCCACACCTGCCCCCTGCGCGAGCAGTGCACCCGCTCCAAGACCGGCCGTGCCTTCCACGTCCACGCCCACTACGACCGATTGAAAGCCGCCCGCCAGCAGGCCACCGACCCGAACTGGCAAGCCGAGTACCGGCGTTGGCGCCCACCCGTCGAACGCGCCATGGCCTGGCTCGTCGCCAGAGGCAACCGCAGAGTCCCCTACCGAGGCATCCTGAAGAACAACACCTGGCTCCACAACCGCGCCGCAGCCCTCAACCTCCGCCGCCTCATCAACCTCGGCCTCACCCACACCGGCCACACCTGGACCCTCGCTCCCACTCCCGCATAACAGTGGAGGGGCATTCCCGCGCGAAATACCCCTCCACCAACAAGATCTTCAGGAGCCTTCTAGGCCACGAGGCCGGGCGATTCCAGCGCTGAGCTGGTGAACGGCGGGAGCAATCCCCGTGCCCCCCGGGGGCACGGCACGACGGCCGCCGCCCGGTCGCCCTCCAGGTCGGCCCCACGCCCGCGGGGCCGACGCATTGCCCAGACGTGACCGATCACCGACCGAATTCGGTCGGTGATCTCAGTCGCCGGGCGGCGCTCAGGCAGCCGTGCCACGACGCTCGGGCAGGCCGGCCACCCGGCCGGGGAAATTTCCCCGGTGGCCCTGCAGCCCTGCGCCTGCCGAGAACGTCATCCATGCAGTTCAAGGACTTGCCTGGTGGTTGCGGCAGGATGATCACTTGTGTTGCTTCGCTTGGCATACCTGACTGTCACCAACGCGTTCGCTGTCCTGCGGCTGCTGTCGATGAGCGACCGGGACAAGGATGTGGAGATCCTCGTCCTGCGCCATCAGCTCACCGTCCTTGAGCGGCAGCTTGGTGCGGACAGGGTGAGGTTCGCTCCAGAGGACCGCGCCTTGCTCGCCACGCTCCTTGCCCCGCTAACGCGCGAGGTCCTGCGCCGCCTGGGACTGTTGGTCCAACCGGACACGGTGCTGCGTTGGCACCGCGACCTGATGAAGCAGCGCCACGCCCGCACCTGCCGGCCAAAACGACCGGGGCGACCGCCTACTGTCCGCTCGATCCGTGTACTGGTCCTGCGCCTGGTGCGGGAGAACCCGTCGTGGGGCTACAGGCGCGTGCACGGCGAACTCGCCACCCTCGGCATCAAGATCGCCGCCTCCACCATCTGGGAGATCCTCAAAGCCGAAGGGATCGACCCCACGCCCAACCGCAGCGCCACCACCTGGGCCGACTTCCTACGCTCCCAGGCTGACGCCCTCCTGGCGTGCGACTTCATCGAGACGGTCACCTTGACCGGTCAGCGGCAGTTCATCCTCGCGGTCATCGAGCACGCCACCCGCCGCGTCCGCGTCCTGGGCGCAACTGCGCATCCCACCGCCCACTGGGTCGGCCAGGTCGCCCGGAACCTGGTCATGGACCTCGAGGACACCGGAGCCACCGTCAACTACCTGATCCGAGACTGGGACACGAAGTTCCCAACGCTCTTCGACCAGATCCTGGGTGACGCCGGCATCCAGGTCGTTCTCTCCGGCATCCGCATGCCGCGGATGAACTCCATCATGGAGCGCTGGGTGCAGACCTGCCGCCATGAACTCCTGGACCGGACCCTGATCTGGAACGAACGCCACCTGCGCCACGTGCTGCGCGAGTTCGAGCGCCATCACAACGCGCACCGGCCACACCAGGCCATGAATCAAGCGGCGCCCCTGCGTGCGGTTTCCGAGCCGATCACCGATCCCGGACGAATCGCCCGCCTGGACATACGCCGACACGACCGGCTCAGCGGAGTGATCCACGAGCACCGGCATGCCGTCTGACCTGGTCGGATGACGTATTCGGCAGCCGCAGAGTCCTTGGCCTTGGCCGACTACGGCGACAAGGCGCTGGCCGGGAGGCGGATCACCCCGCGCTGGCTGGGGATCAAGTGATCGCCCCCGCCGCATACGTGTCTCCATCGTGCTCCGGTTCGTGAGGGGTGGGGCTGAGGTGAGTTTGGAGCCGCGCGTGGCGGAACTGGTAGACGGCTCCGACCTGGCGTAGCACTCCGCGGTGGTAGGCGTCGTCGAGGAAGGCGATCGTCGCCCAGGGAAGCCGTCCGGTCAGGGGCAGCCAGATACGGGTGAAGAGCACCCACTGACCCCAGGCGGTCAGCGCGAGGGCGTAGCAGACGGCGCCGGCGAGGCCGCCGCCGGCACCGATTACCAGCCCGGGGAGCAGGTGCCAGCTGAGTGGGCCCAGATAGCCCCGGCAGACGTCCGCGATCAGTCGGCCGCCGAAGGTGATCGCGAGGGTGAGCAGCGGCATGACGAGCAGGGCCTGGCGCAGCACGGTGCTGCGGTTGATGGCCAGCAGGTCGGCCGGGGTGGGGGCGGAGCCGGGATCGAGGGGTGTCTCCAGGGCGGCCATCAGCCCGAGCACCAGCCCTCCCGCTACCCCGAAGAGGAGCGCGAACAGGAGCGTGTCGACCAGCATCCTGTCGATCGCCGCCGCGTTGACGGGCAGCTTCCCGTAGAGCAGTGCCTGCCTCACCAGGCGGGCCGGCCCGTAGCCGGCCCCTACCACGAAGCCGCCCAAGAGTCCGGCGGAGAACGAGGTGGGGACTCTGCGCAGGGACGCGCCGCCGGTCCGTCGGCCACCGCCCGGCAGTCGCGGCCGCATACGGGACGGCTCGAACGCCTTGCCGCTGAACATGACCATGATCCCGTAGATCAGCCCGTAGGCGAGGCCGATCATCGGGCCGGACAGGACCGCGTCCAGCAGACCGGCACGCAGCACGAGCACCGCGCTGTGACCGACGATCAGTTCCACCGTCGAGGTGACGAGCCCGCCGGACACGGCCGCGGCCAGGGAGCAGGCCAGCACAACGGCGAGGATGCGCGAGAACAGGCTCAGCGAGCCGGACAGCTGCCACCACGCCAGGTCCTGGCGGTCGCGCTGCTCAGGCCGGTCGAGGTGACCGGCGAGGTAGCCCAGGTAGCGCCGGGCGCGTTCCGGGTCCCACGCGCGGGGTGGGCGCGGGCGGGCGGCGGTGGGCGGGGTCGGGGGCCGCCGGCGGTAGACGGTCGGTACGAAGCCGGCCAGCAAGTGCTCCTCGAGGGCTTCCGGGGTCGGGAAGCGAGCGGTGTCCAGCAGGTCTGCCGGGTCCTGGCCCGGGGTGTCGCTGTAGACGGTCCGGGCGAGCAGGACCATCAGCGGGGTGCTCAGCACGGTGGCGAGGTTGGCGCTGGACGGGCTGTCCGGTCGGCCGCGCAGCCCGTCCAGGACGGGATCCCACACAGTCGCGACTCGTCCGGTCCGCTCGCCCGGCGCGGTCGGGCGCGCGGTGCGCGGCAGGTAGTGGAGCAGGTCGTCCGTGGTCAGGTCGACCAGTTCGATGCCGGCGGCCTTCCTGAGCACGTCGATCGCGGCGGCGTCGGCGAACTGCTCGGTGCGGCTGGTCAGCAGCAATGGCAGGGATATCGAATTGAGTTCGCGCAGGGCGGGCCTGTGCAGCCCCTTGGCGATCTCGTCGAAGCCGTCGAGCACCGGCAGGATCCAGCCGGCATCGACCAACGCTGCCGCCAGGGTCAGGCGACCGGGAGCGTGCGCGGCGAGGTTCGGGTGGTCGCGCAGCAGCCGCTCGATCAGCCAGTCGCGCAACGCGGTGCCGGTTGGGTCCCACGATCCGATGCTGAAGACGACCGGCACGGGATCGCCGCTGGAGCGGCTGCCCAGGTAGTCGAGGACGAACCGCAGCATCAGGACGGTCTTGCCGGAACCGGCCCGGCCGAGCACCACCAGCCGCCCCGACCGGACGCGCCGGTAGACGGCTGTGACCTGGGCCAGGCCGCCGTCCAGGGGCACCGGGCCCACGTTGGTGCCCGGAGGAGCACCGCTGATGTTGTCCCAGTGGTCCAACAGACCGGCAGGCGCCGACCGCCACCGCACGGGCAGCGGGAACGGGTCGTGGATCCGGCGCTGCTCCTCCTCGCGTATCCAGCGGCTGTGCACGTCGCGTGCCAACGACTCGGCGACCTCGGCCAGGACGCCTCGGGGTGGCAGCACGCCGAGCTTGGCCGGGTCGGCGACCGGCCCGGTCAGCGGGTCGCGCGCCTCGGAGACGTCTCCGACGGGGGCGGAGCCGGAGACTTCAGCGGCGGCGTCCTTGTCGCGGTGTGCGGCCAGCAGGTCCTGCCAGACGTCGTCACGCTCACGCCCCAGGGCGTCGGCCAGCGCGTGGGCGACCTGCTTCACCGTTCCCATCCGGGCGTCAGTGGGCTTGCCCGTCTCAAGCCTTTGGACGGTCCGCACCCCCAGCCCGGCCCGGTCGGCCAACTGCTCCTGCGTCAGCCCCGCCTCGAGTCGCAACCCACGAAGCAGGGGACCGAACTGGCTGCTCACTTTGACGTACTCGCTCCCATCAGGCATCCGCCATTTGCGGCGGTGATCACTGTACTGGGGGCCCGGTCACCGTCTTGAGCTGCCCGTCATATATGGCCGGTCCATGGCGTGGTCAGCTGACCGGCCAAAACGTCAACGTGATCACCAGCATCCGTAACCGACAGCACCCAGTGCGACGCTGACGAGGCGACGGCCGGGTCGCGGACGCCGAAGGCCGAACATCCGCCGGCTCGCCTCCGACCAGGGGGACCCACCGCCGCACTGTCCAGGAGTCAGATCGCCATGCCTGCAATCACGTTCTCCGTACCGCGCATATATGCGTACGTCCAGGCAGGTCTGAGTGCGTCAGAGGTTCGCCCCTTCTTGCGGTAGTGCAACCGGACATCCCGGGTCGCCCCGCGGCACCGCGCCGGGCAGGTCGTTGACGATGAATTGGACGGACATGGAATATCGAATGCCGACACGACGGCGTGGCAGCGGAGCCACGCGGCGGGCTGATTCGAGGCGGACCGGTCGCAGCGCAGGCAAGCGATCGGCCCCGCTCGCTCTCGTGCTGGCGTGCGCCGCGCTCGGGCTTGCCGGTTGCGGGACTGCGCCGGCCCACGGGCCTCGGGCACGGACTCCGCTCGCCGCGAGCTCGATCGCGGTATCGGCACGGCCGAACGGAGGCGCGTCGCCGGTACCCGCGCCCGCCACATCAGATGCGATGTCAGCTTCCTCCACACTCCCGGCATCCGCGCCCGCGCAATCCTCCGCCCCCACGGCAGCCGCGACACGGAACGCTGCCGAGGCACCGGCGGAACCGACTGCGGGAAGTTCTGGCGCTGCATCGAGCAACGCCGCTGCGGCGCCAGTCCTCAACACGACGACCGCGGTGACGGTTCGTTCCGGCCTCGCCGCGGACACCGCCGAGTCGTGGACCGCGCAGACCGCAGGGCCGGTGCGCGAGGTCACCGGGCACGACATCGCCCTCGACGAGTGCGCGAGCGTGCACGGTGCCGCGACCTGGCAGCAGCAGCCGTATCTGAGCAGTGGCGGCAACCCCGCTCTGCTGGAGATCTACACCTTCGCCACGTCGGCCGCGGCCGACGCCGCGTACCAGCAGATCGACTCCGGCATGAGCTCGTGCGAGGCCACTTCCAGGGCTTTGCAGAGCTCGAAGCACCTCACCGCTGACGCCGTGTCACAGCAGACCGTGGCCGCCCCGGACGCGGTGGCGTTCGAACGCACCTGGACCGGGGCCGAGGGCATCTCGGCCGCCGGCAAGCAGACCAACCACCTCTACCTCGCCGCGCACGGCACGTGCGTGCTGGTCCTGCACTTCGACGAACTGGCCAGCGGATCCTCGGCCGCCCCGTACGACGTGCACCAGGACCCGAACGTGCTGTCGCTGCTCACGAACCTGCTGGCCAGCCAGGCCGGCCCGCGCTGACCCGTCGAGAACACCAACCACCGGAAGAGAACCATGTCATCCATACGCACGCAGAAGCGTGGCGCCGCCACGCTCGCAGCCGCAACGCTTCTCGCCACGATGGCCGCGCTGGCACCGGCCGACGCCGCCCTCGCCGCGACCGTGCCGCTCGGCACCCCCAGCTCGACCGGAAGCCTCGGTCCGGCCGCGCCGGGCGCCGCGATCACCCAGCAGCAGATGATCGCCAGGGCGCACGACTGGATCACCAACAACGTCCCGTACAGCCAGAGCGTCGCCTGGCAGGACAGCGCCGTCGGCGGCCCCTACCGCGCGGACTGCTCCGGCTTCGTCTCCATGGCCTGGGGCCTGCAGGACAGCCTGGTCACCCAGACCCTGCCGAACGTCTCGACCGTCACGACCGGGAACATCAGCGGTGACACGAACCTGCAGCCGGGTGACGCGCTGGACTACACGGCCGACCACGTCGTGCTGTTCGACTCGTGGGTCAACCAGTCGGCGGGGACCTTCAACTACGACGCCGAGCACGACTACGGCCAGGTCGCCAACGAGACCCAGGGCAACATCTACTCGAGCACGCTGGAGGGTTACTCGATCTCGGACTTCGAGGCCCTGCGCTACAACAACATCGCCCCGTCCCGGACCTCGACGCTGTCGATCGATGCTGTTGGTGATCACGTGGCGTTCGTGGATACCAACGGCAACGTGGCCAATGACTGGTCTGCCGGTGGCAGCTGGCAGGGTCCGGCGGGGATCGGTGGTCAGGCGCGTTCCGACTCGTCGGTGGTGCTGGATGCGAACGCCGATCGTGCGTTCTTCATCGACGCCAACGGCAATGTGGTGAACGACTGGGTGACCAACGGCAGCTGGCAGGGCCCGTGGGGGATTGGTGGGCAGGCGCGTCCCGGTTCGCCGGTCGCCACCAATGCCGCCGGCACCCTGGTCGCCTTCGTGGACACCAGCGGCAACGTCGTCGACGACTGGTACGCCAGTGGCAGCTGGCACGGGCCGGCCGCAGTGGGTGGTCAGGCTCGCAGTGACTCGCCGCTCGCCTTCGACAGCAACGGTGACCGCCTCTTCTTCATCGACACCAACGGCAACGTCGCCAACGACTGGACCAGCAACGGGACCTGGAGCGGCCCGGCCGGAATCGGTGGTCAGGCGCGTGCGGGCTCGGCGCTCGCCACCGACTCCGCCGGGAACCTCGTGGCCTTCGCCGACGCCAACGGCAACGTGGTGAACGACTGGGTGACCAACGGCAGCTGGAACGGTCCCTGGGGGATCGGTGGCCAGGCCCGCGCTGACTCGCCGCTCGCCTTCGACAGCAACGGTGACCGCCTCTTCTTCATCGACACCAACGGCAACGTCGCCAACGACTGGAGCAGCAACGGGACCTGGAGCGGGCCGGCCGGAATCGGTGGTCAGGCGCGTGCGGGCTCGGCGCTCGCCACCGACTCCGCCGGGAACCTCGTGGCCTTCGCCGACGCCAACGGCAACGTGGTGAACGACTGGGTGACCAACGGCAGCTGGAACGGCCCCTGGGGCATCGGCGGCACCAGCCGCTGACCACACCACACCCAGCACACACCAGCATCGCCAGCACATCGCCGCGCCGGCCGACCCAACGGCCGGCGCGGCCCCATGAGTCAGGAGTTGGAATTGTCAGTCATGCGTGGTTTGCGCCTGATGGCCGTCGGAGTCTCGGCGATGGCGACCATCTGCGGAGCGGCGGTGGCTCCGGCCGCAGCGGTGCCGGTGCCGCAGGACCAGCCGGCAACGTCGATCGCCCTGTCGGGGAAGGCGACGGACGCCCGCGCGGAGCGAGTGTCCGGCGGGGTGATCAGCGCTCCCGCCTCGGCACCGGCCGTGCCGGGAGCGCGCATCGAGGTCGACGGCACCCTCGTAGGCTGGACCGACCGGGCGGGCGGATTCGCGTTCGACTATCCGGATCCGACCGGAAAGGCCGTGACGATCACGATGACGGCTCCGGGCTTCGGCACCTACCAGCTGACCGGAGTGACCCCGGCGCACACCGGTGACTCGCTGACCGTGCAGCTGACGGGCAAAGCGCAATCGGTCGGTGACCAGGCCGAACCTGTGCAGACCCCGCGCAACCGGGCCATGGCGGCCGCCCCGGCGGCGACCGGCAGCGGCTGCGGCGGCTACTCGTCCAACTCGACCCCGCCCTCGAGCATCCAGGTCCTGGAGTACTCGCAGCACACCAGCACCGGGGCGCCGGTGGCAGGCACCCAGACGGGCGTGTTCACCGTCCCGTTCCAGACCTACGTCGACGACGTGCTGCCCAACGAGTGGGTCCCCTCCTGGCAGCCCGCCGCGCTGGACGCGGGCGCGATGGCGGCGAAGACCTACGCCTGGTACTGGGTCGACAACTGGGGCAACGGGTCCTACAACGGCACCTGTTACAACGTCGACGACTCGACCAGCTACCAGCGCTACATCCCCGGACAGGACAACTCCGCCACCGACGCCGCTGTGGCTGCGACCTGGAACTCGGTGATGACGAAGGGCGGCTCGATCTTCGAGGCCTCGTTCCAGGCGACGCTCACCGGAAGCTCGTCCGAGGCCTGCGGCTCCGGTCTGTCCAACTACCCGAACACGCTCAGCCAGTGGGGCTCACAGAATTGCGCTGTCGCGGGTGAATCCTGGCAGTCGATCCTGAACACCTACTACCCCGGCATATCGATCGGCGGATCAACTCTCAGCACGCTGTCGATGGATGCTGTTGGTGATCACGTGGCGTTCGTGGACACCAACGGCAACGTGGCCAATGACTGGTCTGTCGGTGGCAGCTGGCAGGGTCCGGCGGGGATCGGTGGTCAGGCGCGTTCCGACTCGTCGGTGGTGCTGGATGCGAACGCCGATCGTGCGTTCTTCATCGACACCAACGGCAATGTGGTGAACGACTGGGTGACCAACGGTGCCTGGCAGGGCCCGTGGGGGATTGGTGGGCAGGCGCGTCCCGGTTCGCCGGTCGCCACCAATGCCGCCGGCACCCTGGTCGCCTTCGTGGACACCAGCGGCAACGTCGTCGACGACTGGTACGCCAGTGGCAGCTGGCACGGGCCGGCCGCAGTGGGTGGTCAGGCTCGCAGTGACTCGCCGCTCGCCTTCGACAGCAACGGTGACCGCCTCTTCTTCATCGACACCAACGGCAACGTCGCCAACGACTGGACCAGCAACGGGACCTGGCAGGGTCCGTGGGGGATTGGTGGTCAGGCGCGTGCGGGCTCGGCGCTCACCACCAATGCCGCAGGCTCCCTCGTGGCCTTCGCCGACGCCAACGGCAACGTGGTGAACGACTGGGTGACCAACGGCAGCTGGAACGGTCCCTGGGGGATCGGTGGCCAGGCCCGCGCCGACTCGCCGCTCGCTTTCGATGCCAACGGTGACCGCCTCTTCTTCATCGACGCCAACGGCAACATGGCCAACGACTGGAGCAGCAACGGCAGCTGGCAGGGCCCGGCGGGGATTGGTGGCCAGGCCCGCGTCGGCTCGGCCATCGCGACCGACTCCGTGGGCTCCCTCGTGGCCTTTATCGACGCCAACGGCAACGTGGTGAACGACTGGGTGACCAACGGCGCCTGGCAAGGCCCCTGGGGGATCGGCGGCACCAGCCGCTGACCACACCACACCCAGCACACACCAGCATCGCCACCACATCGCCGCGCCGGCCGACCCAACGGCCGGCGCGGCCCCATGAGCGAGCACCGTGCCGGCAGGCAGCACAGGTGAGCTGAGGGCCGCCGCACCGATCAGCGCTCCCGGATCGGATTCGCGCCGGCAGAATCCACCGTAGCCGGGTGTGGATGGCAGGGCCTGGGTCACTACGGTTCCGGCGAGAACGCCGTCCCGCAGCTGCCCCCGGCTCACGCAGGCAGGCCGGCTGGACTTCTCCCGCTCCATCTCCGGAGTCCTGCCGCTGGAGCAGGCAGCCGAAGCAGTGCAGCGCCGGCGCGACAAGACGGGGCGACCCCATCCTGCTGATCCTGTGCCTCTGGCCCGCGTCGGCATCAGCAGGATGTCGAGCTTGACCGGCCGAGCCGGCGCGGCGGGTGGTGCGGGTCGAGGGTCGTCCGCACGAGGCCCAGTACAGGCCGATCAGAGATCGTGCAGGCACAGCTGTGAGTCGACACTCACGCGAAAAGCAAGATGACCCGACCAGCATGCTGATCAGGTCATCCGATGATATGTGTCCGAGGGGGGACTTGAACCCCCACGCCCGATAAAGGGCACTAGCACCTCAAGCTAGCGCGTCTGCCATTCCGCCACCCGGACAAGGTGTTGTCGTCTTCGTTGCGTTACCGCCGCGTTGACATGGATAACTGTAGCAAAGATCGGGTGTGGGGCCCAAAAGCGAGGGGGCGGGGGGTGCTGGGGCGGGGGACGGGCGGGTTGCGGGGGGTTTTGCCCTTGGGGTGGGGCGGTGGCTGGGGGAGGATGGCTGGACCGTGCCCGCAGCGCCCTGGGGAGTCGGGGGGCGGTCCGGACCGAGTGGCCGGAGCGGGTCAGACGACGAGGAGTGACCGTGAGCGAGTCGAGCGTGTCCAAGGCGGAGCGGGTGACCGGTGAGTCGGAGGTCGCCGAGATCTGCCGGGACCTGATCCGGATCGACACCAGCAACTACGGCGACAACTCGGGCCCCGGCGAGCGGGCGGCGGCGGAGTACGTGGCCGAGCAGCTGGCGGAGTTCGGGCTGGAGCCGAAGATCATCGAGTCCGCCAGGGGGCGGGCCTCGACGGTGGTGCGGATCGAGGGCGAGGACCGGTCGCGGCCCGGGCTGCTGATCCACGGCCACACCGACGTGGTGCCGGCCAACGCGGACGACTGGACGCACCACCCGTTCTCCGGGGAGATCGCGGACGGCTGCGTCTGGGGTCGCGGCGCCGTGGACATGAAGGACATGGACGCGATGACCCTCGCGGTGGTGCGCGACCGGCTGCGCACCGGGCGCAGGCCTCCGCGCGACCTGGTGCTGGCGTTCCTCGCGGACGAGGAGGCGGGCGGCACGTACGGCGCGCGGTTCCTGGTGGACAAGCACCCGGATCTGTTCGAGGGCGTGACCGAGGCGATCGGCGAGGTCGGTGGTTTCTCGTTCACGGTCAACGACGACGTGCGGCTCTACCTGGTCGAGACGGCCGAGAAGGGCATGCACTGGATGCGGCTGACGGTCGAGGGCCGGGCCGGGCACGGGTCGATGGAGAACGACGACAACGCCATCACCGAGCTCTGCGAGGCGGTCGCCCGGCTCGGTCGGCACACCTTCCCGCTGCGGATCACCAAGACCGTCCGGGCCTTCCTGGACGAGCTGTCGGACGCGCTGGGGGTGCGGCTCGACCCGGAGGACATGGACGAGACGCTGCGGGTGCTCGGCGGCATCGCCAAGATGATCGGCACCACGCTGCGCAACACCGCCCAGCCGACCATGCTCGGTGCCGGCTACAAGGTGAACGTCATCCCGGGGCAGGCCACGGCCCACGTGGACGGGCGCTTCCTGCCGGGCTACGAGGACGAGTTCCTCGCCGAGCTGGACCGGGTGCTGGGTCCGCGGGTGAAGCGGGAGAGCCTGCACTCCGACCGGGCGCTGGAGACCAGCTTTGACGGCGCGCTGGTCGAGGCGATGCAGAGCGCGCTGCGGGCCGAGGACCCGATCGCCCGGGCCGTGCCGTACTGCCTCTCCGGTGGGACGGACGCGAAGTCCTTCCACGACCTCGGCATCCGCTGCTTCGGGTTCGCGCCGCTGCAGCTGCCGCCGGACCTGGACTTCGCCGGCATGTTCCACGGGGTGGACGAGCGGGTGCCGGTCGAGGGGTTGAAGTTCGGGGTCCGGGTGCTCGACCGGTTCATCGACGCCTGCTGAGACGGGGCGGAAGGTAGACGAGAGCCGGGTGGCGGCCCGCTCCGGGAGGTTGCCGGGGCGGGCCGTTCGGCGTTCCCAGGAAGGGGAGCCCGGGCGGCGGAGATTGTCCGAGGGAATGATTTAGGACCTGGCGGTAGGCGACCGCGGAAACGTTGTTTCTGGAGATTTCATCTCGATCAGCTGATCGATGGATCACCGTTGCGGGTGAACGGTGCAAGGGTTCCGTACCCCATTCGGCAGAGCCTCGTTCACTCTGATGGCGGCCCGCGACAACGGGCCGCGCAGATGAGCAGGCAGACGATCAGGAGGAAATCATGAAGGTCAAGAAGATCGCCGCGGTTGCCGCAGTCGCCGGTGGCCTGATGCTCGCGGGCGCCGGTGTGGCCTCGGCCGACGCAGGTGCCGAAGGTGCCGCGCTGAACTCGCCCGGCGTGGCGTCCGGCAACCAGATCCAGGTTCCGGTCCACGTCCCGGTGAACGTCTGCGGCAACACCATCAGCGTGATCGGCCTGCTGAACCCGGCCTTCGGCAACCACTGCTACAACAACTGACGGCCGACGGGGGCTCTCTGACGGCGGTCTCCGGGAGTTGAGCCCGTCGGGCCCGGCTGACCCGACGGGATGGGTGGTGCACGGAGGGGGTGTCCCGGTCGGGGCGCCCCCTTCGGCACGGTCCCGGCGGACCGGCGTAGCAACCGCGGTGGCCGCGCGGAGCGTGAAATGCGGAATCGAACGTCAAGTTATTCCGCAAACCTACTCGATCGGGTGAGATGCCGCGGGGCGGGCCAACTTTTGGCGTGGTAGCTCGTTCTCCATGGGGCGGGAATATCTCTCGTCGGAAATTCCGACCATCACATGTCAGGGGTACCTATGCGACAGGTTGCCAGAAAAGGGATCCTCACGGCGGTAGCCACCGGGAGCGTGCTGGCCTCCACCGCTGGTTATGCGTACGCGAGCGCTGATGCGGACGGCGTGGCGGCCGGTTCACCGGGGGTCGCTTCGGGCAACACCGTGCAGGTGCCGGTCAATGCTCCGATCAACCTCTGCGGCAACACGGTCGATGTGGTCGGGGTGCTCAACCCCGCCTACGGCAACCACTGCGGCAACGCGAGCACCGCCCACGTCACGCAGGGCGGCCAGCTCACCCCCGGAGTGCCCGGCGCCCCGACCGGCCCAGGGGTCCCGGGCGGCTCCGGTGCGCCCACGGGCCAGGCGCCGACCGGCCACCTCCCGAGCGTCGGCGGTGGCGTGCCCGGCGTCCCCGGTACCACCGGGAGCAACGCTCCGGGGGGTACCGGTTCGTCCGGCACGCCGGTGAGCCACCTGCCCAGCAGCACGGGCAGCACCGCGACCGGTGTCAGCCAGGGTTCGCCGGGTCTGCTCTCCGGCAACACCGTGCAGACCCCGGTCGACACCCCGGTCAACGTCTGCGGCAACACGGCCAACGTGGTCGGCGTCGGCAACCCGGCGATGGGCAACGGCTGCGCCAACCACGAGACGCAGGTCACTCCGCCCGTGCCGGTCACGCCGCCGCAGCAGCCGCCGGTCGCGCCGCCGGTGGTGGCCCCGCCCACCGCGGTCCAGCCGGTCAGCACCCCGATCGCCCCGATGGCGGGCGCCGCGCCCGTCGCGCAGCCGGTCGCGGTGGCGCAGGCGGCCGGCCCCAACCGGCTGGCCTTCACCGGCGCTGACGGGCTCGGCGTCATCGCGCCGGCCGGTCTGGCCCTGCTGGTCGCCGGCGGCGTGCTGTACCGCCGCTCGCGGACCGCGGCCTGACCGGCCCGGCCCGACCGCGGAGATCCGCGGACCGCGACGACCGGTGGCCGGCTCAGCGAGCCGTCACCGGCCGTCGCGGTCCGTTCACCAGCTGCGCACCTGCCGGATGATCCGGCGGCGCAGCAGGACGGTTCGGCTGCCGTCCGGAAAGAGCCGCAGCCTGTCCAGCTCCCAGTGCCCGTACTCGGCGTGCTCGGTGAGCAGCTGCCGTGCCGCGTTGCGCGTCGTCCCGCGCGGCATCCGCAGCGACCGGTACTCGTACTCGGGCTGCCGGACCAGCTTCGGTGGGGTCAAGATGCGCCTCCTCAGCGACGTCTAGCGGGTAAGCCTACGACCCTGGCCTCGACGGCGGCGCCGGTTCGGACCACCCGGCCCGATGGTCCGCCGCCGTCCTCCGGGAGAAGTCCTCTGATGCCCGGTCAACTCCCCGGCCCGGCCGCGCTCGGAGGCGTTCTACCCGGCGCCCGGCGCCGGAATGCGGGCCGCCGTGGGCCGAAGGAGTGAGTATTCGGGCGGGCACAGAAGCGTACGCTTCGGACATCGCGGGTCAAGTTGCCGGGAATTCGGGTGCTCAGAGCGGAACCCCGGTGCAGCCCGGGCCCTGGTGCGGATAGCGTCTGACCCATGTCTGATGCCGCGCAGCTCACCAGCACCGAGGTACGCGATGCCGCCGAGGCGGTCAAGGCCGCCATCGACCGCCATCTGGAAGCGGTGTCCAGCACCACCACAGCGGACGACCCCGCTGTCTTCGCCGCCTACGAGGAGTTGGCTGCGGCGGCCATCGCCTACGACCAGTTGCTCTACGAGGTCTACGACGAGGTCACCCCGTTCGAGGTCCCCGGCGACGGCGGCCCGGGCAGCTACCGGGGGCCGGAGCAGCCGGAGGCGATCAGCGTCCTGATCCGCCGCGACTACCGGATCGCCGATCCGCGCCGGCTGCGCGCCCAGGCCGAGCACCTGGACAGCTCGCTCACCCCCGGCGCCGGTGGCGCCGGGGCGGTGAACGCCGCGGTGGGCGTCCTGTTCGGCGAGTACGAGCCGGACGAGATCGCCGCCCGCGCCGAGGAGTTCGGGCTGGAGGAGGGCGACGGGACGCTCTGGGTCACGGCGGCCGAGCCGACCGAGCCGGGGGAGTGGCTGGCCGAGCCCTTCGACAGCCCGGACCCGCAGCTGCTGCTCTGCCGCTTCGACGTCAGCGAGGTCTACGACGACGAGGAGCCGGAGGAGGACGACGAGCCGGGCGAACCCGCCGACGGGTGACCTGCCGCTCCCGCGGATCGGGGCCCGAGGGGCGCACACGTCTAAATCACGTGCGACCCTCGGGCCTCGCCGCACCCCGCCCGGGTGGCCCGGTACGCCTGCCGCTCAGTAGGCCTGCTCGGCGTGCTCGGCCAGGATCGCCCGCAGCCGGGTGGTGCGCGGCCGGGCCGGCCGCTCGGCGACCGCCTGCGCCAGCGCGGGCCCGGCCGCGTGCACCACGGACAGGTGACGCTCGGCGCGCCCGAACGCGGTGTAGACCCACTGCCGGGTCAGCCCGGCCGCGGCGTCCTCCGGCAGCACCACCACGGCGCCCGGCCAGCGCCGGCCGACCGCCTGGTGCACGGTGAGCGCCCAGCCGTGTCGCAGCTGGGCAGCCTGCGCCGGCGTCACGGTCAGCTCGGCACCGCCGGCGAGCGCCAGCCGCAGCCCGGCCGCGTCACCGCTGAGCACCGTGCCCGGCCGGCTCACCCCGGGCACCGGCGAGTACACCACCCGGTCGCCCGGGTCGAATCCGCCGAACCGGCCCGGCCCGGGGTTCAGCCGGGCCTTCGCCGCGGCGTTGAGCGCCCGGGTGCCCGCGCCGCCGCCGTGCCCGGGGGTCAGCAGCACCACGTCCTCGGCGGGGATGCCCAGCGCGCGGGGGATGGAGTCGGTGAGCAGCTGGACGGCCCGGTGGACCGCCTCCCCGGCGTCCCGCGCGGTGAGGATGACCACCTCTTTCTCCGGCGCCTCGACGGTGGAGAGCTCGCCGATGCCGATGCCGGAGACCAGCTCGCCGATCGGGCCGAGGTCGGGGGTGCGGGAGGCGACCACCGGGCACGGCTTGGCGGCCAGCAGGTCGGCGAAGAGCCGGCCCGGACCGGCCGACCAGAGCTGGCCCGGATCGCCGCTCAGCACCAGCCGGGTGCCGTCGGCCAGCGACTCGACCAGGGTGGCGGCCAGCTCCAGGTCCAGCAGCGGGGCGTCCTGGACGATCAGCAGGTCGACGGCGAGTGTGCCGTCCTCGGCGCGCCCAGGGCCACCGTCCAGGCCGGCCAGCAGCTCGGCGAGGGTGGTCGAGCGGCCGGTCGGGGTGGGCGGCAGGGCACTGAGGGCGTCCCGGCCGTACTCCGTCCAGGCGGTGGCCCAGGCCCGCAGGCCGAGCCCGTCGGCGGCGCCGAGCAGCGCGGCGAGCTCGCTGCGGGAGGCCGCGTCGCCGGTGTGCAGGACCAGCGGGTGCGCGGCCACCGACCGGATCAGCGCGGCGGCCGAGGGGGAGGTCGCGGCCTCCGCCGCGACCTCCCAGGCTTCTTCCTCGGCCGGCTCGAGGGTGGACATGATCCGGACCAGCCCGTCCGCCGCGCTGTCCTCGGCCAGCGCCAAGCGTTCCAGCGCGAG
Source organism: Kitasatospora sp. NPDC052896 (assembly GCF_044547075.1). Classification (NCBI taxonomy): domain Bacteria; kingdom Bacillati; phylum Actinomycetota; class Actinomycetes; order Kitasatosporales; family Streptomycetaceae; genus Kitasatospora; species Kitasatospora sp. NPDC052896. The sequence goes on from NZ_JBITZU010000016.1 coordinate 19,717, forward strand.
CAGCATCCGCACCGGCGGTTCGGCGTCCTCGCCCCCGGCCGGGGCCTCGGCACCGGTGAGCTCCTCCTGGAACGGCATCACCCGGCCGTCCAGCACGGCCTCCTGCAGAGCCTGAGCCGGGTCCGGCAGGCCGAGCTTCTCCAGCTCGGCCCGCAGCTCGGCCGCCTCCAGCGCGGAGTGGCCGCGCTGCGCCGCCTGCTCCAGCAGCCAGCCGGCCAGGGCCTGGCCGCGTCGCGGGTCGTCGGGGCCGGCGGCGGGGCCGAGCAGCCCGCGCGCGAAGCCGTCGGCCTGCTCGGGGCGCACGCCGGGCAGCGCCAGCAGCGCCCACGGGTCGGCGCGCAGGGCCTCCGCCGCCCGCTCACCGAAGGCCGTCACGGCCGCCGCCGCCAGGCCCGGCACGGCCGCCGCGGGCGCGCCGCCGGCCGCCAAGACCTCGCCGGTGGCCCGGACCGCCTCGGCCCGGTCGGCCTCCGGAGCGGCACTCGGCTGCTCCGGAGCGGCCCCAGCGGCCCCAGCGGCCTCGGCGCCACGCCCGACGTTGCGGATCGCCTCCGCCAACGCGGCCACCTCGGCACTCCGGTCGCCCGCGCCGGACGCGGCCGGTACCTCCGCGTCGTCCGCCACGGAGGTCGCGGAGACCGCGTCGTCGGGGGTGGGGTGCTGCGTCTGGCTCACAGTTCGTTCCAGTCCTGATCGGGGTAGCGGCGGACCGGCGCCGAGATGTCGTCGAGCGCGCCGCGGATCTCATCCGGAAGCGTAAGCGCCTCCACCGACAGCGCCGCCTGCAGCTGCGCCGCCGTCCGCGCCCCGACGATCGCGCTGGCCACCCCGGGCCGGTCCCGGACCCAGGACAGCGCCACCGCCAGCGTGCTGCTGGCCAGCCCGTCCGCCGCGGTGGCGACGGCGTCCACGATCCGCCGCGAGCGCTCCGTCAGGTACGGCTGCACGTAGGGCGCGAGGTACGGCGAGGCACCCCGGGAGTCCTGCGGGATGCCGTGCCGGTACTTGCCGGTCAGCACCCCGCGGCCGAGCGGCGAGGAGGCGAGCAGGCCGACCCCGGCGTCCAGCGCGGCCGGCAGCACCTCCCGCTCGACGCCGCGCTGCAGCAGTGAGTACTCCAACTGCGCGCCGGCCAGCGGCACCCGGCCGGGCGCGCAGTGCTGCCAGGTGGCGGCCTTGGCGAGCTGCCAGCCGCTGAAGTCGACCACGCCGACGTACCGGGCCCGGCCCGAACCCACCGCCTGGTCCAGCGCGGCGAGGGTCTCCTCGGTCGGGGTGGCCGGGTCGAAGGCGTGCACCTGCCAGAGGTCCACGTAGTCCGTCCCGAGCCGGCGCAGCGAGGCGTCCAGGGCGCTCAGCAGGTGGCCGCGCGAGGCGTCGAAGCGGCGGTCGGAGTCGGGCACGCTGCCGGCCTTGGTGGCGATCACCAGCTCCGAGCGCGGGATCAGGCTCTCCGTCAGGCGCGAGATCAGGTACTCGGCGCCGCCGTCGCCGTAGACGTCGGCGGTGTCCACCAGGGTCCCGCCGGCCTCCGCGAACTCCTTGAGCTGTTCGGCGGCCTCCTGCTCGTCGGTGTCCCGGCCCCAGGTCATGGTGCCGAGGCCGAGCCGGGAGACCCGCAGACCGGTCCGGCCGAGATGACGCTTCTCCATGTCGGGACCCCTCGGTCAGTGCGCCGGCGCCGGGGCCGCCGACGTCCGGCCACCACGGCCCGTCCCTCGGCACCCCCGGACCGTTCGTGGCGACCCGCGGTGCTGCTGGAAACACGCGGCCGGGTCACGTGACGTCCATATCGGTGCGAAGCCTAGTGGCCGCCCGCCGGGCCGCCGCGCAGACCCGCAGGAGGCCGCGGGGCGCGGCCGGGGCGGATGTGACGCGGGGCACAGCTACCGGCCAGTAGCATGGCCCGCCAGGCCCGGCTACGCTCGGCTCGGACTCTCTCCCGGAAGGCAAGGCCCCCTATGCGACTCGGTATCAACCTCGGTTACTGGGGACTCGGCATGGACGCCGACAACATCACGGTCGCCCAGGAGGCCGACCGGCTCGGCTACTCGGTCTGCTGGGCCGCCGAGGCGTACGGCTCGGACGCCGCCACCGTGCTCTCCTTCGTGGCCGCCAGGACCGAGCGGATCGACGTCGGCTCGGCGATCTTCCAGATCCCGGCCCGCACCCCGGCGATGACCGCGATGACCGCCGCCACCCTGGACACGCTCTCCGGCGGCCGGTTCCGGCTCGGCCTCGGGGTCTCCGGCCCGCAGGTCTCCGAGGGCTGGTACGGCGTCAAGTTCGACAAGCCGCTGGCCCGCACCCGCGAGTACGTCGAGATCATCCGCAAGGCGATGTCCCGCGAGCGGCTGGTGCACGAGGGCGCGAACTGGACCCTGCCGCTGCCCGGTGGCCCGGGCAAGCCGCTCAAGCTGACCGTCCACCCGGTGCGCGAGCACATCCCGCTCTACATCGCCGCGATCGGCCCGAAGAACCTGGAGCAGACCGGCGAGATCGCCGACGGCTGGCTGGGCATCTTCTTCGCCCCCGAGCACGCCGCGCTCTCCCTCGACCCGCTGCGGGCGGGCCGCGCCAAGGCCGGTCTGACCCTGGACGGCTTCGACCTCTGCCCCACCGTCACCATCTCGGTCGGCGAGGACGTCAAGGCCGCCGCCGACGCCCAGCGCTCCTACGCCGCCCTCTACATCGGCGGGATGGGCAGCAAGGAGAAGAACTTCTACAACCAGCTGGCCCGGCGGATGGGCTACGAGCAGGCGGCGGACGAGATCCAGGAGAAGTACCTCGCCAAGGACTACCAGGGCGCCGCGGCCGCCGTGCCGCACGACCTGATCGACGCCACCTCGCTGCTGGGCCCCAAGGAGCGGATCGCCGAGCGGATGCAGGCCTACGCGGCCGCCGGGGTGACCACGCTGACCCTGGCGCCGGCCGGCTTCACGCTGGACGAGCGGATCGCGGCGCTGCGCACCGGGGTCGAGGCGCTGGAGCTGGCCGGCCTGGCCTGAGACCCGCAGCTCTTCCCGGGCCGGTCCGAGCCGCCGGCCCGGGCCGGGCTGCCCCGCACCGTCACGCCGTAGGCTTGCCCCATGCCGACACTGTTGCTGGTACGCCATGGCCGCTCGACCGCGAACACCGCCGGGATCCTGGCGGGTTGGACCCCCGGGGTCGACCTGGACGACACCGGCCGGGCCCAGGCGGCGGCGCTGGTGGAGCGGCTGGCCGAGGTCCCGCTGGTGCGGGCGGTCAGCAGCCCGCTGGAACGTTGCGGGCAGACCCTGGCCCCGCTGCTGGCGGCCCGCCCCGAGCTGGGCGAGCCGACCCTGGACGAGCGGCTCGGTGAGTGCCACTACGGCGAGTGGACCGGCCGCCCGCTGATCGAACTCGCCCTCGAACCGCTCTGGCGCACCGTCCAGGACCACGCCTCGGCGGCCGCGTTCCCCGGCGGCGAGTCGCTGCGGGCGCTGAGCCACCGGACGGTCGCGGCGGCCCGCGAATGGGACGAGAAGATCGCGGCCGAGCACGGCCCGGACTCGGTCTGGCTCGCCTGCACCCACGGTGACGTGGTCAAGGCGGTGGTCGCCGACGCGCTCGGCCTGCACCTGGACCACTTCCAGCGGATCAACATCGAGCCCTGTTCGATCACCGCGATCCGCTACACCCCGCAGCGCCCGTTCGTGCTCCGGATGGGCGACACCGGCGACCTCGCCACTCTGCGGCCGCGCCCGGCCGCCGGCGGCGACGCGGTGGTCGGCGGCGACACCGGCACCGCCTAGCCACCGCCGTCCAGGCTCGCCGCACGGCCGGGCCGGACCGCCGCCGGCCGGCGCCGAAGCCGTAGGGTGAAGAAACGCGCCCACCCCCACCGACCGTCTTCCCAACCCCCGGAGCGAGAAAGTGCCCCGTCAGGTCTTCTTCTACGACCAGCCCGAGCGGTTCGTGGCCGGCACCGTCGGCCAGCCCGGCTCGCGGGCCTTCTTCCTGCAGGCCAGCGCCCGCGGCCGGATCACCAGCGTGCTGCTGGAGAAGACGCAGGTCGCGGCGCTCGCCGAGCGGGTGGACGAGGTGCTCGACGAGGCGCTGCGGCGCAGTGGCGGCCAAGCCCCGATCCCGGCCGTCGCCCCGACCGAGCTGATCGACACCGCGCCGCTGGACCTGCCGCTGGAGCAGGAGTTCCGGGTCGGCACGATGGCCCTGGCCTGGGACAGCTCCGAGGGCCGCCTGGTGGTCGAGGCCCAGGCCGTGCTGGAGGACGCCGAGGAAGAGGAGGCGGAGGCCGCCTTCGAGGACGACGAGAACGGCCCGGACATGCTCCGGGTGCGGCTCACCGGCGCGATGGCCCGGGTCTTCGCCAAGCGGGCGTTGGACCTGGTCGCGGCCGGCCGCAAGCCCTGCCCGTTCTGCAACCTGCCGCTGGACCCGGAGGGGCACCTGTGCCCCCGCGCGAACGGCTACCGGCGCTGAACGGCGCGACCGCGGACGCCCCGGGACCGGAGCCCGTGGCGGTGGACGCCGAGGCGGAAGTGGACGAGGTGGAACCGGCGATACCTGAGGTCGACCCGGTGGCCAGCGCGGCCCTGGCCGCCGACGTCCCCGCGGCGCTGGCCCTGCTCCGCGAGGGCGAGCTGACCGTGCACGGCCAGCTCTCCGACGCCTCCAACGCGGCGCTCTACTGCTCGGTGGCGCAGGACGGCCTGAGCGCCGTCTGCGTCTACAAGCCGGTGGCCGGCGAGCGCCCGCTCTGGGACTTCCCGGACGGCACGCTGGCCGGCCGTGAGGTCGCCGCCTACGAGCTGGCCGCCGCGACCGGCTGGCAGCTGATCCCGCCCACCGTGCTGCGGGACGGGCCGTACGGGGCCGGGATGGTGCAGCTCTGGGTCGAGCCCGACCCGCAGGCGCCGCCGCTGCTCGCGCTGCAGAACCCGGCCGGCCCCGAACCGGGCTGGCTGCCGATCGTCCGGGCCGAGGTCGGCGGCGGTCGCACCGCGCTGCTGGTGCATCCCGACGACACCCGGCTGCGCCGGCTCGCGGTGCTGGACGCCGTGCTCAACAACGCCGACCGCAAGGGGGGCCACCTGCTGCCCGCCGCCGACGGGCGGATCTACGGGATCGACCACGGGGTCACCTTCGCGGTCCCCGGCAAGCTCCGCACGCTGCTCTGGGGCTGGGCCGAGCAGCCGCTCGCCGAGGAGGCCGCCGAGATGCTGCGCCGGCTCGACGCGGAGCTGGCCGGGCCACTGGGGGAGCGGTTGCGGCCGCATCTGACGGAGGCTGAGCTGACGGCCACCCGGGGGCGGGTCGCCGTGCTGCTGCGGACCGGCCGCCATCCGCTGCCGTCCGACGAGTGGCCGTCGATCCCCTGGCCGCCGGTCTGAGTGAGCCCGTGCTGTTCATATCGGACCGGTAACGATCGGGCAGATAAGGAATTTCAACTGATTCTGCCTACTGGTTAGCCTTTCAAATGATCGCAAGGTTAGAGTCATTTTCATGCATGCCTGGCCCGCTTCCGAGGTTCCCGCCCTGCCTGGTCAGGGACTCCCCCTGCGTATCCACGACACCGCCGCGGGCGGCACCCGGGAGGTCGTCCCCGAGGGCCCCACCGCCCGGCTGTACGTCTGCGGGATCACCCCGTACGACGCCACCCACCTGGGCCACGCCGCCACCTACAACGCCTTCGACCTGGTCCAGCGGGTCTGGAAGGACGCCGGTCACGACGTGCTCTACGTCCAGAACGTCACCGACGTGGACGACCCGCTGCTGGAGCGCGCGGTCGCCACGGGCGAGGACTGGACGGTGCTCGCCGAGCGTGAGACCGCGCTCTTCCGCGAGGACATGACGGCGCTGCGGATGCTGCCGCCGGCCCACTACATCGGCGCCGTCGAGTCGATCCCGTGGATCGTCCCGCTGGTCAAGAAGCTGCTGGCGAGCGGCGCCGCCTACCGGGTGGACGACGACATCTACTTCTCGGTCGACGCCGAGCCGCGGTTCGGCGAGGTCTCCCGCCTGACCCGTGAGGAGATGCTGCCGGTCTTCGCCGAGCGCGGCGGCGACCCGGACCGTCCGGGCAAGCGCAACCCGCTGGACGCGCTGCTCTGGCTGGCCGCCCGGCCCGGCGAGCCCGCCTGGGACACCGAGCTCGGCCACGGCCGCCCCGGCTGGCACATCGAGTGCGTGGCGATCGCGCTGGAGTTCCTGGACATGTCCTTCGACATCCAGGGCGGCGGCAGCGACCTCTCGTTCCCGCACCACGAGATGGGCGCGGCGCACGCCCAGGCCGCCACCGGCGCCCACCCGTTCGCGCGGGCGTACGTGCACGCCGGCATGGTCGGGCTGGACGGGCACAAGATGTCCAAGTCCCGCGGCAACCTGGTCTTCGTCTCCAAGCTGCGCCGCGACGGTGTGGACCCGGCGGCGATCCGGCTGGCCCTGCTCTCCCGCCACTACCGGTCGGACTGGGAGTGGGACAAGTCGGTGCTGGACGAGTCCGTCGAGCGGCTGGCCCGCTGGCGGGCGGCGGTCTCCCGGCCGGACGGTCCGGCGGCCGAGGGCCTGCTCGCCGAGGTGCGCGCGGCGCTCGCCGACGACCTGGACGCCCCGGCGGCGCTCGCCGCCGTGGACCGCTGGGCCGCCCTGCAGGCGGAGAGCGGCGGGACCGACATCGGCGCCCCCGGGCTGGTCTCGCGCACGGTGGACGCCCTGCTCGGCGTCGCACTCTGACGGACGGCGCGCGGCGCGGGGGCTGCTCCCCGGCGCCGCGCGCTTCGCTCGCTCAGCGGGCTTCGGCGCTCCGGTCCTCGGCGCTCTGGTTCTGGGTGTCCCGGTCCTCGGTGTCCCGGTCGGGGAACCCGGGGGCCGTGCGGTCCAGCGGGGAACCGGCTGTGGCCGGCTCGCCGATCCCCGGGTCGCCGATCGCCACTCGCTCGGCGCCGTTCGCGAGCCGTGGCGCCTCGGGCGACCCCGGCACGGCCGACGGATCGGCGTTCTCCGCCGTCGCCTCTGCCGCCTCCGCCGAGCGCTCGTTCGCCGCCGTCGCGCTGTCCAGGAAGCGCAGCAGCTCGACCGGGAACGGCAGCACCAGCGTCGAGTTCTTCTCGGCGGCCACCTCCACCACGGTCTGCAGGAGCCGCAGTTGCAGCGCCGCCGGGGTATGGCTCATGATCGCGGCGGCCTCGGAGAGCTGCTTGGACGCCTGGTACTCGCCGTCGGCGGTGATGATCCGGGCCCGCCGCTCCCGGTCGGCCTCGGCCTGCCGGGCCATCGAGCGCTTCATCGACTCCGGCAGCGCGACGTCCTTGATCTCCACCCGGTCGATCTGGATCCCCCAACCGAGCGCGGGGCTGTCCAGCATCAGCTCCAGGCCCTGGTTGAGCGGCTCGCGGTTGGCCAGCAGGTCGTCCAGCTCACTCTTGCCGATGATCGAACGCAGCGAGGTCTGGGCGACCTGCGAGATGGCGAACTGGTAGTCCTGCACGTTCACGGTGGCGAGCACCGGGTCGACCACCTGGAAGTAGACCACCGCGTCGACCCGGACCGTCACGTTGTCCCGGGTGATGCCCTCCTGGGCGGGCACCGGCATGGTCACGATCTGCACGTTCACCCGGCGGATCCGGTCGGCGACCGGCAGCAGCATCACCAGCCCGGGCTGGCGGACGTCCGCCCGTACCTTGCCGAAGCGGAACACCACGCCACGCTGGAACTGCTGCACCACTCGTACGCTCGCGGCGGCCCACAGGGCGCCGAGGCCGGCGACTCCGGCCAACGCCCCCAAGACCGCATCCAGGATCAACATCGCCGTCACCTCGGCCACACCCGGCTCCGGCTTTCCACGGTACTCCCGCGTGTGGGTCCGCAGCAGGCCCGATCGGGCCCCACGGCGGGGCCTTCGCGGCTCCCCCCACCGCGAACCCTGGCGCCGTCTCCGCTCGAGCCGCCGATCCGGGTCCCGAGATTGGTCTAGACCCTTGACAGGCCCCGGGTCCGCCGGGTGCACTGGACCGGTGCCGATGACCGGCGCCAGCCCCACGCCCGGCAAAGGCCCAGCGGGGTGCGTCCGCTGAAGGCCCCGCAGCCCTCCAGGGCGTCGTGGCGGGGGGCGGTGCGGTCGCCGGC
>NZ_JBITZU010000016.1:27835-53181 GCF_044547075.1 Kitasatospora sp. NPDC052896
TGACAGACCGCCTGAGCGCTGGGTTCTTTCTTTCCTGTACTGCCGGCGGCCCGCGGCGCGCCGGCGGGGTGCGGCGCCCCCCGCCGCCCCGCCCCCCCCGCCCCCCCCCCCCCCCCCCCCACTGCTGGGTCCGTCCGCTGACGGCCGCTCAGCCGTCCTGCGCGTCGTGCCGGTCGTCCTTGCGGTCGCCGTCCTCGGCGCCGGGGTCGCCGTTCCCCGCGGTGTCGGCACCCTCGGCCGGCCCGCCGTCCTCGGTCGGCTCGGCCGGTTCCACCGGCTCGGTGGGCTCCGTCGTCCGTTCCACCGCGGTCCGGCCGCCCACCGGCTTCTCGCCCGCCGGCCCCTGGTTCTCCCGGCGGCGCAGGTAGCGTTCGAACTCGCGGGCGATGGCGTCCCCGCTCGCCTCGGGCAGCTCGGCGGTGTCCTGGGCCTCCTCCAGCTGCTGGACGTACTCGGCGACCTCGTTGTCCTCGGCGGCGAGCTGGTCCACGCCCAACTGCCAGGCCCGGGAGTCCTCGGGCAGGTCGCCCGGCGGGATCCGCAGGTCGAGCAGGTCCTCCAGCTTGTTCAGCAGGGCCAGGGTGGCCTTGGGGTTGGGCGGCTGGGCCACGTAGTGCGGAACGGCGGCCCAGAGCGTCACCGCGGGCACCCCGGCGTGGGCGCAGGCCTCCTGGAGCACGCCGACGATGCCGGTCGGGCCCTCGTAACGGCTCTCCTCCAGGTCCAGCGTGCGGGCCACGTCCGGGTCCGAGGTCACCCCGCTGACCGGTACCGGACGGCTGTGCGGGGTGTCGCCCAGCAGCGCGCCGAGGATCACCACCAGTTCCACGCCCAGCTCGTGCGCGAAGCCGAGCAGCTCGTTGCAGTAGGAGCGCCAGCGCATGCTGGGCTCGATCCCCCGCACCAGCACCAGGTCGCGGGTCTTCGGCTCGGTCACCCGGACCACCGACAGCCGGGTGGTCGGCCAGGTGATCCGCCGGATGCCGCCGTCCAGCCAGACGGTGGGCCGGTTGACCTGGAAGTCGTAGTAGTCCTCCGCGTCCAGGGCGGCGAACACCTTGCCGCCCCAGGTCTCGTCCAGATGCGCGACCGCCGTGGAGGCGGCGTCGCCCGCGTCGTTCCAGCCCTCGAAGGCACAGACCATGACCGGGTCGATCAACTCGGGAACATCTTCCAGCTCGATCACCCAGCGTCTCCCTCCGGCCGACCCGGGCACGCCCCCCGCCCGGGGGCGGATGCGGCGAACCAGCGGCCGGCTGCCGACTGCTTCCCTCATCACGTGGAACGCCCTGTTCCACGGACCGTACCTGCCCAGCCTACGGGCTTTGATGCCTGCCGAAGTCCGGCGGGCGGCGCTCCGGCCGGGCCCACCGCGGCCGATCCGCCGAGTGCGGTCGCGGCGGGCCCGCCGGGACAGTCTGGGGCCCTGTCCGGCGGGCCGCCACCGGTTATCCGGTCGGCTCCGCCCGTGCGGTCGGCATCGCCGCCCGCCGGGGTCGGGTCAGCCGGCGAGAGCCCGGGCGACGGCGGGGAGGTAGCCCCGGGCCTGGCCCTCGGCGGTGGGGTGGAAGGACTCCCACGGCTTGGACAGCACGATCCCGGTGATCCACTCCGAGCCGCGCGGGGCGCAGAGGCCGTGGCCCGCGAAGTCGCCGCGCGGGTCGGCGAACCGGGCGTGGTGGGCGGTGGCCTGGCGCTGGACGAGGTCGTCCAGCTGGTCGGTGAGCGCGTTGAACCGGTCGCGACGACTGGTGGTGCCGGCCCAGCAGTTGGCGACGGACTCCAGCAGGTGCGGATAGCCCGTCAGCACCACCCGGGCGCCGGGCGCGCGTTGGCCGATCGCGGTCAGCAGGCCGTCGAGGTGGGCCGGCAGGTCGTCGGCGAGCAGCCGCGCGGAGTGGTCCAGCGCGCTCGTGCAGTGGTGGTCGGTGGTGAGCGGCTGCAGGCAGGCGATCACGGCGTCCGAGAAGTCCAGGTCGTTGCCGCCCACGGTGACGCTGACCAGTGCGGTGTCGGACGGCACGGTGGGGAGCTGGTCGGTGCGGACCTCGTCGGTGGTGGCGCTCTCGCAGGCCGTGTCGAGGAAGGCGGAGGGGGAGTGGGCGGCGGCCCAGAGCGTGGGGTAGGCGAGTGAGCTGCGGTGGCAGTCGCCGCTGGCCGGATCGTAGGAGCGGGCGGCGACCCCGGCGGCGTAGGAGTCGCCGAGCGCGGCGTAGCCGGGGCTGGGCGCGGGGGTGGGAGCGGCGTTCGCGGGTGTCGTCGCGCCCAGGAACAGCAGCGGGACGGCGGCCAGTGCGGCGCGGAGGCGGGGGCGAAGGGCGATCATGGTCACTCATGGTATTCACTTGAACACTATTGGTGGCGGATCTGTGGAGTGTCAGCCGCTCTTCCTCGGATCTGCACGACCGTGCGTTCGGTTTTTCCTCGGTACTCTCTCGTGTTTCCCTCGTGGTCAGCGCGGCGTCGAGGTCTCGCGCGGTGGGTGCGATGGGGGGTGTGAGGGTGGGCCGAAGCGGACCGGGACGCCGGGGGAGTAGAGCACGCTCACCGGTGGCCCGGTGAGTGGTGGCAGGCCGGCCGCAGTCAGCAAGTCCTCGTCCAGCTCGGTCAGTTCGGCGCGGAACAGCGGCCAGCGCGGGTGGGCGTTCGGCAGGTGCGTCAGTCGGCCGAACGGCGCGTTGTGCAGGGCCCAGCGGGCGGTCAGGAAGTGTTCCAGGGCACTGGGTTCCGGTACGGCCCCGCCCACCCGCACCGCCAGCCGGCAGTGCGCGCCGCGTGGTCCGGGCCAGCGGCGGACGCTGGAGTAGCGGACCGTGTCTCCCCGGTGCTCGATCGCCATCCGGGCCCAGACGTACGGGAGTCGGAAGCCGATCCGGGCGGCCAGTACGGGTACCAGCCGGGACGCCTCGAGGGAGCGGAAGACCACGCCGCGCCGCCCGTACCGGTCGACCGAGTACAGGCGGACGTTCGTCTCCGGGAACGTTCCGAGGTAGGGCAGGCCGGGAAATCGGTACCAGCCGATCCGATGCATCCGGAAGGCCACCAGGCCGACGTAGGTGAGCCCGTCGAAGGTGTCGGGGGCCGTGCCGGGTGGCAGTAGGCGGGCCACCGCCGAGGGGTCCACCGGCCAGTGCAGGAAGGTCAGGTCGAGCCAGGACTGGGTCAGTAGCGGGCTGCTCACCCCGCGTGGCGGATCGGGGGTGATCGGTTCCGGTGGCGCGGGCGTCGGCGGCATCGGGGGCACGGGGTGGATCCTATGGGCGAACTCCTCGACCATTGAGTGCCTTTCGACTTTGAGGCCTGACGTCGACTTTGGGGGAACGTCGACTTTGAGGTCTGGCGTCGACGGAGGGTCGCTGCGAGCGGCGGTCGACAGCGTGAGCAGTGATCGGCACCGTGATCGCCGATCACGTTTCGGATCACTGCTCGCGCCTTGGGCCGCCGATCACGTTTCGGATCACTGCTCGTGATTCGGAGCGGCGCGCTATCCGGCGCTGAACCTCACCGCTCCCGGCCCGTGTGACCCGGAGCGCCAGTCGCGCCCCGGGTCTGCGCTCCGCTTCCGGAGCGGGTGCCACATTCGAGAGCACTGATCTCTATTGGGATCAGTGCTCTCGCTCCCGCTCGCGGCCTGAAGTGTCGACGGCCCCTCCCGGAGCCGGTGCGGAGTGCCGGGGGCGCACGCCGTTCTCCCGATCTTGGCCGCAAGGGTGGTCGGCGTGCCCGGTCGGCCTGCGCGGGTGGCGCGCAACGTCGGCGCGCACGGTCCACACCACGCGTCGCTGCCGCATGGTTGGCGCCCCGGTCCCGGTGTTCCCGGTGGCCTGTGTCGGATTCGCCGCACGCTCGGCGCCTTCCGCGGCCTATCGTGGGGCGCATGACGACTACCGATCAGACTGCTCCGACCAAGGTCGACTTCTACTTCGACCCGGTCTGCCCCTTCGCCTGGATCACCTCCCGCTGGATCCTGGAGGTCGAGCAGTACCGCGAGTTGGACCTCAGCTTCCGCGTGATGAGCCTCTCCGTCCTCAACGAGAACCGCGAGGACATGTCCGAGGAGTACCAGGCGAGGCTGACCCGCGCGTGGGGCCCGGTGCGGGTCTGCATCGCCGCCGCCCAGGAGCACGGTCCGAAGGTGCTGCGCGACCTCTACACCGCGCTCGGCACCCGGATCCACAACCAGGGCAACAAGGACCTGCCCGCGGTGATCCGCGAGGCGCTCGCCGAACTCGGCCTGCCGGCCGAGTTGGCCGATGCCGCCGAGAGCACGCAGTACGACGAGGCGGTGCGCCGGAGCCACCACGAGGGCATGGACCCGGTCGGCGAGGACGTCGGCACGCCGACCCTGCACGTCGACGGTGTGGCCTTCTTCGGTCCGGTGCTCTCCGCGATCCCGCGCGGCGAGGACGCGGTCAAGATCTTCGACGGCGCCCGCCTGCTGGCCGGCTACCCGAAGTTCTTCGAGCTCAAGCGCACCCGCACCGGCGAGCTCGACTTCAGCTGAGCCCGTCGCGGCGACTGCTGGGGAGGGGAGTGGCGACGGCTCGTCGCCACTCCCCGAACTCTCCGAACTCCCCGAACTCATCTGTGGCAGCAGCGAGTTCAAGCGCGACGGGAGCAGCTACGGTGCTGCGGTGCCCTGATGCCTTCCGCGGCAGCGCCTGAAGGCACCCGAAGACACCTGAAGCCCTCAGAGCGCCCGACCGCGGAGACGGCGGTGCGTACCGGCCGAGCCGCGCGCCACCAGGCCTGCCCACACCGCGAGTTGGGGCGGCATCCCGGCCCCGCCTCACTCCGGCAGCCCGCACCAGTCCCGCCGGTAGGCCGCCCAGTCCGCCGCGCTCGCCGAGAAGTCCGCGTACATCCCCACCCCGAAGGACGACCGGTCCGCCCGGTCCGTGGCCCGCCGTCCCAGCGCCAGCCGGACGCCGCGCACGGCGGCGGCCACCGTCTCCGCCGAGCCCCGATGGCCCCACTGGTCCGCGTAGTAGGCCGGCAGTCCCATCACCAGGCCGACCGACGCCGGGGTGGCCTCCAGCGCCAGCGTGGTCTGCCGCGCGACGTACCCGCTGTACAGCGACCGCGCGGGCATCCCGGTGTCGTACGACATCACCGCGATCTGGTCGACCCTCCGGGCCACCTGCCCGAAGTACCCCTGGGACCACCACTTCGGATGGTCGGCGACCAGCTGTCCGACCCGGTGCAGCCCGGGCAGCGGGTCGATCTGCGGCGCGGCCACCGAGAGCGGGACGCCCCGGGCCGCGGTGAGCGCGTGCACCTGGTCCAGCAGGGCGAGGTAGCCGGCGCTGCCGGAGTGCACTGGCTCCAGGTCGAAGTGCACGCCGTCGAACCCGGCGGCCAGCACCTGCTGGACCGAGGCGGCGATCCGGTCCCGGACGTCGGCCCGGTCCAGGTTGAGCCCGTTCTCCTCGGGTTCGACCAGGTCGCCGAGCCAGGCCTGTACCCGGACCCCGGGCAACTGCTGGTGCACGGCCGCGATGAGCTGTCCGGCCCGTGGGTATCGGGAGGCGGGCAGCGAGCCGTCGTCCGAGAGCGGGCCGGCATGCACGTACAGGTCACGGACCGCCAGGTCGGGAGCCGCCCCAACGGACCCGCCCGCACCGGACCGACCCGAGCCGGACCCGCCCGAGCCGGGGGAGCCGCCCATCAGCCGGGTCAGCGCGGCCAGGTCGGCGGCGCTCTTGCCGCCGTCCACCCAGGCGTGGCCCAGCCAGACCGCGTCCTGCCCCCGGGTGCGGGCCTGCGCCGACGGCGTGCCGGCATCCTCCAGGCGCAGCGCCAGCGCCGCCGAGCCCACCGGAAGCAGCGCCAGCACCGCCAGCAGCAGCGCGGCGCCCCCGATCCGCCGCCGTCCCGACCGCCCGGGCCGCCGTCCTGATCGCCCGGGCCGCCGCCCCGGCCCCCGGGACGGGGCGCGCCACCCCCGTCCGTTCACCCGTTCGCGCGCACCCGCCGTTCCATCTGCCGAGACCCCAGCCCGCGAGGCTCCCGCAGCCCCCGTGGGCCCGTCGCCCCTGTTCGCCGCCATGCCGCTCATCCCCCGTCCCGCCCACACCCGCCCACCGGGCCGCCCCTCCCGGCCCGTCGAATGGCTCACCATACGGAACGCCCCTCATGGCAGGTCGCCCGGCCGGATACGCTGGCCGGGTGCATCCCCGTCACAGAGGGGAGCGCATAGCCGACAGCCGTCGCATCCAGGGAGTAGCCCCATGGCCACCAGTGTCCCCTCAGCCGCCCAGCAGTCCCGCGCCACCGCCTTGCGCGAAGCCCTCGCCCACCGGGTGGTGGTCGCCGACGGCGCGATGGGGACGATGCTGCAGGCGCAGGATCCCTCGCTGGAGGACTTCCAGGAGCTGGAGGGCTGCAACGAGATCCTGAACGTGACCCGGCCGGACATCGTGCGTTCGGTGCACGAGGCGTACTTCGCGGTCGGCGTGGACTGCGTGGAGACCAACACCTTCGGCGCCAACCACGCGGCGCTGGGGGAGTACGAGATCGCCGAGCGGATCTTCGAGCTCTCCGAGGCCGGTGCCCGGATCGCGCGCGAGGTCGCGGATGCCTTCGCCACCCCCGACCGCCCGCGCTGGGTGCTGGGCTCGATCGGCCCGGGCACCAAGCTGCCCACCCTGGGCCACGCCCCTTACCAGGTCCTGCGGGACGGCTTCCAGCGGAACGCGGCCGGCCTGATCGCGGGCGGCGCGGACGCGCTGCTGGTGGAGACCAGTCAGGACCTGCTGCAGACCAAGGCGGCGATCCTCGGCTGCAAGCGGGCACTGGCCGAGGCGGGCCTGGACCTGCCGGTGCTGGCCCAGGTCACGGTGGAGACCACCGGCACCATGCTGCTCGGTTCGGAGATCGGCGCGGCGCTCACCGCGCTGGAGCCGTTGGGCATCGACTACATCGGCCTGAACTGCGCGACCGGCCCGGCCGAGATGAGCGAGCACCTGCGCTACCTGGCGAAGAACGCCCGCATCGGCCTGTCCTGCATGCCGAACGCGGGCCTGCCGGTGCTGGGCAAGGACGGCGCGCACTACCCGCTCACCCCGGCCGAGCTGGCCGACGCGCACGACACCTTCACCCGCGAGTACGGCCTCGCCCTGGTCGGCGGCTGCTGCGGCACCACCCCCGAGCACCTGCGCGCCGTGGTCGAGCGAGTCCAGGGCCGTCCGGTGGTCTCGCGCACCCCGCAGCCGGAGCCGGCCGCCGCCTCGCTCTACCAGTCGGTCCCGTTCCGCCAGGACACCTCCTACCTGGCGATCGGCGAGCGCACCAACGCCAACGGTTCGAAGAAGTTCCGCGAGTCGATGCTGGCCGGCGACTGGCAGGCCTGCGTGGAGATCGCCCGTGAGCAGATCCGGGACGGCTCGCACCTGCTCGACCTCTGCGTGGACTACGTGGGCCGGGACGGCGTCGCCGACATGCGGGAGGTCGCCGGCCGGTTGGCCACCGCCTCCACCCTGCCGATCGTGCTGGACTCCACCGAGACCGACGTGCTGCGCGCCGGTCTGGAGCTGCTGGGCGGCCGTGCGGTGCTGAACTCCGTCAACTACGAGGACGGCAACGCCCCGGACTCCCGCTTCGCCAAGGTGGCCACGCTGGCCCGGGAGCACGGCGCCGGCCTGATCGCGCTGACCATCGACGAGGAGGGCCAGGCCCGCACCGCGGAGAAGAAGGTGGCGATCGCCGAGCGCCTGATCGCCGAGCTCACCACCGACTACGGGATCGAGGAGAGTTCGATCCTGGTGGACTGCCTGGCCTTCACCCTGGGCACCGGGCAGGAGGAGTCGCGCCGCGACGGCATCGAGACGATCGAGGCGATCCGCGAGCTGAAGCGCCGTCATCCGGCGGTGCAGACCACGCTGGGCCTGTCCAACATCTCCTTCGGTCTCTCCCCGGCCGCCCGCGTGGTGCTCAACTCGGTCTTCCTGCACGAGTGCGTGCAGGCGGGCCTGGATTCGGCGATCGTGCACGCCTCCAAGATCGTGCCGATCGCGCGGATCCCCGAAGAGCAGTGCGAGGTCGCGCTCGACCTGGTGCACGACCGCCGTCGCGAGGGCTACGACCCGTTGCAGCGCCTGCTGGAGCTGTTCGAGGGGGTCTCCACCGCCTCCGCGGCCGCCTCCAAGGCGCAGGAGCTGGCCGCGCTGCCGCTGGAGGAGCGGCTCAAGCGGCGGATCATCGACGGCGAGCGCAAGGGCCTGGAGGCGGACCTGGACGAGGCCCTGGGAGTGCGCCCGGCCTTGGAGATCATCAACGAGACGCTGCTGGACGGCATGAAGGTGGTCGGCGAGCTGTTCGGCTCGGGCCAGATGCAGCTGCCGTTCGTGCTGCAGTCCGCCGAGGTGATGAAGACCGCGGTGGCCCACCTGGAACCGCACATGGAGAAGTCCGACAGCGAGGGCAAGGGCACCATCGTGCTGGCCACCGTCAAGGGCGACGTCCACGACATCGGCAAGAACCTGGTGGACATCATCCTGTCCAACAACGGCTACACCGTGGTCAACCTGGGCATCAAGCAGCCCGTCTCGGCGATCGTGGAGGCCGCCCAGGAGCACGGCGCGGACGTGATCGGCATGTCCGGGCTGCTGGTCAAGTCCACCGTGATCATGAAGGAGAACCTCCAGGAGCTCAACCAGCGCAAGCTGGCGGCCCAGTACCCGGTGATCCTGGGTGGTGCCGCGCTGACCCGCGCCTACGTGGAGCAGGACCTGCACGAGATCTACCAGGGCGAGGTCCGTTACGCCCGGGACGCCTTCGAGGGCCTGCAGCTGATGGACGCGCTGATCGCGGTCAAGCGCGGCGTTCCCGGTGCGACCCTGCCCGAGTTGCGGCAGCGCCGGCACGCCCGGGTCGAGGTGGCGGAGCCGGAGGAGGTCAACCTGGGCCAGGTCCGCTCGGACGTGGCGCTGGACAACCGGGTGCCGGTCCCGCCGTTCTGGGGGGACCGGATCGTCAAGGGCATCCCGTTCGCCGACTACGCCTCCTGGCTGGACGAGGACGCGCTCTTCAAGGGCCAGTGGGGGCTGAAGGCCTCGCGGACCGGCGACGGGCCGTCCTACGACGAGCTGGTGGAGACCGAGGGCCGGCCGCGGCTGCGGATGTGGCTGGACCGGCTGCAGACCGAGGGCTGGCTGGAGCCCGCCGTGGTCTACGGCTACTACCCGGCCAACTCCAAGGGCGACGACCTGATCGTCTACGCCGAGGACGGCAGCGAGCGCACCCGCTTCACCTTCCCGCGCCAGCGCCGCGGGCGCCGGCTCTGCCTGGCCGACTTCTTCCGTCCGGAGGAGTCCGGCGAGCGCGACGTGGTGGCCCTGCAGGTGGTCACCATGGGCAACCGGATCTCCGAGGCCGCGGGCGAGTTGTTCCGCGCCGACGCCTACCGCGACTACCTGGAGCTGCACGGCCTGTCGGTCCAGCTCGCCGAGGCGCTGGCCGAGTTCTGGCACGCCCGGGTCCGCTACGAGCTGGGCTTCGGCGACGAGGACCCGCAGGACGTCCGCGACATGTTCGCGCTGAAGTACCGCGGCGCCCGGTTCTCCCTCGGCTACGGCGCCTGCCCCGAGCTGGAGGACCGCGCCAAGATCGCCGAGCTGCTGAAGCCCGAGCGGATCGGCGTGGTGCTCTCCGAGGAGTTCCAGCTGCACCCGGAGCAGTCCACCGACGCGATCGTCATCCACCACCCGGAGGCTAAGTACTTCAACGCGCGGTAACCCACTGATCGCGCGTCGTTCGCTCGACTGCGCGTATCCTGGACGACCCCGTACGGGCCGGCCCGCCACACCGGCGGACGCCGGCCCGTGCCGCCCGGCAGCGGGCGGCACGGCGGCGACTCGAAGGGACGTGCCCATGACCAGCATCGACACCACCACCCCGGCCCTGACGGTGACGGGGGACCACGGGCTGCAGGCGGTGCTGCTGGACATGGACGGCACCCTGGTCGACACCGAGGACTTCTGGTGGCAGGCCGAGGCCTCGCTCCTCGCCGAACTCGGCCACCAGCTCGACGAGTCGCACCGCCGGCACGTGGTCGGCGGCCCGATGACCCGGGTGGTGGACTACCTGATCGCCGAGACCGGCGTCGAGCTCACCCCCGCCGAGCTGAGCGGCCGGATCAACGCCCGATTCGTCGAGCTGCTGGACGGCGGCGCGCCGCTGATGCCCGGCGCCGCCGAGCTGCTGGGTCTGCTGCGCGAGCACGCCATCCCGACCGCGCTGGTCTCCGCCTCGCACCGGCGGATCATCGACCTGGTGCTGCGCAACCTCGGCGACCACCCGTTCGCCTTCTCGGTGGCCGGCGACGAGGTGGCCCGCACCAAGCCGCACCCGGACCCGTACCTGGCCGCGGTGGCCCGGTTCGGCGCCGAGCCCGGCCGCTGCGTGGTGATCGAGGACGCTCCGCTGGGCGTGCTGGCCGGCGAGGCGGCCGGCTGCCCGGTGATCGCGGTGCCCTCGGTGGCGCCGATCGAGCCGGGGCCCGGGCGGACCCTGCTCAGCTCGCTCGCGGAGCTCGATCTCGACCTGCTGCGTTCGGTGGTCGCGGCGCGGGTGTGATGCTCGTCTCACCAGCCGGCTCGTGATGCCCCGTCAGGGTCTGTCGAAGCGGGAGAAATCGGGCATTGCCTGACAACTCATCTGTTCCCCCGCCCAGGCGGCGCATCCCGGCCAGGATCTGGTGGCAGAGCTGTGACTTTGATATGGCAGGCTGCTCGCGTCTATCCCGACACGCCCACGCAGCCGCCCGCACGCGCCCCCGACCCGGAGGCCGTCCGGCTGCCACCGGCACCCCACGGCCGGCCTGCACGGAGAAGGAACGCATGACTTCAGGCATACGACGCGCGCCCGGCCGCATGGCCGCGCTGGGCTGCGCCGCTCTGGTCGCCGCCACGGTCTCGGGCTGCGGCTCGGTCCAGAACGCGGTCTCCGGTGGCAGCACGAGCAGCGCCATCACGATGGGCACCATCAGCACCACCAGCACCCTCGATCCGGCGGGCGCGTACGACACCGGCTCCTGGATGATCCTGGAGAACACCTTCCAGTCGCTGCTGAGCTTCCCGGTGGGCGCCACCTCCCCGCAGCCGGAGGCCGCCCAGTCCTGCTCGTTCACCGGCAGCGACTCGATGACCTACCAGTGCACCCTGCGCTCGGGCCTGACCTTCTCCAACGGCCACCCGCTGACCGCGCAGGACGTGGTCTTCTCGATCAACCGGGTGAAGCAGATCAACGACCCCAACGGTCCGTCGGCGCTCTTCGGCACCATCCAGTCGGTCGAGGCCCAGGGCGACAGCACCGTGGTCTTCCACCTGACCCAGCCGGACGCCGTGCTGCCCGACGAGCTGGCCACCGCGGCCGGTTCGATCGTCGACCACACCGTCTTCCCGGCCAACAAGGAACTGCCCAACAGCCAGCTGATCGGCTCCGGTCCCTACAAGATCGAGTCGATCCAGGACATGTCCGACGGCAAGACGCCGAGCCAGGTCGTGCTCACCCCGAACACCCACTACCAGGGCAGCCAGAAGCTGGCGAACTCCAAGTTCACGCTGCGCTTCTACAAGACCGCGAGCGAGGTGAAGTCCGCGCTGGACAGCGGCGCGATCGACCTCACCGACAACAGCCTCGACCCGAGCGTCTCGGCCCAGCTGCAGACCGACTCGCAGTCCGGCGTCGGCAACTACAAGGTCACCCAGGGCGCCGCCTCCGACGCCAGCTACCTGGTCTTCAACACCAAGGACGAGACCACCGGCCAGACCGCGGTGCGCCAGGCCGTCGCCCAGCTGATCGACCGTGAGGCGATCGCCAAGGACGTCTACGCGAACACCGTCGAGCCGCTGTACTCGATCATCCCGCAGGGCATCGGCGGCCACACCACGGCCTTCTTCGACAAGTACGGCGACCCCAGCGTGAGCAAGGCCAAGGCCATCCTCACGGCGGCCAAGGTCCCGCTTCCGGTCAAGCTCGACATCGCCTACCAGGGCGGCCCGGTCGGCCAGGCGCTGACCGCGCAGATGAAGTCGGAGCTGGAGGCCGACGGCCTGTTCCAGGTGAACATCACCACGCAGTCGGACCCGTCCGCCTACCAGCAGGGCTACACGAACGGCGCCTACCAGTCCTTCCTGGTCGGCTGGAGCATCGACTACCCGGACGCCGAGGACTTCGTGGTCCCGCTGGTGGTCGGCGGCGGCAGCTTCCACAACGGCTACGACAACCCGCAGATCAGCCAGCAGCTGGTGCCGGTCTCGCAGAAGCAGGCCGACCGCACCGCCGCCGCCAGCACCTTCGCCAGCATCCAGAGCATCCTGGCGAACGACGTGCCGATGCTGCCGCTGTTCCAGGACAAGTCGTACTTCGTCTCGCGCAACAACATCACCGGCGTCGAGCAGACCGTGGACTCCACCGGCGTCTACCGGTTCGCCGGGATCGGCCGGCAGTAGTCCGCCGCCCACGCGAAGGGGCCGGCCGGGGAACCCTCCCCGGCCGGCCCCGCCGCGTTCGGCTCACAGCGTCCCGGGACGCACCAGCCCGCTCTCGTAGGCGTAGACCGCCGCCTGCACCCGGTCGCGCAGCCCCAGCTTGGTCAGCACGTGCCCGACGTGGGTCTTCACCGTGGTCTCGCTGACGAACAGCTCGGCCGCGATCTCCGCGTTGGACAGCCCCTTGGCGACCAGCCGGAGCACCTCCATCTCCCGCTCGGTCAGCGCGGTCAGCGCCGGCGAGGGCGCCTCGTCGCCCGAGGGCAGCCGGGTGGCGTACATGTCCAGGAGCCGTCTGGTGATCGAGGGCGCCAGCATCGCGGCGCCGTCCGCCACCACCCGGATCGCCTGCACCAGCTCCTCGGCCGGCACGTCCTTCAGCAGGAACCCGCTGGCTCCCGCGCGGAGCGCCTCCACCACGTACTCGTCCAGGTCGAAGGTGGTCAGCACGAGCACCTTGACCGGGCCGTCCCGCCCCGGCCCGACGATTCGCCGGGTGGCCTCCACCCCGTCCATCCGGGGCATCCGGATGTCCATCAGCACCACGTCCGGCTGCAGCGCCCGCACCTGCTCCAGCGCCTGCTGGCCGTCCCCGGCCTCGCCCACCACCACCAGGTCGGTCTCGGCCTCCAGGATCATCCGGAAGCCGGTGCGCAGCAGCGGCTGGTCGTCGACCAGCAGCACACGGATCGTCACCTAGGACTCCTTGCTCATCTGATTCACGTCTGACCCCTGGCGGCCCGGGGGCTCCTCGGTCGTGCGCGCCGCCGGCAGCACCGCCAGCGGCAGCGGGTACGGCGGGGGAGTCCCGCCGAACTCCGGACAGCTCTGCTGATGGTCGCACCAATCGCAGAGCCGGTTGCGGGTTGCCGGGAACTCCCCGGTCGCCACCGCCCGACAGATCGCCTCCCAGAGCGCCAGCAACTTGCGCTCCATCGACCGCAGATCGGCCTCGTCCGGGTCGTAGCTCACCACGTCGCCGCCCCCGCCCAAGTACACCAGCTGCAGCCGCTTGGGGATCACGCCCTTCCAGCGCCACACCACCAGGGCGTAGAACTTCATCTGGAACATCGCCTTGGCCTCGAAGTCCCGCGACGGCGCCCGGCCGGTCTTGTAGTCCACCAGCCGCACCTCGCCGGTCGGCGCCACGTCCACCCGGTCGATGTACCCGCGCAGGTGCAGACCCGAGTCCAGCACCGTCTCCACGTACAGCTCGCGCTCGGCCGGCTCCAGCCGGGTCGGGTCCTCCAGCCGGAACCACTGGGCCAGCAGCTTCTCGGCGTCCGCCAGCCACCGACCCAGCGCGGTGCCGTCGGGATCCTCCGGGAACAGCTCGGCCAGCTCCGGCCGTTCGCCCAGCAGCCGCTCCCACTGCGGACGCAGCAGCTCACGGGCCCGGTCCACGGTCCGCTCGGGCGCCGGATGGTCGAAGAGCCGTTCCAGCACCGCGTGCACCACGGTGCCCCGGGTGGCCGCCGGGCTCGGCGGTTCCGGCAGCTTGTCGATCACCCGCAGCCGGTAGAGCAACGGGCAGGTCAGGAAGTCCCCGGCGCGGGAGGGGGAGAGCCCGGTCGGCGGCGCGGCGCGGCGGGCGGTCTCGGTCTGCTGCATGCGTCGACCCTATGGGGTCGGGCTGTCATCCGGCTGTCAGGGCACTCACATCGGGGATCCCTTGGTGGCCGGTGCCGTATCCGGGGTAGGACACTCGGTACCAGGGCCGTCCAGCCGACGCCGGACGAGATCACGTAGCGTGGGCAGCCAACCCCCGCCCGAACCGGCCGGGGAGCGGCGGGGCAGACGACCTGAAGGGGTCACGGTGAGCGACACCACGGGGCAGCAGACCTCCGAGCAGCCACCCCAGCAGGACCAGCGGCCGACCGGGTCCGAGCGCCCGGGCGGTGCCATCCTGATGGGTCGGCCCTTCGGCGTGCCGATCTACATCACCCCCACCTGGTTCGTCATCGCCGCCCTGATCACCTGGCTCTTCGGCAGTGAACTCCGCACGGTGCTGCCCGGCCTCGGCTTCGCCCGCTACCTGGTGGCGCTCTTCTTCGCGATCGCGTTCTACGGCTCGGTGCTGGTCCACGAACTCGCCCACACCCTGGTCGCGCTCCGCTACAGGCTCGGCGTGCGCCGGATCCAGCTGCAGTTCTTCGGCGGCGTCTCGGAGATCGAGCGGGAGGCCGAGACCCCCGGTCGGGAGTTCTGGCTCGCCTTCGTCGGTCCGCTGCTCTCGTTGGTGATCGGCGGCCTCTGCTGGGGCGCGCTCCAGCTGGTCCGGGCCGGCACCGTCCCCGGCGTGCTGATCGCCGGCCTGGCGATCTCCAACCTGGTGGTGGCCGCCTTCAACCTGCTGCCCGGCCTGCCGCTGGACGGTGGACGGATGCTGCGCGCACTGGTCTGGGGCCTGACCGGCCGCCCGATGGCCGGCACGGTCGCCGCCGCCTGGGCCGGCCGGGTGCTCGCGCTGGCCGTGCTCTTCGGCCTCCCGGCGATCGGCACCGCCCGGGCCGGTGGCCAGTCCAACGGTGACGCCCTGCTCGACTCGGTGCTCGCCGCGATCCTCGCCGTGATCATCTGGAACGGTGCCGGCGCCGCCGTCCGCAACGCCCGGCTCAAGGCGGTGCTGCCCGCGCTCGACCTGCGCACTCTCACCAGGCGCGCCGTCACCGTCGCCTCGGACACCCCGCTCGCCGAGGCGCTCCGGCAGGCCCGCGAGGCCCAGGCCGGCGGCGTCGTCCTGGTCGACGGCGGCGGCCAACCGACCGCCCTGGTCAAGGAGGCCGCCGTCCTCCAGATCCCCGAACAGCGCCGCCCCTGGGTGGCCGCCGCCGCGCTCGCCCGTGCCATCGAGCCGGGGTTGCGGCTGCCCGCCGACCTCGCCGGCGAACGGCTGCTCGCCGCCCTGCGGGCCACCCCGGCCAGCGAGTACCTGGTCGTCGAGCCGGACGGCACGGTCTACGGCGTGCTCGCCGTCAGCGACGTCGAGCGCCGCCTCGCCGCCGCCGTCGCCGGCCGCTGACCAGTCCACGTGGTCCGGGGCGGCCCGAGAAGCCCTTAGGATTGTCCGCATGTCCGAACCGACCGGTGCCACCCGCAGGCGGGGGCCATTCACGGTCGGGGACCAGGTCCAGCTGACCGACCCCAAGGGCCGCCACTACACGTTCACGCTCGAAGCCGGGAAGAACTTCCACACCCACAAGGGTGCGTTCCCGCACGACGAGCTGATCGGCGCCCCCGAGGGTACGGTCGTGCGCACCACGGGGAACGTGCCGTATCTCGCGCTGCGCCCCCTGCTCCCCGACTACGTCCTGTCCATGCCGCGCGGTGCGGCCGTCATCTACCCCAAGGACGCGGGGCAGATCCTGGCCATGGCCGACATCTTCGCCGGCGCCCGGGTGGTCGAGGCCGGCGTCGGCTCCGGTGCCCTCAGCACCTACCTGCTGCGCGCCGTCGGCGACACCGGCATGCTGGCCTCCTACGAGCGCCGCCAGGACTTCGCCGACATCGCCCGGAAGAACGTCGAGCGCTACTTCGGCGCACCCCACCCGGCCTGGAAGCTCACCGTCGGTGACCTCCAGGACAACCTGGTGGAGACCGAGGTCGACCGGATCATCCTCGACATGCTCGCCCCCTGGGAGTGCCTGGACGTGGCCGCCAAGGCCCTCGTCCCCGGTGGTCTGATCTGCTGCTACGTGGCCACCACCACCCAGCTGTCGCGCACCGTCGAGGCCCTGCGCGAGCACGGCACCTTCACCGAGCCGCAGGCCTGGGAGACCATGGTCCGCACCTGGCACGTCGAGGGCCTGGCCGTCCGCCCGGACCACCGGATGATCGGCCACACCGGCTTCCTGCTCACCTCCCGCCGGCTCGCCGACGGGGTCGAGCCGCCGCTGCGCCGCCGCCGCCCCGCCAAGGGCGCCTACGGCGAGGACTACGACAACGGGGCCGCCGAGCCCACACTGGCCGAGCGCGCCGCCGCCCGGGCCGCCGCCCGCGAGGCGACCCCCGTCATCGAGCAGGACTGACCCCGAACGCCCGGGGACGGTGCCCACCCGGCACCGTCCCCGGGCGTTCTCGTCCGCCGCTCCCGAGCGCGCCCCCGGTGACCGGCCGATCACCCCTGATGTGCGACGATGCTGCCTCACACCCAGACCTGCCGGTGGAGGGCACCCCGTGGCAGACGCAGTGGCAGACCGGACACCGGCGCAGGCTCCCGCGCACACCCGCACCCGGGCCCGGCACTGGATCGCCGTCGCCGCCGCCGTGTCCGCGGTGACCGGCGGCGCCCTGGCCGCGAGCCCGGCCGTCGGCGTGACGACCACCGCCGCACCCGGCACCCCCCGGCCGGTCCCCACCGCCGAGGCCCCCGACCCCGCCAAGGCCCAGCTCCCGCTCGACTGCGGCCCGCTCCCGGTCAGGACCAGCATCAGCGTCCCCACCGACCTCGGCGACGGCGTCCCCAGCACCCTGGTCGCCGCCCACTGCGACACCGCCGGCGGCACCGCCCCCGACGGCGTCTTCCTGCTCACCCCCGGCCCCGGAGGCCCGCCCCGGATCCAGCAGACCCTGGTCCGCTGGCAGGAGGGCTTCACGGTGACCCGGCTCGCGCTGCGCGGCGACGGCAGCATCACCGCCACCGCCGAGGGCTACTCCACCCCCGACGTCCCGCGCTGCTGCCCCGACCTCACCGTCACCCTCAACTGGACGCGTCGGGGCGGATCGTACGTCCGCACCCAGAGCAGTGCCCCGTCGGCCACGGCCTGACGGGGCACCAGCGACCGGCGCGCGCGGATCAGTCGGCGTCCGGCCCGTACACCTCGACCCCGTCGCGCACCCGGCGCACGTGGATGCAGTCGCCCGGGCACTCCTTCGCGGAGTCCACCACGTCCTGAAGCAGTGTCAGCGGAACCGGCGCGGTCTCGCCCGGCTGCTGCCGCAACTCGTCGTCCTCGCCCTTGACATAGGCCAGCCCGTCGATGTCCAGCTCGAAGACCTCAGGCGCGTACTGGACGCAAATGCCGTCGCCCGTGCACAGGTCCTGATCGATCCACACCTCGAGCGGCTCACCGGAGGCCGCCTCGCTGGTCACTGACATCTGCTCCTGCCGTTTCTGTCCGCTTGTCCGACGATCCGTCCAGGAGGAACGGTCACGATCGGGTATTGACTTGCTCGACCCTACATCCGCCCGCTTTCCGAGCGTGCGCGGTGGGTATCTCCCTGCCGAGGGGAAGCACACACGGGTGAAGATCGGACACACCCCTTCCGTCTTTCTTGATCTAGGGGTTTACACGGCCCCTGGTCCAGGTAGGGTCTGGAAGCATCCCGCTCCCCAGGAGGAGGTGAGGACCGTGGCAGCCCACGATGACGACTACAACCGCAGTGCCGGCAAGCCCGCTCGTGGTTCCGACGAGGCCGCACAGGTCTCGTACCTCGAGCAGGAGATCGCCGTCCTGCGCCGCAAGCTCGCCGAGTCCCCGCGCTCTTCGAGAGTCCTCGAAGACCGCATCGTCGAGCTCCAGACCAACCTGGCCGGAGTCACCGCCCAGAACGAACGGCTCGCCTCCACCCTGCGCGAGGCCCGCGACCAGATCGTGGCCCTCAAGGAGGAGGTGGACCGGCTGGCCCAGCCCCCCGCCGGGTTCGGTACCTTCCTCAGCCAGAACGAGGA
The DNA here is from genome assembly GCF_044547075.1 of Kitasatospora sp. NPDC052896. Lineage (NCBI taxonomy): Bacteria > Bacillati > Actinomycetota > Actinomycetes > Kitasatosporales > Streptomycetaceae > Kitasatospora > Kitasatospora sp. NPDC052896. Next base: position 45,998 of record NZ_JBITZU010000016.1, read on the forward strand.
CGGTACGGCCGACATCTTCACCGGTGGTCGCAAGCTGCGGGTCAACGTCAGCCCCAGCATCGAGCTGGACGAGCTCCGCCGCGGTCAGGAAGTGCTGCTCAACGAGGCCCTCAACATCGTCGACGCCTTCGAGTTCGAGAGCATCGGCGACATCGTCACCCTCAAGGAAGTCCTGGAGGACGGCGAGCGTGCCCTGGTCATCGGGCACACCGACGAGGAGCGGGTGGTCCGACTCGCCGAACCGCTCCGCGACGTCACGCTGCGCGCCGGCGACGCCCTCCTCCTGGAGACCCGTTCCGGCTACGTCTACGAGGTCGTGCCCAAGGCCGAGGTCGAGGAACTGGTCCTCGAAGAGGTCCCGGACATCGACTACCGCCAGATCGGCGGCCTCTCCAACCAGATCGAGCAGATCCGCGACGCGGTCGAGCTGCCCTACCTGCACGCCGAGCTGTTCCGCGAGTACGAGCTGCGCCCGCCCAAGGGCGTCCTGCTCTACGGCCCGCCCGGCTGCGGCAAGACGCTGATCGCCAAGGCGGTCGCCAACTCGCTCGCCAAGAAGGTCGCCGAGGTCACCGGCCGCCCGCAGGGCAAGAGCTACTTCCTCAACATCAAGGGCCCCGAGCTGCTCAACAAGTACGTCGGCGAGACCGAGCGGCAGATCCGGCTGGTCTTCCAACGGGCGCGCGAGAAGGCCGGCGAGGGCACTCCGGTCATCGTCTTCTTCGACGAGATGGAGTCGCTCTTCCGCACCCGTGGTTCCGGCGTCAGCTCGGACGTCGAGAACACCATCGTTCCCCAGCTGCTCGCCGAGATCGACGGCGTGGAGGGCCTGGAGAACGTCATCGTGATCGGCGCCTCCAACCGCGAGGACATGATCGACCCGGCGATCCTGCGTCCCGGCCGGCTGGACGTCAAGATCAAGATCGAACGCCCGGACGCCGAGGCCGCCAAGGACATCTTCTCCAAGTACCTCAAGCCCTCGCTCCCCTTCCACCCGGACGACCTCAAGGAGCACGACGGTTCGCTGGAGGCGACCGTCGCCGCCATGATCCAGTCCGTGGTCGAGCGGATGTACTCCGAGAGCGAGGAGAACCGTTTCCTGGAGGTCACCTACGCCAACGGTGACAAGGAAGTCCTCTACTTCAAGGACTTCAACTCCGGCGCCATGATCCAGAACATCGTCGACCGGGCCAAGAAGATGGCCATCAAGGACTTCCTGGACCACGGTCAGCGCGGTCTGCGCGTCTCCCACCTGCTCGCCGCCTGCGTCGACGAGTTCAAGGAGAACGAGGACCTCCCCAACACCACCAACCCGGACGACTGGGCCCGGATCTCCGGCAAGAAGGGCGAGCGGATCGTCTTCATCCGCACCCTGGTCACCGGGAAGCAGGGCGCCGAGTCCGGCCGCTCCATCGACACGGTGGCCAACACCGGTCAGTACCTGTAGTCGTCCCGCACCGCCACCCCGTCCGGCCGCGGCCCCCCGGGCTCCGCGGCCGGACGGCGCGTCTGCGCCGCCGGCCCCCTGCCCCGGCCGCGGCGCAGCGCACCACGTCCGACCCGCCGCCCCGCGGACCCGACGGTCCGTCAGCCGCGGCGCCACAGCAGTCACGTCGGTGCCCCGCCCGCTCGGGGCGGGGCGACGGGCAAGGAGGGCCGCATGACCGTAAGGCGCGTGATGGGCATCGAGACCGAGTACGGGATCTCCGTGCCCGGGCACCCCAACGCCAACGCCATGCTCACCTCGTCCCAGATCGTCAACGCCTACGCGGCGGCGATGCACCGGGCGCGCCGCGCCCGCTGGGACTTCGAGGAGGAGAACCCGCTGCGGGACGCCCGGGGTTTCGACCTCGCCCGCGAGGTGGCGGACGCCAGCCAGCTCACCGACGAGGACATCGGCCTCGCCAACATCATCCTGACCAACGGCGCCCGGTTCTACGTGGACCACGCCCACCCCGAGTACAGCTCGCCCGAGGTCACCAACCCGCGCGACGCGGTGCTCTGGGACAAGGCCGGCGAACGGATCATGGCCGAGGCCGCCGCCCGGGCGCTGGAGCTGCCCAACGGGCAGCAGATCCACCTGTACAAGAACAACACCGACAACAAGGGCGCCTCCTACGGCACCCACGAGAACTACCTGATGCAGCGGGCCACCCCGTTCGCCGACATCGTCCGCCACCTCACGCCCTTCTTCGTCTCCCGCCAGGTGGTCACCGGCTCCGGTCGGGTGGGCATCGGGCAGGACGGCTCCGCCAACGGCTTCCAGATCAGCCAGCGGGCGGACTACTTCGAGGTCGAGGTCGGCCTGGAGACCACGCTCAAGCGGCCGATCATCAACACCCGGGACGAACCGCACGCCGACGCCGAGAAGTACCGCCGGCTGCACGTGATCATCGGCGACGCCAACCTCTCCGAGATCTCCACCTACCTCAAGCTCGGCACCACCTCGCTGGTGCTGGCGATGATCGAGGAGGGGTTCATCGCGGTCGACCTCGCCGTCGACCAGCCGGTCCGGACCCTGCACCGGATCTCCCACGACCCCGAGCTGCGGCAGCTGATCGCGCTGCGCAGCGGCCGCAAGCTGACCGCCGTGCAGCTCCAGATGGAGTACTGCGAGCTGGCCCGCAAGTACGTCGAGGACCGCTACGGCCACGACGCCGACGAACAGACCAAGGACGTGCTCGCCCGCTGGGAGGACGTGCTCGGCCGGCTCGAGCGTGACCCGATGAGCCTGTCCCGGCAGCTCGACTGGATCGCCAAGCGGGAGCTGCTGGAGGGCTACCGGCAGCGGGACGGGCTGGACTGGGACAACCCGCGGCTGCACCTGGTCGACCTGCAGTACAGCGATGTCCGGGCGGAGAAGGGCCTCTACAACCGGTTGGTCGCGCGCGGCCGGTTCGACCGGCTGGTGACCGAGGACGAGGTCGCCCGGGCGGTCCACCAGCCGCCGGAGGACACCCGTGCCTACTTCCGCGGCCGCTGCCTGGAGCAGTACGCCGAGCACGTCGCGGCGGCCTCCTGGGACTCGGTGATCTTCGACCTGCCCGGCCGCGACTCGCTGCAACGGGTGCCCACCCTGGAGCCGCTGCGCGGCACCCGCAACCACGTCAAGGAACTGCTGGACCGCTGCCGCACCGCGGAGGACCTGGTCCGGGTCCTCTCCGGTGGGTGAGCGATCACACACCACGGGTGAACGACCCGGTGGAGGGGAATCATCCAGGTGACGTTCCGGCGTTGAAGAGAGTGGGGCGGACCGTCCGACCCGGTGCCCGTGGCGTGAGCCGCGGACACCACGCAAACGGGCAGCGCTTGTCGCCACCCGGTGTATAGGGTCTGAGCAACAGGCTCCGACCAACCGTGCCAGACGAATGCGAGCGGGGTGAGGGACATGGCGACCAAGGACACCGGCGGCGGCCAGCAGCGGGCGAACCGCTCCTCGGAGGAGACCGAGGAACAGGTAGCGGAGGCGGAGCAGTCCGAGGAGCTCAAGGAACGCCAGGAAAAGCTGAGCGACGACGTTGACGCGGTGCTGGACGAAATCGACGAAGTCCTCGAGTCCAACGCCGAGGACTTCGTGCGCGGATTTGTCCAGAAGGGCGGACAGTAAGGCGCCCCGGAATCGCATTCCGGGCACATCGCCCGAAATGCGGAAAAGCATTGCCGAGCACTCTTCCCGCGCCGCAGGCGCCTTGTCGCGCCTGCGGCGCGGTCTGTGGCGACGCCGAGCGGTGCGTCGTCGGGCCGGATGGGCCGAGCATGTGGATCACGGCCGGGAAACGGGTAGGGTCCGTGGCGTCCTCCGCTTCGCCCACAGTGCGGCACCGGGAAAGGCCGAGGGACCGGCCCGAGGCACTTCGGCGGGCCGCCGACTCATCTGGAAGGAATCGTGTGGAAGCCAACACTCGCGGCACCGGGCGTCTACCGGCTGCCTTCCTGACCCCCGGGTCCTCCTCGTTCATCGAGTTCCTGGCGGACCACTCGCCCGAACTGCTGCCCGGTCGGCGGACGCTCCCCGAGGGGCTGACCGTCGAGGCGCCGCACGGGACCACCATCGTCTCGGCGGTGTTCGACGGCGGGGTGGTGCTCGCCGGTGACCGGCGGGCCACCATGGGCAACGTGATCGCCCAGCGCGACATCGAGAAGGTCTTCCCCGCCGACGAGTACAGCGCGGTCGGCATCGCCGGCACCGCCGGGCTCGCGGTGGAGATGGTCCGGCTCTTCCAGCTCGAGCTGGAGCACTACGAGAAGATCGAGGGGACCGTGCTCTCCCTGGAGGGCAAGGCCAACCGGCTGACCACCATGATCCGGGGCAACCTGGGCATGGCGATGCAGGGCCTGGCCGTGGTGCCGATCTTCGCCGGCTACGACCTCGACCTCGGCCGCGGTCGGATCTTCACCTACGACGTCACCGGCGGCCGGTCCGAGGAGCGGGGCTTCGCGGCCATCGGCTCCGGCTCGCTCTTCGCCCGCGGCTCGCTGAAGAAGCTCTACCGGGAGGACCTGACCGGCGACGAGGCCGCCACCCTGGTGGTCCAGGCGCTCTACGACGCGGCCGACGACGACTCGGCGACCGGCGGTCCGGACATCGCCCGGCAGATCTTCCCGATCGTCTCGCTGATCACCGAGGACGGCCTCCGCAGGCTGTCCGACGACGAGGTGGCGCGGATCGCGGTCTCGATCACGGACCGGCGACTCACCCACCCCAACGGGCCGCAGGCCCCCCTGCTCTAGTCCGCCAGGGCCACACCCACTCACCCACCTGACAGAAGGGGACGACCGCCGGTGTCCACACCGTTCTACGTCTCGCCTCAGCAGGCCATGGCGGACCGCGCGGAGTACGCCCGCAAGGGCATCGCGCGCGGCCGCAGCGTGGTCGTGCTCACCTACGCCGACGGCATCGTCTTCGTCGCCGAGAACACCTCCCGGGCGCTGCACAAGGTCTCGGAGATCTACGACAAGATCGCCTTCGCGGCGGTCGGCCGCTACAACGAGTTCGAGAACCTGCGGATCGGCGGCGTGCGCTACGCCGATCTGCGCGGCTACTCCTACGACCGGGCCGATGTGACGGCCCGTGGGCTGGCCAACGTCTACGCCCAGACGCTGGGCACCATCTTCTCCTCGGTCGGCGAGAAGCCGTACGAGGTCGAGCTGATCGTCGCCGAGGTGGGCCGCACCGCGGAGGACGACCAGATCTACCGGCTCACCCCGGACGGTTCCGTGGTGGACGAGAAGAACTCGATCGTGGTCGGCGGCAACGCCGACTCGATCGGCAACTACCTGGGCCAGCGGCACCGGTCCGGGATGAGCCTGGCCGAGGCGCTCCGGCTGGCCGTGGACTCGCTCGCCCGGGACCCCAACGGCGGCACGCCGCGGGCGCTCACCCCGGAGCAGCTGGAGGTCGCGGTGCTGGACCGCGGCCGGTTCCAGCAGCGCAAGTTCAAGCGGATCCTGGGCGGCCAGCTCAGCCGGCTGCTGAGCGGCGACGAGTCGGCCGCGGTGGACGAGGCCGACACCCCGGCCGACGGGACCGGCCCGGCCGCCCCGGAGGCGTAGTTCCCGGCCGTACGGCCATCGCGCCCGTGCGGTGCGGCGTGCAGGGCGCCGCACCGCACGGGCGTGCGCGTTTTCCGACTGCTGGAAATCGTGGCCCGATTGGCGCGGCCGAAACGGTTTCAGAACGCTGTCGGAAGCGTAAAGTCCCAGCATGGACCGCCGAATTTTCGGGCTGGAGAACGAGTACGGCGTCACGTGCACGTTTCGGGGACAACGGCGTCTGTCTCCGGACGAGGTGGCCAGGTACCTCTTCCGCCGCGTAGTTTCCTGGGGACGCAGCAGCAATGTCTTCCTGCGCAACGGCGCCCGCCTCTATCTGGACGTCGGTTCGCATCCCGAGTACGCCACGCCGGAGTGCGACGACGTCACCGAGCTGGTGACGCACGACAAGGCGGGTGAACGCATCCTGGAGGGCCTCCTGGTGGACGCCGAGCGGCGGCTGCACGAGGAGGGCATCGCCGGGGACGTCTACCTCTTCAAGAACAACACCGACTCGGCGGGCAACTCCTACGGCTGTCACGAGAACTACCTGGTGGCCCGGCACGGCGAGTTCTCCCGGCTGGCCGACGTGCTCATCCCGTTCCTGGTGACCCGCCAGCTGATCTGCGGGGCGGGCAAGGTGCTGCAGACGCCGCGCGGCGCGGTCTACTGCGTGAGCCAGCGGGCCGAGCACATCTGGGAGGGCGTCAGCTCGGCGACCACCCGGTCCCGTCCGATCATCAACACCCGGGACGAGCCGCACGCGGACGCCGAGCGGTACCGGCGGCTGCACGTGATCGTCGGCGACTCCAACATGTCGGAGACCACCACGCTGCTCAAGGTCGGCGCCACCGACCTGGTGCTGCGGCTGATCGAGGCCGGTGTGGTGATGCGGGACCTCACACTGGAGAACCCGATCCGGGCGATCCGCGAGGTCAGCCACGACCTGACCGGCCGGCACCAGGTGCGGCTGGCGAACGGCCGGGAGGCCAGCGCCCTGGAGATCCAGGAGGAGTACTTCACCAAGGCGCTGGAGTTCGCCGACCGCAAGGGGCTGAACACCGGCACGGTGGCCCGGGTCCTGGAGCTGTGGGGTCGCACGCTGGAGGCGGTGCGCACCGAGGACCTGGCCAAGGCCGGCACCGAGATCGACTGGATCATGAAGTACCAGCTGATCGAGCGCTACCGCGAGAAGCACCAGATGAGCATGTCCAACCCGCGGATCGCCCAGATCGACCTCGCGTACCACGACATCCACCGCCGGCGCGGGCTCTTCTACCTGCTGCAGGGCAAGGGCCAGGCGCAGCGGGTGACCACCGACCTGAAGACCTTCGAGGCGAAGTCGGTGCCGCCGCAGACCACCCGGGCCCGGCTGCGCGGGGACTTCATCCGTCGGGCGCAGGAGCAGCGCCGGGACTTCACGGTGGACTGGGTGCACCTGAAGCTGAACGACCAGGCGCAGCGCACGGTGCTCTGCAAGGACCCGTTCCGCTCGGTGGACGAACGGGTGGAGAAGCTGATCGCCGGGATGTAGCCGGCGGGCCGGCCGGGGGGGGGGGGGGGGGGGGGGGGGGGGGGGGGGGGGGGGGGGGGGCCCGCGGCGCGGCGCCCCGGGGGGGGGCGGCCCCCGCCCCCCCCGCGGGGCGCGGCGC
>NZ_JBITZU010000016.1:53191-158264 GCF_044547075.1 Kitasatospora sp. NPDC052896
CCCGGAGTGACGACGGCGGCCCGATCCGGACCCCGAGCGGGACCCACCGGCGTGGGGGGGGGGGGGGGGGGGGGGGCCCCCCCCCCCCCCCCCCCCCCGCGCCACCCCCCCCCCCCCCCCCCCCCCCCCCCCCCCCCCCCCCCCCCCCGCCTTGCGTGGAGCCGTCAGGTAATGGTTCTAGGGTGGGTCGAGTTCGCTGGCCGTACTTGACCGACAGTTAGGAAGACCGTGCGACGGATCGCCGGGGTGCTCCTTGTCCTGCCTCTGCTGGCGCTGACGGCGTGCAGCAGCGGTACACCCGTGAAGAGCGGGTCGTCCGCGGCGCCGACCAGTTCGGCGCCGGCGGTGCCGAGCCCGGTGAGTTCGGCCTCGCCGATGCCGATGGTGAGCGGTGACGTCGGGAGCAAGGCGACGATCACCCTTCCGTCCGGGCCGCCGAGCGGGCAGTTCGTGGTGAGCTCGGTCAGTGACGGGGACGGCCCGACGGTCGGCCACGGCGACTGGGTGACGGTGAACTACACCGCGAAGGACTGGACGACCGGCAAGGACCTGCCGAGCTCGTACGACGCGGGGTCCAAGCCGCAGCTCTACCAGGCCGGGATCGGGCAGTTGGTGCCGGCCTTCGACCAGAGCGTGGTGGGCAAGAAGGTGGGCAGCCGGGTGCTGGTGGTGGCGCCGCCGGCGGCGGCCTTCGGCAACACCGGGAACACCACCCTGGGGATCGGTCCGGGGGACACCGTGGTGTTCGTGCTGGACGTGGCGCAGGCGGTGCCGCAGGACTCGGTGGTGACCGGGGCGATGACCCAGCCGCCGCCGACGCTGCCGCAGGTGAAGGACAACGGCAAGGCGGCGCCGACCATCACCATCCCGTCGAACGAGGCGGCGCCGACCGACCTGAAGACCTCGGTGCTGATCAAGGGGGACGGCAAGCAGGTCAAGGCGGGGCAGACGCTGGTGGTCCAGTACACCGGGGTGACCTGGAGCAACGGGCAGCAGTTCGACTCCTCCTGGAGCCACGGCGGTGCCCAGGCGCTGCAGGTGGGGACCGGGAGCGTGATCAAGGGCTGGGACGAGGGCCTGGTGGGGCAGAACGTGGGCAGCCGGGTGCAACTGGTCATTCCGCCGTCGCTGGGCTACGGGGACAAGGCGCAGTCCTCGATTCCGGCGAACTCGACCCTGGTGTTCGTGATCGACATCCTGGAGGCTGTGTAGTTCCTGGCGTGGGTGGGCATTCGCGGGGTGTCATGGACACCCCGCGAATGCCTGCCCTCATGTCGAGCTGACATACTGCTGGCGATTTCGCACAGCGGCGAGCGATCTTGAGGGCGAGGATAGGGGAGTCATGGCTGAGAATGCTTCGGGCCCGGACGAGGCCGGTACCGCGAGTGGTGCGGTAGACCCGGCGGCGTCGCGGCCCGGCGGCCCGCTGCCCGGGGACGGCGAGTCGATCGTGATCCCGCCGTCGATCCTCAAGCAGCAGGCCGGTTGGGCGCAGCCCGGTCAGAGCGCCCCGGTCGTGTCGGGTGGGACGTCCGAGGACGAGGCGCCGCAGGTCTTCGCGTCGACCGTGCGCAAGCAGCAGCTGTCCGAGGCGGACTACGAGAACGCGCCGGGCGGTGGCCGGCTCGGGGTGATCCTGGGCACCGTGCTGGCCGTGCTGCTGGTGGGCAGCGGTGCCGGGCTGTACCTGGTCAACAAGCACGACGACAGCAAGCCGGCGGCCTCGGACACCGCTAGCAGCTCGCCGAGCACCCCGGCCGTGCCGCCGCTGAAGCACGACGCCAAGGTGCTGCCGACGGTCACCGGTGACTTCGGCAAGAAGGCGACCATCACCGTGCCGTCCCAGGCCCCGGACGGTACGTTCGTGGCGAAGACGATCTCCGAGGGCAGCGGCCCCAAGATCAACAAGAACGACTGGGTGACCGTCGGGCTCACGCTGAAGGACTGGAACACCGGCAAGGACCTCCCGGGGAGCTACGACAGCAACGGTCAGCCGCAGATCTTCCAGGCGGGCACCGGCCAGCTGATCCCGGCGCTGGACTCCACCCTGGTGGGGCAGAAGGCGGGCAGCCGGGTGCTGGTGGTCGCGCCGCCGACCGCGGCCTTCGGCTCCCAGGGCAACCCGCAGCTCGGCGTGGGCGGCAACGACGACCTGATCATGGTGATCGACATCCAGGGGGCGGTCGCGCCGGACGCCCGGGTGAGCGGTGACGTGACCGAGCCGCCGGCCGACTTCCCGCAGGTCAAGGTGAACGGTCCGAAGAAGGCCGACACCATCACGCCGCCGGCGAACGTGACCGACCCGACCAGCCTGAAGACCGCGGTGCTGATCCAGGGCAACGGGCCGAAGGTGCAGAGCGGTCAGCAGGTGGTCGTCCAGTACACCGGCGTGACGCTGAAGGACGGCAAGGAGTTCGACTCCTCGATCCCCAAGGGGCAGGCATTCCCCTTCGCCGTCGGTGCCGGCCAGGTCATCGCCGGCTGGGACCAGGGCGTGGTCGGCCAGAACGTGGGCAGCCGGATCGAGCTGGTGATCCCGGCCTCGCTGGCCTACAAGGACCAGCCGCCGGCGGGCAGCGGGATCCCGGCCAACGCCTCCCTGGTGTTCGTGGTCGACATCCTGGCCGCCGGGCAGGGCTCGGGCGGCAGCGGCGGGCAGTGATGACAAGATAGGGCGACCGGCTGTCGGGGCGACCCGCGGCCGGGCCTGAACTGCGCGGGCGGCGGACGCCCGTACGGTGGTTCCCGTCGGAGCCGCGGTACGGTGCTCCGCCGCCGTGCTGTGTTCCGGGTTGTTGACGTGACGGCCGAGTCAGTCGGCCGATGAGGAAGAGGCAGTGATGAGCGAGAAGAAGAAGCCGGAGATCGACTTCCCGGGCGGCGAGGCGCCGGCCGACCTGCAGATCCGCGACATCGAGGTGGGCACCGGCGAGGAGGCCAAGCCGGGCCAGCTGGTCAAGGTCCACTACGTTGGCGTGACCTTCGAGACCGGTGAGGAGTTCGACGCCAGCTGGAACCGCGGTACCCCGTTCCAGTTCCCGCTGGGCGCCGGCCGCGTCATCAAGGGTTGGGACGAGGGTGTCGTGGGCATGAAGGTGGGTGGCCGGCGCGAGCTGATCATCCCGGCCCACAAGGCGTACGGCAACCAGTCGCCGTCGCCGCTGATCCCGGCCGGCTCGACCCTGATCTTCGTGGTCGACCTGCTGGGCGTCTGAGCCCCTCGCCGAGGTGGCCGCAGCCCGCTCCGGCGGGGTGCGGCCACCTCGGCTTTCGCTCTGTGTGGTGCTACCGGTACGGTCGGGTCGCCGGGATCAAGATTCCTCGGCGGGCACCCGCGCGCGGCGCGGCACACCGGAAGGGTCAGCGATGGCGATCGCCAAGGCAGAGCGGCTGATGAACCTCGCCCTGTGCCTGATGAACACCAAACGTCCGCTCTCCAAGCGGGAGCTGCGGGAGTCCGTCGAGGCCTACCGGGAAGCCGGGTCGCACGGCAGCGAGGACGCCTTCAACCGGATGTTCGAGCGGGACAAGGACGATCTCCGCGAGCTGGGGCTCCTGATCGACACTGACGAGAACACCCTGGACGGCGAGATCGGCTACCTGGCCCGCCGGGACCGCAACCGGCTGCCGGAGATCGCGCTGGACGCCGAGGAGGCCGCCGCGCTCAGCCTGGCGGCCAAGGTGTGGCAGCAGGCCCGGCTCTCCGGGGCGGCGAGCGGCGCGCTGCAGAAGCTGCGGGCGGCCGGGGTGCCGTTCACCGAGGAGGAGCCCGAGGGGCGCACCGCGCTGGAGCCGCGGATCCCGGCCCGGGAGGCCGCGTTCGAGCCGCTGCTGCTGGCCGCGCGGGACCGCCGTCCGGTGAGTTTCGAGTACCGCAAGGCGGGTGCCTCGGCGGTCGAGCAGCGCACGGTGGAGCCGTGGGCGCTGGAGTGCTGGCGCGGGCACTGGTACCTGGCCGGCTGGGACCGGGACCGGGCGGCGGTCCGGGTGTTCCGGCTGAGCCGGATCAGCGGCCGGGTGCGGGCCCGCGGCGGCGTGTTCACCGCGCACATCCCCGAGCACGTGGACGTGCGCGCGTACGTGGCCACCTTCGCGGGCGAGGGCGCGACCGCGACGGCGACCGTCCGGCTGCGCCGCGGCGCCGGCTTCCCGCTGCGGACCAAGGCACTGAGCACCCGCGCGGTGGACGAGCAGTGGGACGAGCTGGAGATCCCGTACGGCTACGGGCTGGGCGCCGACCTGGCCGAGTACGGGCCGGACCTGGTCGTCCTGGAGCCGGACGACCTGCGCGCCGACGTCATCGACCGGCTGCGCGCGGTGGCCGGCCTCGCAGCTGAAGGAGCCTGACGGTGAGCAACGCCATCGACCAGACCCGCCGCATGCTCTCGCTGGTCACCTACCTGCGCGAGCGCCCCGGAGCCGAGGTCGCCGAGGTGGCCCGGGCCTTCGGGATCACCGAGCGCGAGCTGATCGCGGACCTGAACGTGCTGCCGATGTGCGGTACCAGCTTCCGCGGCGGCGACCTGCTGGACATCGACACCGACGGCGAGCGGATCTGGTGGCACAACGTCGACGACGTCGCGCAGCCGCTGCGGCTGGCGGCCGACGAGGCCACCGCGCTGCTGGTGGCCGCCCGGGCGGTGGCCGGGCTGCCGGGGCTGCGCGAGCGGGACCGCCAGGCGCTCACCCGGGCCGTCGCCAAGATCGAGAACGCGGCGGGGGAGAGCGCCGAGGGCAGCGCCCGGGTCGGGGTGACCTTCGAGGCCGAGGGTCAGGTCTTCGCCGACATCGACCGGGCGCTCAGCGAGCGGCGGCGGATCTGGCTGCGCTACTACTCGCACGGGCGCGGCGGGATGACCGAGCGCGAGGTGGACCCGATCCGGCTGGTCACCGAGGGCCACACCTACCTGGAGGGCTGGTGCCGGACCTCGGAGGACCGCCGGCTGTTCCGGCTCGACCGGGTGGCCGAGGTCAAGCTGCTGGACGCGCCCGCGGACCCACCCCGGCTGGAGCCGCGCGACCTCTCGCAGGGGCTGGTGAACCCGGCGGCGGACGACCCGCAGGTGGTGGTCGAGGTCGGGCCGGCCGGACGGTGGGTCGCCGAGTACTACACGCACGACTTGGCCGAGGAGCTGCCGGACGGCGGGCTGCGGATCACCCTGCGCAGCTCGGACCCGTCGGGGCTGCGCACCCTGGCGCTGCGGCTCGGGCGGGACGGGCGGATCGTTTCGCCGGCGCACCTGGCCGAGCAGGCGCGGGAGGCGGCGTCGGCGGCGTTGGCGGGGTACGGGGAGCCGGCGGGTTCGTCGGGCGTGGTGGGCTGAGGCGTGGCGGAGGAGGACGGGGGAGTGGAGGCCGGGTTCGCCGAGGACACCCGTTTCAAGGTCTACTGCTCGCAATGCCGGGAGAAGGTCGAGCTCGCGGCGTCCGAGTTCCGGCTGGCGCTGGGGCGCACCCGGGAGCGGACCTTCTACAGTTTCACCTGTCCCGCCTGCGGGGCGGCGGTGCGCAAGCCGGCCGGGGAGAAGATCGTCGCGGCGCTGAGCGGTGCCGGAGTGAGCACCATCCGGTTGCTCCAGGCCGTTCCGGCGGCCCAGGGCTGAGGGCGTTGGGCCCGGTCGGACTCGAGTTGAGGACGGAGGAGCGTCATGCCGTGGACCATCATGGCGGCGGTCGGCCTGGCCACGGCCGGGCTGCTGGTACTGGGGGTGCTCGCGGGTCGGTTGTGGCGGGACGTGCGGGGCCTGGCCCGGCAGGTGGACGCCGCCGGGCGGGCGCTGACGGAGGCCTCCGGGGAGCTGGCGCGAACCGTACAGGGCTGACGCGGCCAAACTTCACCTGCCCGTCGGGTGCACTGGTCTGCTCCTGCCGGGACGCGCGCGTTAGGCTCTGACCGTGGCCTGCGGTGTCCCGTGGGCCCGCCGTCACGTCCACCAGCGGTTTCGGCGCCCTCGGCGGCGTCCGGTCGCCCACGTCGAGAGAGCAGTCGCCCATGGGCAGGATCCTGGCGTTCCTGATGATCGCCCTGATGGCGTTCGCCTTCTTCGGCGGCAAGCGGCTGCCGGAGCTGGCCCGGGGACTGGCGCGGTCACTGCGGATCCTGCGCAGCGAGAGCGCCGCGCCGCGCGGCGGGGGGACGGAGCGGCCGGCCGCCGGTCCGGTGGCGTCGGGCGGGACGGTCAGGACGATTCAGGCCGCGCCCGGTGACACCTCCACCGCACGGCCGGTCACCGAGCACGGGAGCGGCGGGCCGCGCTGAGCGCCCGCCGGTCCGCACCGCGGTCCGCCGTCCGGCGGGCCACGACGCACGAGTTGAGGACCGGGGTTGAGCAAGTCTTCCAAACCGCCCAAGGACCCCGAAGGTCGGATGTCCCTCGGGGATCACCTGCGCGAACTGCGCAACCGGCTGGTCAAGTCGGTGCTGGCGATCGTGGTGTGCACGATCATCGCGGCGTGCTTCAACAAGGAGCTGCAGGTCTTCCTGATGCGGCCGCTGCCGAGCTGCACCGCCGCGGAGCTCCAGCAGCAGGCGGAGGCCGCCCACAAGTGCTCGGTGGTCGCCGTCATCGGTGTCACCACGCCGTTCACCCTCGCCCTCAAGGTCTCGCTGACCGCGGGCCTGCTCGGCGCGCTGCCGGTGTGGCTGTACCAGCTGTGGGCGTTCATCTCCCCCGGTCTGCACCGCAACGAGCGCAAGTACTCGCTGGGCTTCCTGGCCGCCGGCATCCCGCTCTTCCTGGGCGGCGCGGTCTGCGCGTACCTGCTGATGCCGACCACCATCCGGGTGCTGTCCTCGTTCACTCCGATCGGGGCGCAGCAGATCCTGCCCGCCGAGGACTACTTCAACATCGCCACCAGGATGGTGCTGGTCTTCGGGGCGGCCTTCGAGTTCCCGCTGGTGCTGGTGATGCTGAACTTCACCGGCGCGCTCACGGGCAAGCGGATGCTCGGCTGGTGGCGCGGCATGATCATGGGCATCACGGTCTTCGCGGCGTTCGCCACGCCCAGTGCCGACCCGCTGAGCATGCTGGCGCTGGCCTCGCCGATCTGGGTGCTGTTCTTCGCCGCGGTGGGGATCTCGCTGCTCAACGACCGGCGCCGGCTGCGCCGCAACCCGGATGCCGGGCTGAGTGACGAGGAAGCCTCGCACGTCGATCTGGGCGTGGAGACGGTCGGGTCGGCCGAGGCCGTGACGGCGTCCGCGCCGGCGGTCGCCTCGCCGGCGCCGGTGGCGTCCGTGCCGGTGGCGCGGGGCGAGCAGGTGGACGACGACATCACCTGAGGGTGATGCGGTGACGGTGACCGGTACGGCGGAGCGCCTCGACCCTGGTGGGTCGGGGCGCTCCGCCGTTGCTGCCTCCGTCAGCCGTCGGTGCCTGCGTCAGCCGAGACCTGGGCTCGCCGTACGGGATTCCTTGGCGGCGGGTTGGAAATGTGACATATTACTGACGTGGTTATGAGACCGTCCCACGATGTCGTGGTGGTCGGCGCCGGCGTGGTCGGCGCCGCCTGCGCCTACTACGCCGCCCGCGCCGGGCTGTCGGTCGCCGTCGTCGACCGGGGGCCGGTGGCGGGCGGGACCACGGGGGCGGGGGAGGGCAACCTGCTCGTCTCCGACAAGGAGCCGGGGCCCGAACTGGCACTGGCGCTGTTCTCCGCACGACTGTGGCGCGAGCTCGCCGAGGAGCTGCCCGCGGCGGTCGAGTACGAGGCCAAGGGCGGGCTGGTGGTCGCCGCGGACCACGGTCGGCTGACGGTGCTGCGCAGGCTGGCGACCGCGCAGGCGGCGGCCGGCGTGACGGCCGCGGAGGTGTCCGCCGCCGGGCTGCGGGAGCTGGAGCCGCACCTCGCGCCCGGAGTGGCCGGCGGGTTCCACTATCCGCAGGACGCCCAGGTCCAGCCGGCGCTGGCTGCCGCCCACCTGCTGCACGCGGCGCGTCGGGCCGGTGCCCGGGTCCATCTGGGCGAGCGCGTCGACGCGCTGGTGACCGGGCCGGGCGGTGCCGTGCGCGGGGTGCGGACGGCGCGGCGCACGCTGGCCGCCGGGGCCGTGGTCAATGCCGCGGGTACCTGGGGTGGCGAGATCGCGGCGCTGGCCGGGGTGACGCTGCCGGTGTTGCCCCGGCGTGGCTTCGTCCTGGTCACCGAGCCGCTGCCGCGGGTCGTGCGGCACAAGGTCTACGCGGCGGACTACGTCGCCGACGTGGCGAGTGACTCGGCCGGGCTGCAGACCTCGGCCGTGGTCGAGGGGACGCCGTCCGGGCCGGTGCTGATCGGTGCCAGCCGGGAACGGGTCGGCTTCGATCCGGTGCTGTCGGTCGCCGTGCTGGCCCGGCTGGCGGCTCAGGCGGCGGCGCTCTTCCCGGTGCTGGCCGATGTGCGGGTGCTGCGCGCGTACCGGGGCTTCCGTCCGTACCTGCCGGACCATCTGCCGGCGATCGGCGCGGATGCGCGGGCGCCGGGCCTGTACCACGCCTGTGGGCACGAGGGCGCGGGGATCGGCCTGGCGCCCGCGACGGGGCTGCTGATCAGCCGGCTGCTGACCGGGGGGCAGATGGAGTTGGACCTCGCGCCGTTCCGTCCGGAGCGGTTCGCGGTGGGCGGGGCGAGCGGGGGACGGGGTGGGTGAGCCGGTCGGGCCGTTCGTCCGGTTGGTCCGTCCGGTCGGTCGAGCGGCTGATCGCCTGACTGCTCGCTTGTCGCTCGCCCGTTGTTCGCGTGTTTGTTCTCGTGTTCGCTTGTTCGCTTGCGCAGAACGGAGGAGCCATGGCACGTACCCCCGCCGCGCTGGTCGCGGCCGACCCGGGGCCGGCCCACAGCATCGAGTTCGACGGGCGGCGCGTGCCCGCGCTGCCCGGGCAGACCATCGCCGCCGCGCTCTGGGCCGCGGGCGTCGTGGCCTGGCGGACCACCCGGGTGGCGGGCCGGCCGCGCGGTGCGTTCTGCGGGATCGGGGTGTGCTTCGACTGCCTGGCCACCGTGAACGGGCTTCCGAACCAGCGCACTTGCCTGCTGCTCGCCGAGCCGGGCGCCGTCGTCACCACGCAGGAGGGGGACGGGCATGCCGACCTCGGGGTCTGAGCGTGGTGGGCGGCGGTGGGCGGGTGGTGCGGTGGTCCACGACCTGGCGGTGATCGGGGCAGGTCCGGCCGGGCTGGCGGCGGTGGTGGCCGCTGCCGACCTCGGGTTGCGTTGTGTTCTGCTCGACGCGGGTGCCCGGGTGGGTGGGCAGTACTACCGGCACCCGGCACCCGAACTGCGGGCCGCCCGTCCGGACCGGTTGCACCACCACTGGCACGCCTTCGCCGACCGTGCGGACCGCCTGACGTCCCACTGCCGCTCCGGTCGGGTGGACCAGTTGACGCACCATCATGTGTGGGCCGCCGAACCGGGCGAGACCTGGCGGTTGTTCGCCGCTACCGGGCCGGATGGTGCGGGCGGCGCTGTCATCACCGCCCGGGCCGTGCTGCTGGCAACCGGTGCCTACGAGCGGCAACTCCCGTTCCCCGGTTGGACCTTGCCCGGCGTGGTGAGCGCGGGTGGGGTGCAGGCGATGTTGAAGTCGGGGTTGGTGCTGCCGGGGCGGCGGATCGTGGTGGCGGGGAGCGGCCCGCTGTTGCTCGCGGTGGCCGCGTCGCTGGCGGCGGCCGGTGCCCGGGTGCCCGCCGTGGTCGAGGCCGCCGACTACCTCGGCTACGCTCGCCGCCCGGATGTACTCGTCGGCGTCCCGGGCAAGTTGGCGGAGGGGGCGGCGCACGGGGCGGCGTTCCTGTGGCATCGCGTGCGGTTGCTGCGAGGCGGCGCTGTGGTCGAGGCGCACGGTGACGAGCGGGTCACCGCGGTGACGGTGGCACGGCTGGACGGTGACTGGCGCGTGGTGCCGGGGACCGCGCGGCGAGTCGCCTGCGACGCGCTCGCGGTGGGGCACGGGCTGGTCCCGCAGATCGAGCTGGCCGTCGAGTTGGGCGCGGCCACGCGGGTCACTCCGGACGGCGCGGTCGCGCTGCGCGTCGACGGCCGGCAGCGCACCAGCGTGCCCGGTCTCTGGGCGGCGGGTGAGTCCTGTGGTGTCGGTGGCGCTGAATTGGCTCTGTGCGAAGGTGAGTTGGCTGCTCGGGCGATCGCCGGGGAAGTCGCCGGCCGGTCTGTCGATCCGCCTTCGGAACTGCTCGGCAGGCGGCGGCGGTTGCGGGCCTTCGCGGAGCTGATGGCCGCGAGCCACCGGCCGGGGCAGGGGTGGGCCGACTGGCTGCGCCCCGACACCGAGGTCTGCCGCTGTGAGGAGGTCACCGCCGCGGCGGTCTGGGCGGCCGTCGATGACCTGGGGGCCGGAGACGTCCGGACCGTCAAGTTGCTCACCCGGGCGGGGATGGGGTGGTGCCAGGGGCGGATGTGCGGCTCGGCCGTCGGTCTGCTCGCGGAGGGCGCTGGTCCTGCCGCGGGTGCGGGGGATGGGTCGGGAACTGCTCCGGTGGCCGACCGCCGGCCGTTGTCGTGTCCCGTGCGGCTGGGGGAACTGGCCGCGCTGGCCGAAGGGAGCGTGGAGGAGTGAGAGCGCTGCTCTCCGTTGCGACTGCCGATCTGTTGACGGAGCGGTGATCGGCAAGGTGGCCGGTGCTCTGTATGAAGAGCAGCGCTCTCAAGCGAGATTGGCGCTCCTCGACGAGGGCGTTGATCGCGGGCGCGAGCACTGATCTCACCCTTGTCGCCCGCCCGGCGAACAATATAAAATGTCACACCTCATTAAGGAGAAGCTCGTGGTCAACGCTTCGCTCGACCGCATCCGCCCGTGGCACGGCATCATGGTCGCCACCGCGCTTCCGTTCCGGGCCGACCTCTCGGTCGACTTCGACGCCTACGCCCAGCACGTCCGCTGGCTGGTGGACTCCGGCTGCGACGGGGTGGTCCCCAACGGTTCGCTCGGCGAGTACCAGACGCTGACGCCGGACGAGCGCGCCCGGGTGGTCGTGACCGCCGTCGAGGCGGCCGGCGACGGGGCCCGGGTGATGCCGGGGGTGGCGGGATACGGCAGCGCCGAGTGCCGCCGCTGGGCCGAGCAGGCCGCCGAGGCGGGCGCCGGCTCCGTCCTGCTGCTGCCGCCGAACGCCTACCGGGCCGACGCCGCGACCGTCCGGGAGCACTACGCCGAGGTCGCGAAGGCCGGGCTGCCGGTCGTCGCCTACAACAACCCGTACGACACCCGGGTGGACCTCACGCCCGACCTGCTCGCCGCGCTGCACGGGGACGGCAGCATCGTGGCGGTCAAGGAGTTCAGCGGCGACGTCCGCCGTGCCTACCAGATCGCCGAGTCGGCACCGGGCCTGGATCTGCTGGTCGGCGCCGACGACGTGCTGCTCGAACTCGCGCTGGCCGGCGCGGTCGGGTGGATCGCCGGTTTCCCCAACGCGGTGCCGGAAGCGACCGTCGCGCTCTACCGGGCCGCGGTCGCGCACGACCTGGCCGCCGCGCTGCCGCTCTACCGGGCGCTGCACCCGCTGCTGCGCTGGGACTCCAGGACCGAGTTCGTCCAGGCGATCAAGCTCTCGATGGAGCTGGTGGGTCGGCCCGGGGGGCCGACCCGGCCGCCGCGCGGTCCGCTGCCGGCGGAGGCCGCCGCCGAGGTGCGCGCCGCCACCGAGCGTGCGCTCGCCCAGGCGTCGGGTCTGCCGGCCGCGGGTCTGCCCGCGGGCCGGCCCAGCTGACCGCGGCAGCGGCGGATGACAGCGGACGGACCTCGCCCCGCCGCGGGGACCGCCGACCCCACCACCGACCCCACCACCGACGAAGGGTCACCGATGCGCACCCGTCACGTCTTCCACGCCGTCGACTCGCACACCGAGGGCATGCCCACCCGTGTGATCACCGGGGGGTTCGGCGTCATCCCGGGCGCCACCATGGCCGAGCGACGAGTCCACTTCCAGCGGCACCTCGACCACTTCCGCACCCTGCTGATGTGCGAGCCGCGCGGCCACGCCGCGATGAGCGGCGCCGTGCTGCAGCCGCCCACCCGCCCCGACGCGGACGCGGGCGTGCTGTTCATCGAGGTCTCCGGGCTGCTGCCGATGTGCGGCCACGGCAGCATCGGCGTCGCCACCGTCCTGGTGGAGACCGGCATGGTCGAGGTGGTCGAACCGGTCACCACCGTCCGGCTGGACACCCCGGCCGGCCTGGTCACCGCCGAGGTGCAGGTCCGCGACGGCGCCGCCACCGCCGTGACGATCCGCAACGTCCCGTCCTTCGCGGTCGCCCTCGACCAGAAGGTCGGGCTGCCCGGTCGCGGCACGGTCGGCTACGACCTCGCCTACGGCGGCAACTTCTACGCGATCCTGCCGCTGGCCGCGCTCGGGCTGCCGTTCGAGCACGCCCGCAAGCAGGAGATCCTGGACGCCGGGCTGGCCCTGATGAGGGCGATCAACGAGGCCGCCCGGCCGGTCCACCCCGAGGACCCCGGGATCAGCGGCTGCCACCACGTCCAGCTGCTCGCTCCCGGTGCCACCGCCGAGCACTCCCGCCACGCGATGGTCATCCACCCCGGCTGGTTCGACCGCTCGCCCTGTGGCACCGGGACCAGCGCCCGGATGGCCCAGCTGCACGCCCGCGGCGAACTCCCGCTCGACCGCGACTTCGTCAACGAGTCGTTCATCGGTTCGCGTTTCACCGGCCGCCTGGTCGCCGAGACGTCCGTGTCCGGCCGCCCCGCCGTGGTTCCCACGGTGACCGGCCGCGCTTGGCTGACCGGCACCGCCCAGTACTTCCTGGACCCCACCGATCCGTTCCCCGCGGGGTTCCTGCTGTGAGAGAAGGGTTTCCGCTGTGACCGTCACCTCCCGCAACCCCGCCGACCCCGCCGACCTGGTCCTCGAGACGCAGACCCGCGGCGCGTTCGGCACCGCCGCGGCCGTCGAACGGGCCAGGGCCGCCCAGCCGGGCTGGCTGGCGGCCGGCGCCGCCGCGCGCTCGGCCGCGCTGGGCCGGGCCGCCGACGCCGTCGAGGCGAACGCCACCGAACTCGCCGCGCTGACCGTCCGCGAGGTCGGCAAGCCGATCACCGAGGCCCGCGGCGAGGTGACCCGCACCGTCGCGATCCTGCGCTACTACGCCCAGGCCCCTTACGCACCCACCGGCGCCGTGCACGAGCCGACCGCAGGCGCCGGCCTGCTGCTGACCCGCCGCCGCCCGTACGGGGTGGCCGGGTTGGTCACGCCGTGGAACTTCCCGCTGGCGATCCCGGCCTGGAAGGCCGCCCCGGCGCTGGGGGTCGGCAACACCGTGGTGCTCAAGCCCGCCCCCGAGGCCACCGCCTGCGCGCTGCGGCTGGCCGAACTGCTCGACCTGCCGGCGGACGTGCTGACGGTGCTGCCGGGCGGCCCGGAGGAGGGCCACGCCTTGGTCGCGGCGGCCGACGTGGTCTCCTTCACCGGATCGACCGCCACCGGTCAGGCGGTCATCCGCACCGCCAGCAGCCGGGGCGTCCCGGTGCAGGCCGAGCTGGGCGGGGTGAACACCGCCCTGGTGCTGCCGGACGCCGACCTCGACCGGGCCGCCGCCCACCTCGCCGCGGCCATCGCCGGCTACGCGGGCCAGAAGTGCACCGCCACCAGCCGGGTGATCGCGATCGGTCCGGCCTACCCGGCGCTGCGGACCGCGCTGGCCAAGGCGCTGGCCGCGACCCCGGCCGGCGACCCCGCGCGGCCGGAGACGGTCTGCGGCCCGGTGATCTCCGAAGCCGCGCTGGACCGCCTCACCGGTGCGGTCGACTCCGCCCGGGCCGCCGGCGCGAAGGTCCTGGCCGGTGGCGAACGGGCGCCGCTGGACGGCTGGTTCATCGAACCGACGCTGCTCGCCGACGTCCCGGACGGGCATCCGCTGCTGACCGAGGAGTTCTTCGGCCCGATCGCCGTCCTGCTGCCCGCCACCGACCTGGACCAGGCCGTGGCGCTGGCCAACGCCACCCGACACACCCTGGCCGCCTCGGTGCACACCGCCGACCTGGACGTCGCGCTGGCCGCCGCCGACCGCCTGCACGCCGGGATGATCCGGATCAACGCGCCCACCAGCGGTGTCGACTTCCACCTACCGTTCGGCGGGGCCAAGACGGCCTCCTACGGCCCGCGCGAGCAGGGCGCGGCCGCGCTCGACTTCTACGCCACCGAACGGACCATCACCCTGCTGCCCGACGGCGGCCCTCGGTGATCATCGAGACCATCGACTACCACACCGCGGGCGAGCCGTTCCGGATCGTCACCGGCGGCCTGCCGGCCGTCCCCGGCGACACCGTCGCCGAGCGCCGGGCCCACGCGCTCGGCCCGGGCGGCGGCCCGCTGGACGGCGTCCGGCAGCTGCTCACCCGCGAACCGCGGGGGCACGCGGGGATGTACGGCGGGTTCCTGGTGCCGCCGGACGACCGTGGGGCCCAGCTCGGCGTCCTCTTCTTCCACCAGGACGGCTACTCGACCGCCTGCGGCCACGGCACCATCGCGCTCGGCGCCTGGGCGGTGGAGAGCGGGCTGGTCGCGGCACCCGAGGACGGCGGCGTGCCGGTGCGGATCGACGTGCCGTCCGGCCGGGTCACCGCGCTGGTGCACCGGGCCGGCGGTCGCACCACGGCGGTGGGCTTCCGGTCGGTGCCGGCCACCGTACTGGCCCGCGGGGTGCCGGTCGCCACCGCGCTCGGCACCGTACGGGTGGACGTGGCGGACGCCGGCGCCCGCTACGCCTCGCTCGCGGTCCCGGAGGTCTCCCCGGCGGCGCTGCCGGAGCTGGCCGCGCTCGGCCGGGCGATCCGGGCGGTCCTGGTGGCGGAGTACGACCTGTACGGGGTGGTCCTGTACCAGGAGCTGCCCGACACGCCGGCGGGCCCGCACCAGCGCGGCGTCACGGTCTTCGCGGACGGTCAGCTGGACCGCTCGCCGTGCGGTTCGGGGACTGCCGCCCGGCTCGCCCTGCTGACCGCCGACGGGCGGATCGCCGCGGGGCAGGAGCTGCGGCACGAGTCGGTGGTCGGCACCGTGTTCACCGGACGGCTGCTCGGCGAGAGCCCGCGCGGTCTGCTCACCGAGGTCACCGGCCAGGCCTACCGGACCGGCGAGCACCGCTTCGTGCTGGACCCGGACGATCCGTTGGGCACCGGGTTCCGGTTCGGCCCGGCGTCGCCGGGGCTCGGCGGAGGAGCGGTCGGGTGAGCGCACCGGGGCCGGTGCTGCCCGTCCTGCCGGCCGATCTGACGCCGGAGCAGGCCCGGGCGGTCATCGTCGGCGTGCTGCTCGACGGCCTCGACCCCGAGCAGGACCCGCCACGCAGTGCCGTCCCGGTGCCGGCCGGCGAGCTGCTGCTGATGCCCGCGGTGGGTGCGGCGCACGTCGGCGTGAAGATCGCGGGGGTGGTGCCCGGCAACCCCGGCCGTGGCCTGCCCCGGATCACCGGCGGCTACCTGCTGCTGGACGGCCCGACCCTGCGCCCGCTCGCACTGCTGGACGCCGCCGCGCTCACCGCGCTGCGCACACCCGCCGTGACGGCTGCCGCTCTGGACCGGCTGGCCGATCCGGCCGCCGCGCACCTGGTGCTGTTCGGCGCCGGACCACAGGCCCACGGACACCTGGCGGCGCTGTGCGCGATCCGCGCGCTGGACCGGGTGACGGTGGTCGCCCGCCGCGCCGGACCGTCCGCCGCGTTGCTCGCCCGGGCCCGGGCGCTCGGCCTGCGCGCCGAGGCGGGCCGGCCGGACGCGGTGGCGAGGGCCGATCTGGTGGTCTGCTGCACGAGTTCCGGCCAGCCGCTCTTCGATGGCGCGCTGGTCCCGGACCACGCGGTGGTGGCGGCGATCGGCGCCCATCGGCCGCGGGCCCGGGAGACGGACACCGCGTTGGTCCGGCGGGCCGCTTGCTACGTCGAGGCCCGCTCCGCCGCCCGGCGGGAGGCCGGGGACCTGCTGCTGCCCTGGGCGGAGGGGGAGGGGCCCGGACCGGACGGCTGGGCCAACCTGGCCGAGCTGTTGACCAGCCGGGCCCCGGTACCCGGTGACCGCCCGCGTCTCTTCAAGGGCGTCGGGATGGCCTGGCAGGACCTCGCCCTGGCCGCGGCGCTGCATCGGCGGGCGGTGACCGGGGCGGGGTCGGCCGGGCAGCCCCGCTCAGTAGACCTTGAAGCTGCCGGTGCCGATCACGTGGTTACCGAAGCCGGGCTTCACCGAGCCGTCGAGTGAACCGTTGAGCGCCGCGGGGAAGAGGCATCCCGGGGCGGCGTAGACGTGGA
The DNA here is from genome assembly GCF_044547075.1 of Kitasatospora sp. NPDC052896. Taxonomy (NCBI): domain Bacteria; kingdom Bacillati; phylum Actinomycetota; class Actinomycetes; order Kitasatosporales; family Streptomycetaceae; genus Kitasatospora; species Kitasatospora sp. NPDC052896. The sequence continues at coordinate 69,443 of NZ_JBITZU010000016.1, forward strand.
CCGTGGAGTCGGTCAGGTTGTCCAGCAGGTGCGAGAAGGGCGGCAGCTTGTAGCAGGTCCCCTGCTGCGGGTTCTCGTAGACGTCCAGCGGTTGGAGCTCGGTGGAGAAGACCACCACCCGTCCGGTGGCTGCTTGGGCCGGGGCGGCGGCGCCCCCCAACAGGGTGGCGGTGGCGCTCGCGGCCGCGAGGACGGCGGTGATCACGGGACGACGCATCAGGGATACTCCTGGGGCTCTCTTCCGGACAGCCGGGAGGGCCTGAACGAGCAGTCCGACAAACGGACTTGCCGGTCAGCGGCGCCTCTCGGGAATTGGCCCAAGTCGATCACGGGAAGCGATGCTTTGTACGCGCTCCGCGCTCCCGCGTGTCGGCATGTCGGAGTGTCTGGCACCCGGTTGGCGGATCCGGCGCACTCCGCACCGGAGGCGAGCCGGAGTCGGAGGGCTTCGCCGTCTCGATGATCACCGAAACGTGACATTGTACGCTGGTGCTCCGCACCTTCCGGAGGACCGTCGTGAACGAGCCGAAGCCCCGCACCCTCATCTCCGTCCAGGAACGCCTGCGCGACCAGGTCGCCCACGCGCTGCGGGCCGCGCTGATCTCGGGCGAGCTGCGGCCCGGTGTGGTCTACTCCGCGCCGGCACTGGCCGCCGACTTCGGGGTCTCCGCCACGCCCGTTCGCGAGGCGATGCTCGACCTGGCCCGGGAGGGGCTGGTCGAGGCCGTCCGCAACAAGGGGTTCCGGGTCACCGAGCTGACCGAGCGCGACCTGGACGACTTCACCGAGATCCGGGCCCTGATCGAGGTCCCCACGGTGGCCCGGCTGGCCAGCACCGCCACGCGTGAACAGCTGGCCGAGCTGCGCCCGGTGGCCGAGGAGATCGTCACCGCCGCCCGCGCCCACGACCTGATCGGCTACCTGGAGGCCGACCGGCGTTTCCACCTGGCACTGCTCGGCCTCGCCGGCAACGCCCGGCTGGTCGAGGTGGTCGGTGACCTGCGCAAGCGCTCGCGCCTCTACGGCCTGACCCGGCTGGACCAGCGCGGCGAGCTGGTCTCCTCCGCCGAGGAGCACCTGGAGCTGTTGGACTTGCTGCTGGCGGGCGACAGCGCGGCAGTGGAGGCCTGCATGGTCCGCCACCTGGGTCACATCCGCTCGCTCTGGGCCGAGGGCCAGGAGGAGGCCAGGGCGGAGCGGCCCGCGCTGCGACTGGGCACCACCTGACCAACCGGCAACCGGCAGCCGGTAACTGGCGGCCGGCGCCCGGCCGGCGATCGCTCCGCCTCAGAACCCCCCCCGCCCCGGACGCCCGACCTCGGAAAGCCCCGCCTCAGGTCGGCTCGCTCAGCCGGCCGTCCCGCATCAGCAGCACCCGGTCCGCCCGGTCCAGCAGCGCCCGGTCGTGGGTGACCATCACGGTGGCGGTCCGATGGGTGCGGGTCACCTCGCCGAGCAGCTCCACGATCCGCGCGCCGCGCTCGTGGTCCAGGGCCGAGGTCGGCTCGTCCACCAGCAGCACCGACGGCCGGCCGAAGAGCGCCCGGGCGATGTTCACCCGCTGGCGCTCGCCGCCGGAGAGCTGGTGCGGGCGACGCTGCTGTTTGCCGCCGGACAGGCCGACCGAGTCCAGCAGCTCGGCGGCCCGCGCCCGGGCCTCGCGGACCCGTTCGCCGCGCACGTCGGCCAGTACCAGCAGCTGCTCCAGCGCGGTCAGCGAGGCCAGCAGGTTCGACTGCTGGAAGACGATGCCCAGCTTCGCCCGGCGCAGCGCGGTGCGGGCCCGGTCGCCCAGCGCCCCCGCGTCCTGACCGTCTATCAGGACCTGTCCGCTGTCCGGTCGCAGCAGGGTGGCGGCGACCGCGAGCAGGCTCGACTTGCCGGAGCCGGACGGCCCGGCGACCGCGGTGAACTCGCCCGGCCCGACCTCCAGCGAGACCCGGTCGAGCGCGGTCAGCCGGCTCTCGCCGTCCGGATAGCTGAGGGTGACCGCGCGCAGCGCGAGGCCGGTGTGGACGCCGTGCTCGGCGGCGACGGTGGTGGACGGAGTGGTCATCGGTTGGCTCCCAGGGCGGCGATCGGATCGACGGAGGTGATCCGGCGGACGGCCAGCGCGGCGCCGGCCAGCCCGAGCAGGACCATCGCGAGCACCGGGACGGCGACGCTGGACACGCTGAGGTCGAACGGCACCCCGTCGGAGGCGATCAACCCGCCCACCACCCCGGCCGCCCCGCCCAGCAGCGCGCCGGCCAGCAGCACCGCCGCGGCCTGCGCCAGCGCGTCGCGGACCAGGTAGCCACTGCTCGCGCCGACCGCCTTGAGCACCGCGATGTCGGGCCGGCGCTGCACCGTCCAGACCGTGAAGAAGGCGCCCACGACCAGCGCGCTCACCGCGAACAGGAAGCCCTGGATCATCTGCAGGCTGCCCTGCTCGGCGGTGTAGCCGTCGATCGCGCTCGGCGCGTCCGAGCGTGGTACGGCCGCGGTGTTCTGCGCCCGGTCCACGGCGGCGAGGTCGGCGCCCGGGCCGGTGCCGACCGCCAGGGCGGTCGGCCGGCTCTGCCCGCTGACCGCCTCCCAGGTGGCGATCGTGGTCCAGACGGTGGGTGCGTGCTGGTAGGAGCGGTCGTCGGTGATGCCGGAGACGGTCAGGGCGCGCGCGCCGACCGTCACCGGGCTGCCGACCGACAGGTGGTCCGCCGCGGCGGTGTCGCCGCCCACCGCGACCTGGCCGTCCTGCGGCGGGCCGCCGGAGAGCAGCGGTGGCAGCAGCGCGGACGGCGTGCCGAGCACACTGACCGAGGCGGCCGAGCCCTGTGCGGTCAGCCGGGTCAGCGCGATGCCCAGCGGCGTGACCGAGCGGATCCCGGGTGCGGCCGCCCAGCCGGCCTGCTGGCCGGCGGAGATGGTGCTGCTGCTGAACGAGGCGCTCGGCGCGGCCCCGGCGGGTGCGCCGAAGACGATCCGGTCGGCCGGCAGCCCGTCCACCGCCGAGGAGGCCGCCGACGCGAGCCCGCCGGTCAGACCGTAGAGGAAGACCACGAGCGTGGTGATGAGGGTGACCACGGCGCCCATCAGGGCGAAGCGGCCCCTGGCGAAACGGATGTCACGCAGGGCGACGAACACGGGGACCTTCCCGGTCGGTTGGGTTCGGGTGGGACTCCTCCACCTTGTCGGGTGCGCGGGCCGCTGCCATCGGGGAGAGGTGTGCTCCGCGGATCCGTCGGTCGGTGCACTCGGGAATACATCGAACGGTTGATGCCCGCGGGCTCGGCCTGGCCGCTGCCTGCCCGTAACCTCGGGAGGCGTGGGCACCACCGATCCGATCACCAGAGACTCGACCGCCGCCGATCCGGGCGACGACGAGATGGCCGCCGACCACGCGGGCCATTCTGCGAACACCCCCGCCCTACGGCTGATGAACCTGGCCCTGCACGGGCTCTTCTTCACCCTCCTGGCGGTGCTGCTGGCGCGCGGTCTGCTGGACGGCACGCTCGGCGGGCTCGGTGGGGCCCTGACGGTCGGGCTCGGCGCGGTGTACGCGGCGGGCGGGTCGGCCGAGCGGATCCGTACCGCGCGGCGCTGGGCGGCCGGCTGGCTGGCCGCGGTGATCGCGCTCTGGGCGGCGCTGGTGCTGGGCCATCCCGAGTTCGGCTATCTGGCCTTCCCGCTCTACTTCCTCTGCCTGCACCTGATGGCGCTGCGCTGGGCGCTGCCGTCGGTGCTGGGCCTGACCGCGGTCGTGGTGGCCGCCCAGGCCGGTACCGTCGGCGGGCTCACCACCGCCAAGGTGCTCGGCCCGCTGGCCGGCGCGGCGGTCGCGCTGCTCACCGCGTACGGCTACGCGGCGCTCTACCAGGAGAGCCGCGCGCGAAAACGGCTGATCGACGATCTGTTGTGGACCCGCGGCAGGCTGGCCGTCAGCCAGCGCGCGGCCGGCCAGCTGGCCGAGCGCCAGCGGTTGGCCAGGGAGATCCACGACACCCTGGCGCAGGGCCTCTCCAGCATCGTGCTGCTGGCCCGGGCGGCGGAGTCGGCGCTGCCGGCCGATCCGGCGACGGCCGCGCTGCGGATCCGCGAGGTCGGGCAGACCGCGGCCGAGAACCTGGCCGAAGCGCGCCGCTTCGTGCACGCGCTCACCCCGCCCGCGCTGGACGACGCGACGCTCAGCGAGGCGCTGCGCCGGCTGGCGGCCGGCTCCGGCGCGGTGTTCCGGCTGGACGGCGAGCCCTGTCCGCTGCCGGTGGAGGCGGAGGTCGCGGTGCTGCGGCTGACCCAGGAGGCGCTGGCCAACGCGGTGCGGCACGCTCAGGCCGCGCGGATCACGGTGACCCTGAGCTACCTGGACGAGGCGGTGACGCTGGACGTGTACGACGACGGCGTCGGGTTCGACCCACAGGCCGGGCCGGCGTCCGCCAGCGGGCAGGGGGGCTTCGGCCTGCACGGGATGCGGGAGCGGATCGCCGCGCTGGGTGGCACCCTGTCGGTCGAGTCGGTGCGCGGCGAGGGCACGGCGGTGGCCGTCTCGCTGCCCCTGCGGGTGGTCGGGACGGCTGGGAACACGCACAGCCGGGCGACCGGAACCGTGCCCGCGCCGGGCGGCGAGCGTGCCGCGCGGACCGGGGCGGTGGTCCGGTGATCCGGGTCCTGTTGGTCGATGACCACCCGGTGGTCCGGCGGGGGCTGCGCGCGATGCTGGACGAGTTGCCCGGGCTCACCGCGGTCGGTGAGGCGGCGGACGGCGCGGCCGCGCTGCGACTGCTGGCCGAGCCGGACGACCGGCCCGATGTGGTGCTGATGGACCTGCAGATGGGCGACGGGATGCACGGCGTCGAGGCGACCCGGCGGATCAACGCGCTGCCCGACCCGCCCGCGGTGCTGATCCTCACCACCTACAGCACGGATGCCGACATCCTGGCCGCGGTGGAGGCCGGCGCGACCGGCTACCTGCTCAAGGACGCCCCGCCGGAGGAGGTCGCGGCGGCCGTCCGGGCGGCCGCCCGCGGCGAGACGGTGCTCGCCCCGCCGGTCGCCGCCCGGCTGCTCGGGCGGGTGCGGGCGGGGCGGCCGACGCTCTCGCCGCGGGAGGTCGAGATCCTGCAACTGCTCGCGGCGGGGCTGGCGAACCGGCAGATCTCCAAGCGGCTCTTCATCAGCGAGGCCACCGTCAAGACCCACCTGGTGCACATCTACGACAAGCTCGGCGTGGACAGCCGGACGGCTGCCATCGCGGCCGGTCTCGCCAGCGGCCTGATCCGACCGGTCTGATCCGAGTCCCCACGGACCGACCGGTCCGGGCGAGGCCGAGTGGGCTGTCCGTCCTGTCCGCCGCCGGCGGTCAGCAGACCGGGATCAGCCGAGGTTGCTCTCGACCACCTCGAAGTCGGCGCCGGCGCCGGGGGTGGTCGGCTTGGGTGGCCGGTAGGGCTCCAGGACCGCGTCGGTGACCGGGGAGGAGACGTCCAGCGACCAGGTGCTGTTCCAGTCGGCGGGGTTCTGCTCGGGAGCCCGGTCCACCTCGGCGGTGCCGCCGGAGTAGGTGGCCGGACCATCGACGGTGCCGATCCTCCTGGCGGGTCTCTGCGCCGTGGTTGCAGACCGTGGCCAGCAACGTCCCGACCTGGCCGGGAGCCACGGCGAACGGTGGCGGACTGACGCTGACTGACAGGTCGCGGGCGTAGGCTGAGCGGGTGTTCACCCTCTCCGATCCGGTGGTTCCGATCATCGCCGCGCCGATGGCCGGTGGCGCTTCCACGCCCGAACTGGTGGCGGCGGTGAACCAGGCCGGCGGCCTCGGCTTCCTGGCCGCCGGTTACCGCACGGCCGGCGTGATGGCCGAACAGATCGCGCGCACCCGGGTGCTGACGGACCGTCCGTTCGGCGTCAACCTCTTCGTGCCCGCGGCCACCGATCCCGCCGCGCTGGCCGGGCTGCCCGCCTACCGTGCCGAGCTGCTGCCGGAGGCCGAGCGCTGGGGCGTCGAACTGCCCGAGCGGATCCCGCCGGACGACGAGGACTGGGCGGCCAAGCTGGCGGTGCTGCTCGCCGATCCCGTCCCGGTGGTCTCGTACACCTTCGGGCTGCCGACCCGTCAGGAGGCCACCGCGCTACGGGCCGCGGGCACCGCGCAGGTGGCCACCGTGACCAGTGCGGACGAGGCGCGGGCAGCGGCCCGGCTGGGGATGGACGCGCTCTGCGTCCAGGGCCCCGAGGCCGGCGGGCACCGGGGCACCCACCGAGCCGGCGACGAGCCGGGGACCGAGTCCCTGCCGGAGCTGTTGGTGCTGGTCCGCGCCGCGGTGGGCCTGCCGTTGATCGCTGCCGGGGGCCTGGCCACCGGCGCCGACCTGGCCGCCGCGCTGCGGGCCGGGGCCGCGGCGGTCCAGCTGGGCACCGCCTACCTGCGCGCCGACGAGGCCGGCACCTCCCCGGTGCACCGCGCGGCGCTGGCCGACCCGAGGTTCGAGCAGACCGTGCAGACCCGCGCGTTCACCGGTCGTGTCGCCCGCGGGCTGCGCAACGCCTTCACCGACCGGCACGCCGGCCACGCCCCGCACGCCTACCCCGAGGTGCACCACCTCACCGCCCCGCTGCGCGCGGCCGCCGCCCGCCGCGGTGACCCCGAGGCGCTGCACCTCTGGGCCGGGACGGGGCACGCTCGCGCCGGGGCCGGTCCGGCGGCCGAGATCACCGCCGCGCTCTGGCGGGCCGCCCAGCGGTAGCGGGCGGGTCGGTCACGGGCGCGACGAGTGGGGTGATGACCGGGCCGGGCTGGGGGCGCGGAGCGCCGGGGTCGTCAGCGCAGCAGGGTGGCCATCCACTCCTCGATGGCCGGGACGGTGCGTGGCAGGGCGCCGGAGAGCAGCCGGGCGCCCTCCGCGGTGATCACCAGGTCGTCCTCGATCCGGATGCCGATGCCGCGCAGTTCGAGCGGCAGGGTCTCGTCGTCCGGCTGGAGGTAGAGCCCGGGTTCCACAGTGAGCACGTGGCCCTCGGCCAGCACTCCGTCCAGGTAGGTCTCGGCCCGGGCCCGGGCGCAGTCGTGGACGTCCAGGCCGAGCATGTGCCCGCTGCCGCACAGGGTGTAGCGGCGGTAGAGCCCACTGTCCTCGTGCAGCGCCTGCTCGGCCGAGATCCGCAGCACGCCCCAGTCGGCCAGCCCCTCGGCGATCACCCGCATCGCCGCCAGGTGGAAGTCGCGGAACCGGGCACCCGGACGCAGCGCGGCGATGCCGGCGTCCTGGGCAGCCAACACCAGTTCGTAGAGCTGCCGTTGGACGGGGGAGAAGGTGCCGCTGAGCGGCAGGGTGCGGGTGATGTCGGCGGTGTGGAGGCTGTCGGTCTCCACGCCGGCGTCCAGCAGCAGGAGTTCACCCTCGCGCAGCCGGCCCTCGTTGCGGATCCAGTGCAGCACGCAGGCGTGCGCGCCGGAGGCGGCGATGGTCTGGTAGCCGGTCCCGTTGCCCTCGGCCCGGGCCCGCAGGTTGAAGACGCCCTCGATCCACCGCTCGCCGCGCGGGTGGCGCAGCGCCTCCGGCAGGGCGCGCACCACGTCGGTGAATCCGGCCGTGGTGTGGTCCACCGCGAGTTGCAGCCGGCCGACCTCCCACTCGTCCTTGATCAGGCGCAACTCGGACAACACGGAAGCGAGTTGGCCGTCCCGGTCGGCACCGGCGGTGGGGCGTCCGGTGGCCTGGTCGAGTACCGGGTCGACGCCGGCCAGCACCCGGGTGGCCGGTTGGGCGCCGGTCAGCAGCTTGGGCAGGTCGTCGAGATGGGCGGTGCGCAGGCCGGTCAGCCGGGCGGCCTCGGCCAGGTCGGGACGGCGGCCGACCCAGAACTCGCCGTACCGGCGGTCGCGGTAGCACTCCGGGCCGTTGCGCGGCGAGCGGGGGCGCAGGTAGAGCGTCGGTTCGTGGCCGGTGGCTCCGGCGGGTTCGAGCACGAGCACGTGCCCCGCCTGGTCCTCGCCGCACAGCCCGGTGAGCCAGGCGTAGGCGCTGTGCGGGCGGAAGCGGTGGTCGATGTCGTTGCTGCGGACCGTGAGTTGACCGGCCGGGATCAGCAGCCGCTCGCCGGGGAAGGCGGCGGAGAGTCGGGCGCGTCGCCCGGGCATGAGGTGGTGGCCCGGGACGCGGTCGTCGGCGGGTAGCGGAGTGGCGGCCCAGGAGGTGGCCATGAAGGCGTCCAGGGCGGGGGAGACCGGCAGGTCGTGGCTGCCGGTGTGGAGCGGGGCGGGCTGCTGCGGCGACATCTGACGGCTCCTCGGGGAGTGGGCGGCCTCCTGACGCTGTGAAATTTCACATTACTATGTTACTCGGCTCCGTGGCGCCACTAGGATGAACGAGTGACTGCTGATCAACCCGCCCTGCTGCCACCCGGACCCGCGACGTTGCCGTCCGTGGTGCGCTGTCGCCGGTGCGGGCGGGTGCTGCGGGATCCGGAGGCGCGGCTGCTGCGGCTGGGCAAGGAGTGCCGCGGGCCGGAGCAGGCGGTGCGGGTGGTGCCGGGTGAGCAGGACCCGCTGCCGGGCGTGTGACCCGGGCACGATGACCCGCCGACGTACCCGGGGTGTTGCCCGGTGGTCTCGTGGTGGGTTACAAGTAGGCAGCATGACAGCTGGGTTGCTGCTGGAGCCGGTCGAACTCCCGCCCGAGCCGATCGTCGGGGCCGCGGCCCTGTTCGCACTCGACCCCGCGGTGGCCCATCTCAACCACGGGTCGTACGGCGCCGTGCCGCTCCCGGTGCAGGCCGAGCAGCAGCGGTTGCGCGCCGAGCAGGAGCGGGATCCGGACGGCTTCTTCGGCACGCTGCCGGCCCGGGTCGCGGCCGCCCGGACGGCGGTGGCCAGGGCGCTCGGCATCGACCCGGTACGGCTGGCGCTGGTCAACAACGTCACCGAGGCGGTGGCGGTGGCGCTGGACAGCGTGTCACTCGCGCCGGGCGAGGAGATCCTGGTCACCGACCACAGCTACGGCGTGGTGGCCCGGGCCGCCGAGCGCCGGGCCGCGGAGTGCGGGGCGGTGCTGCGGACCGTCCGCCTCCCGCTGGAGCTCGCCGAGCCGCCCGACCCGCAGAGCGCGCTCGACGGCTTCGCGGGGCTGGTGTTGGCCGCGGTCGGGCCGCGGACCCGGGTGGTGATCCTGGACCGGGTCACCTCGCCCACCGCCCGGGCGGTCGCCACCGGCCCGCTGCTGAGCGCGCTGGCCACCCGCGGCGTGGTCACCATGGTGGACGCCGCGCACGCGCCCGGGATGCTGCCACTCGCCCCGGAAGTCGCCCTCGCCGACTTCTGGTTCGGCAACCTGCACAAATGGGCCTTCGCGCCCCGACCCACCGCCCTCCTCGCGGTGGGCCCGGCCTGGGGGGAGCGGATCCGTCCGCTCACCTACTCCTGGGAGCACGAGCGCGGTTTCCCGGCCGCCGTCGAGTGGCGGGGGACCTGCGACTACACGGCCTGGCTGGCCGCGCCCGGTGGGCCGGCCCTGCTGGCGCGGCTCGGCCCGGAGCGGGTGCGCGAGCACAACGAACGGCTCGCCCGGCACGGGCAGTGGCTGCTGGTGGAGCGGGGTGGGCTGCGGCCGTTGCCCGGCTCGGTCGGCGTCTCGATGCGGGCGGTCCGGCTGCCCGCCGGTGTCGCGGAGACCGAGGAGGCGGCCCGCGGGCTGGTGGCGACGGTCCGGCAGCGGCTCGGGGCACGGATCGCGGTGCGGCCCTGGGCGGGCGGCGGAGTGCTGCGGATCAGTGCGCAGGTGTACAACCGGGCCGCGGAGTACCAGGCACTCGCCACCGGCCTGGCCGGCCTGTTGAAGGGCTGAGCGGCCAGGAGGCCGCGAGGTCACAGCTCCAGCGCGGCCTCGATGCTCCTCAGCTGGTGCCGGGCCATCGCCAGGTTCGCCCGGGAGCGGCTGAGCGCCAGGTAGAGGAAGAGCCCGCGGCCGCTCTTCGTGGTCAGCGGGCGGATCAGGTGGTACTGGCTGCTGAGGCTGATCAGGATGTCCTCGATCTCGTTGTCGTGCAGGTTGAGCATCTCCATGGTCCGCATCTTGGCCCGGACCACGTCGGTGTTCCCGGCGGCCGCGATGTTGAGGTCCAGCTCGGTGTTGTCGCCGAGTGCTCCCAGGGCCATCCCGCTGCCGTAGTCGACCAGCGCGGCGCCGATCGCGCCGTCGATGGTCAACGCTTCCTTGAGTGCCGTCTCCAGGTTCGCCATCGGGCTGTCTCTCCTGCTCGTCGGTCGATCGCGTGCTCGGTCGGGGTCGTGATGTGCACCGACTGTAGGGACGGTGGCGACGTACGGTTGACGTTTGATCGCAGGCGACAAAACTCGGCCATCTTGTGCTCGATATCATCGGATACGTGATCGAATCTGTCCGGGAAAACTGTGCGATCAATGTCGGTCCGGCCGGGTAACCTCTCGCTGAGATGCTGGAACACCACAACGACCGCACCAGCTGCGTCCCGGCCCCGGCGGTTACCGGGGTGCCGCCCGCGCAGCCACAGGCGTCACCGTCTGTGCCCCACCACCACGGGAAGAACGAGGTGACGCCGATGAGCAGCGCCCTGTCCGACGATGACGCCCTGAGCCCCGCCGAGGCCTACGCGGCCGCCCGTCGGCGTGCCCAGGAGCAGGCCACCGCCCTGTACGGCTTCCAGGAGCTGTACGACTTCCCGCTCGACCCGTTCCAGCTGGAGGCCTGCGAGGCGCTGGAGCAGGGTTCCGGCGTCCTGGTCGCCGCGCCGACCGGCTCCGGCAAGACCATCGTCGGCGAGTTCGCCGTCCACCTCGCGCTGGCCGCCGGGCGCAAGTGCTTCTACACCACCCCGATCAAGGCCCTCTCCAACCAGAAGTACGGCGACCTGGTCAAGCGGTACGGCGCCGCCAGGGTCGGCCTGCTCACCGGTGACAACTCGGTCAACGGTGACGCGCCGATCGTGGTGATGACCACCGAGGTGCTGCGCAACATGCTCTACGCGGGCTCCTCGACCCTGGCCGGCCTCGGCTACGTGGTGATGGACGAGGTGCACTACCTCGCCGACCGGTTCCGCGGCGCGGTCTGGGAGGAGGTGATCATCCACCTGCCCGAGTCGGTCACCCTGGTCTCGCTCTCCGCCACGGTCTCCAACGCCGAGGAGTTCGGCGACTGGCTGGACACCGTCCGCGGCGGCACCAAGGTGATCGTCTCCGAGCACCGTCCGGTCCCGCTCTGGCAGCACGTGATGGCCGGCAGCCGGATGTACGATCTGTTCTCCAACCCGGACGCGGACGGCCGCCCGAAGAACGCCCCGCGCAACCCGGCCAAGGCGGTCAACCCCGAGTTGGTCCGGCTGGCCCGGGCCGAGGCCGACCGCAACCCGCGGTTCCAGCGCGGCCGGGGCCGCTCGATGTCCAACGGCCGTCCGGGCCGGGTCTGGACCCCCGGCCGGGTCGAGGTGATCGACCGGCTGGACGCCGAGGGCCTGCTGCCGGCGATCACCTTCATCTTCAGCCGGGCCGGCTGCGAGGCCGCCGTGCAGCAGTGCCTGGCCTCCGGGCTGCGGCTCAACAAGGACACCGAGCGCGCCCAGGTGCGCGCGCTGGTCGAGGAGCGCTGCGCCGCCATCCCCGACGAGGACCTGCACGTCCTCGGCTACTTCGAGTGGCTGGACGCGCTGGAGCGCGGCGTCGCCGCCCACCACGCGGGCATGCTGCCGCGGTTCAAGGAGGTGGTCGAGGAGCTGTTCCTGAAGGGCCTGGTGAAGGCGGTCTTCGCCACCGAGACGCTGGCGCTGGGCATCAACATGCCCGCCCGCTCGGTGGTGATGGAGAAGCTGGTCAAGTGGAACGGCGAGACGCACGCCGACATCACCCCCGGCGAGTACACCCAGCTCACCGGCCGGGCCGGCCGGCGCGGCATCGACATCGAGGGCCACGCGGTGGTGCTCTGGCAGCGCGGTCTCGACCCGGAGGCGCTGGCCGGGCTGGCGGGCACCCGGACGTACCCGCTGAAGTCGTCGTTCCGGCCGTCCTACAACATGGCCGTCAACCTGGTCTCGCAGTTCGGCCGGCACCGCTCGCGCGAGCTGCTGGAGACCTCGTTCGCCCAGTTCCAGGCCGACCGCTCGGTGGTCGGCATCGCCAAGCAGGTGCAGCGCAACGAGGAGGGCCTGGAGGGCTACCGCGACGCGATGACCTGCCACCTGGGCGACTTCGAGGAGTACATGGGTCTGCGCCGGGCGCTCAAGGAGCGGGAGAACGAGCTGGCCCGGGAGGGCAGCAGCCAGCGCCGGGCCGCCGCGGTCGAGGCCGTCGAGGCGCTCAGGCCGGGCGACGTGATCCACGTCCCGAGCGGCAAGTTCGCCGGGCTGGCACTGGTGCTCGACCCCGGCCTGCCGCCGGTCAGCCGCAGCGGCCGCGGCGGACCGCGCCACCCGGACTATCAGGACGGCCCGCGTCCGGTGGTGCTCACCGCCGAGCGGCAGGTCAAGCGGCTCGCGATGATCGACTTCCCGTACCCGGTGGTCGCCGTCGACCGGCTGCGGATCCCCAAGTCGTTCAACCCGCGCAGCCCGCAGTCCCGTCGCGACCTGGCCTCCGCGCTGCGCACCAAGGCCGGCCACCTGGAGCCCGAGCGCTACCGCAAGGGCCGGGCGGCGGCCGCCGACGACCCGGAGATCGCCCGGCTGCGCGGCGAGCTGCGCCGGCACCCGTGCCACGGCTGCGACGAGCGTGAGGACCACGCCCGCTGGTCCGAGCGCTACCACCGGCTGCACCGCGACACCGAGGTGCTGGAGCGCCGGATGCGCTCGCGCACCCACACCATCGCGCGCACCTTCGACCGGGTCTGCGCGCTGCTCAGCGACCTCGGCTACCTCAAGGGCGACACCGTCACCGCGGACGGCAAGCGGCTCGGCCGGCTCTACGGCGAGCTCGACCTGCTGGCCTCGGAGTGCATCCGGGAGGGGGTCTGGAAGGACCTCTCGGTGGCCGAACTCGCGGCCTGCGCCTCGGCGTTGGTCTACGAGGCGCGGCAGGCCGACGACGCCGCGGCGCCCCGGGTGCCGGAGGGCGGCGCCAAGGAGGCGCTGGGCCGGATGGTCCGGATCTGGGGCCACCTGGACGCCCTGGAGGAGCAGCACCGGATCTCCACCGCCGAGGGCGTCGGCCAGCGCGAGCCCGACCTGGGCTTCGCCTGGATCGCCTACCGCTGGGCGCTCGGCCACGACCTGGACTCGGTGCTGCGCGACGCCGACATGCCGGCCGGCGACTTCGTCCGTTGGACCAAGCAGCTGATCGACGTGCTGAGCCAGATCCAGGACGCCGCCGGCGAGGACGCGGGGCTGCGCACCACCGCGCGCAAGGCGGTGGACGCGCTGCGCCGCGGCATCATCGCCTACTCCTCGATCGGCTGAACCACCGTACGCCGCAAGGCGGTCGGGCCCGGAACCGATCAACACGGCTCCGGGCCCGTTCAGTTGGCCGGTGCTCAGCCCAACTGGAAGGTGGCCTGCACCGGGTAGTGGTCGCTCGGCGCGTTGCTGTCGAGCTGGCCCGCCGTCCAGCCGGCCTGCGGGTCGAAGTCGGTCCGCACGGACGGCAGCGCCAACGGCACCGGGCGGCCCGGGGCGTTGAGGTAGCCGAGGTAGTCCAGGTCGTCCTGGTAGTCCTTGGCGAAGCTCTCCACGCCCGACATGTACTGGCACCAGGCGGAGACCGGGCAGTCCATGGTGGTCAGCTGGCCCGGGTCGGTGGCCGGGGTGCCGAGCACACCGCCCACCGCCGCCTGGGCGTTGGCGTAGTCGCCGCGGCCCTGGCCGTGGTAGTACTCGACGTTGAGGTCGCCACCGAGGAGCACCGGCCCGTTCGCCCCGACGATCCCGTTCACCCAGCCCTGGATCTCGCCGAGTTGGGCGAGCCGGGTGGTCTGGGTGGTGTCGGTGGAGGTGTTGCTCTGGTCGGCCTGCAGGTGGGTGCCGACCACCCAGGTCGGGACGCCGCCCTTGTTCACCTCGGCCAGCACCGCGCCCTTGTTGGCGTCGTAGTCCCAGGTGCCGGAGGTGGAGTCGGAGAAGACGTGGGCGTACTGGGCCGAGATCGGGTACTTGGAGAGGATCATCGTCCCGCCGTTGATCACGAACGGGGAGTTGGAGCAGTTGCCGCTGATGCCGCTCCAGCCGCCGCCCGAGCAGGTCTGGCCGACCACCGGCGTGTGGTACGGGTAGAGGTCGGCGAGCTTGCTGACGATGTCATCGGTCGAGTCGTGGTTGAACAGTTCGTCCAGGACCACCACGTCGGCGCTGTGCTGGCGGATCACCGACTCGATCACCGGGGTGCGCCGGGCGGCCTGCTCGTTCTGGCTCCAGTCGACCACGGCGGTGCCGAGGTCGACGTTCCAGGCGAGGACCGAGAGGGTGCTGCCGCTCGGCGCGGCGGCGGGGGCCGCCGCGCCGGCGGTCGGCGCGGTGGCGCCGCCGAGCAGGGCGGTCGCGGCGACGGCGGAGGCGAGCGCGGCGGCGGTACGGCGCAGGGACATGATGACGGCTCCTGACGACGGGTCAGCTGTGAGCGGGACAGCGGAACCGTAGCCACCGACCGGTACGTCCGGAGGAACACCAACCGATCGGACCATGGCGGAAAGATGTCTGCACAACCTTGCGCCGCACGCCTTGGCGGGCGGCCCCGGTTCAGCCCGCGAGCGCGGCCAGCACCCGGTCCAGCGAGCTTCCCAGGCCCCAGCGGGTGGACAGCTCCTCCAGCGTCATCGGGTCCAGCGGCTCGCCGGGCAGCGCCGGGTCGAGCGCCGGCAGCGGCACGTCGGTGGCCACCCGGACCACCGTCGGCGCCACGTCCAGATACGCCGAGCCGGCCAGCAGGTTCTTCCGCCGGGCCGGGGTGAGCTTGGAGAGCGGGTCGAGCGCCGCCTGCCGGATGCCGGCCAGGTCGCCGTACTGGGCGATCAGCTGGGCCGCCGTCTTCTCGCCGATGCCCCTGACCCCGGGCAGACCGTCGCTCGGGTCACCGCGCAGCGCCGCCAGGTCGGCGTACTGGGCGCCGCCCACCCCGTACTTCTCGCGCAGCAGCGCCTCGTCGGTGAGCTGCGCCTGGCCGACGCCCTTGACCGGGTAGAGCACGGTGATGCCGCGGGCGTCGTCGACCAGCTGGAACAGGTCGCGGTCGCCGGTGACGATCTGCACCGGCCCAGTGGCCCGGGCGGTGAGGGTGCCGATCACGTCGTCCGCCTCGTAGCCGGGCACGCCGACCCGGGCGATGCCGAGCGCGTCCAGCACCTGCTCGATCACCGGCACCTGCGGGGCCAGTGTGTCGGGGACCTCCTCCTCGCCCTCGGTGGCCTCGGCGGCCAGCCGGTGGGTCTTGTAACTGGGGATCAGGTCCACCCGCCACTGCGGGCGCCAGTCGGCGTCCAGGCAGGCGACCAGCTGGTCCGGGCGGTGGTCCTGGACCAGCCGGGCGATGAAGTCCAGCAGGCCGCGCACGGCGTTCACCGGCACGCCGTCGGGGGACTTCACGGATTCCGGGACGCCGAAGTAGGCGCGGAAGTAGAGGCTGGCGGTGTCGAGCAGCATCAGTCGCGGTGCGGTCACCCGCCGATCATCCCGCATGCGCACCCCCGGCCGGGCCGCACTGCGGGTCGGGGAGTCGGACCGCCGCGCCGGAGACCCGGACCCGTGGGTCGCCGGCCCGCAGCCCGACCCCCAGCACGCCCGGCCGACCCAGGTCCTCGCCCTGGTGCAGGAGCAGCTCGGCGGTGGCCGGCGCCTCGCCCAGCTCGCGCAGGTAGGCCCCGAAGGCCGCCGCCGCGGCGCCGGTGGCCGGGTCCTCCACCACCCCGCCGACCGGGAACGGGTCGCGGACGTGGAACTCCGTCGCCGAGGCGCGCCAGACCAGCTGCAGGGTGATCAGGTCACGGGCGGTCATGAGGGCGGCCAGCCGGTCGAAGTCGTAGTCCAGCCGGGCCAGCCGCTCCCGGGTGGCGGCGGCCAGCACCAGGTGCCGGGCACCGGCGTAGGCGATCCGCGGTGGCAGCGTCGGGTCCAGCTCGTCCGCCCGCCAGTCCAGGGCGGCCAGCGCCTCCTGGACGTCGGCCGGATCGACCTCCAGCACCCGCGGCTCGACGCTGGTGAGGGTGGCCCGCAGCACGCCGTCCCGGTCGGCCGCGACGGTGACCGGCACCGGGCCGGCCGCGGTGGCGAACACCAGCTCGCCCGGGGCGGAGCGTTCGGCGATCGCGATCGCGGCCGCCACCGTGGCGTGCCCGCAGAACGGCACCTCGCGGGTCGGCGCGAAGTACCGCACGGTGAAGTGGCCGGGCCGGCCCTGCGGGTCGGGGGTGAGGAAGGCCGTCTCGGAGTAGCCGAGCCCGGCGGCGATGGCGAGCTGCTGCTCGTCCGTCAGGCCGCTCGCGTCCGGCACCACCCCCGCCGGGTTGCCGCCGACGGGGGTGGTGGTGAACGCGGCGTACCGCAGCACTGTGGTCATGATCGGACGAACCGGCCGGTGGGCGCGGGCATTCCGCCGGCTCAGTGCGAGTGCGGGCCGCTGCGGTGCACCGGGCCGTGCGAGTCCGCGCAGTGCTCGGCGGCGAGTGCCTCGGCGGCGTCGCTGATCTGCAGCAGCTGCTGGTCGTCGTCCTCGCCGACGTGGTCCACCTGGAGGGTGGCGTGGGTGATCCGGTACTCGTCGCGCAGCCGGCGCTGGAGGTCGCGGCGGACGGCGTGGCAGTCCCCGCCCGGGGCGACCAGGATGTGCGCGGAGAGCGCGGGCTGGCCGGAGGTGATCTCCCAGACGTGCAGGTCGTGGATCTCCTCCACCTGCGGGGTGGCGACCAGCCGGTCGGCCAGCGAGTCCGGGTCGACCCCGGCCGGGGCGGCCTCCAGGAAGATCCGCGCGGAGTCCCGGATCAGCCCGGTGCCGGCCCGCAGCATCAGCGCCACCACGATCAGCGAGGCGATCGCGTCGGCCCGCAGGAAGCCGGTGGTGAGCATGACGGCGCCGGCGACGGCGGTGGCGATGAAGGCGTACAGGTCGGTCAGCACGTGCTGGAAGGCGCCCTCGACGTTCAGCGAGCTGCGGTTGGCCTTCGACATGCACCAGGCGGCGGCCACGTTGACCACGATCCCGACCAGCGCGGTGACCAGCACCAGCCCGCCCTGGACCGGCGGCGGCTCGATCAGCCGGCGGGCCGCCTCGTAGCCGAGCCAGAGCGACAGCACCAGCAGGGTGATCCCGTTCGCCTGGGCGGAGAGGATCTCGGCCCGCTTGAGGCCGTAGGTGTAGCCGCCGCGGGCCGGCCGGGCGGCCAGCCGCATGGCGACCAGGGCCAGCACGATGGAGGCCGCGTCGGTCAGCATGTGCGCCGCGTCGGAGAGCAGGGCCAGCGAGTGGGCGGCCAGGCCGATCGCGACCTCGCCGGCCATGAAGACCACGATCAGGGCGAGCGCGCTGGTCAACCAGCGCCGGTCGGCGTCGGCGGCCACGCCGTGCGAGTGGCCGTGGCCGTGGTGGTCCGCGTGGTCATGCGCATGATCATGAGGTGCGTGCTGGTGGTCGTGGTGGCCGGCCATCGCGGTCGTCTCCTGAACGCTGGTGGTGGTCAAGGACGGGTGCCCTGCACGGGAAGTGAACCGCAGATCGGACGAAGATCCAAAGGCTGCACTGGTGACCGTTGTCGTTCCGATCTGTACACCGACGGACCCCTTACACAACGACCTCCGCGGACACGGCCCGTTCGGCGGCGGCCACGCCGGCCGCCCGGACCAGGGCCTCGGTGAGCCGCTGGTCATCGCCCTGCTCCGGGTGCCACTGCACGCCGAGGACGAACCCCGGGCCCTCCACCGCCTCCACCGTGCCGTCCTCGGCCAGTGCCGAGACCCGCAGCCCCTCGCCGATCCGGTCGGCCGCCTGGTGGTGCAGGGTCGGCACGGAGAGCACGGGCTCCGGCAGCAGCTCGGCCAGCAGCGTGCCGGGCAGCGGGCGGACCGGGTGGTGGTCGTAGCGGCCACCCTCGACGGCGCCGTGCCCGTGGTGGCCGACCAGGTCCGGCAGGTGCTGCACCAGTGAGCCGCCGCAGACCACGTTGAGCAGTTGCATGCCGCGGCAGATCGCCAGCAGCGGCAGCCCGGCGGCCAGCGCCGCGCGCAGCAGCGCGCCCTCGAAGGCGTCCCGCTCGGGCTCCGGCGGGTCGGTGTGCGGATCGGCCGGCTGCCCGTAGAGCGCGGGGTTGACGTCGCCGCCGCCGCTGACCACCAGGCCGTCCAGCGGGGCGAGCAGCTCCGGCGCGTGCTCCGGGGCGTTCGGTGGCAGCAGCACGGGCAACCCTCCGCAGGCCCGGACCTGGTCGGCGTAGTGCTCCGGCACCAGGACGACCGGGCGGGCCCGCCAGGACCCCCAGTTCACCGCGACGCGGTAGGCGCTGATTCCGATCAGTGGCTTCTGGCTCATACCTTCGGATCCTGTGCCGCGCGCTGACGCCACGTCAATCCGAGCCGGGCGCGGTGGGGCGAACGGGTGGACGCCGGGTCAGAAACGGGCGCGCACCGTGCCGGAGCGGCCCTGGCGCGCTCTACCGTGCGGGGGTGCCCCGGCGCTCCCGCCGGGGCGGGCCCGGCTGCCGGAGGAGCGCTCGCCATGACCGTGCTGGACCCGGGCGCGACCCACTGCCGGCGGCTGGTCGGCCGGACCGCGGTGGTCACCGGGGGTGGGAGCGGCGTCGGCCTGGCCACCGTCCGCCGGCTGGCCGCCGAGGGGGCCCGGGTGGTGGTGGCCGACCTGGACGAGGACGCCGGCGCGGCGGCGGCCGAGCAGGTCGGCGGGCTCTTCGTGGCGACCGACGTGACCGAGCCGGCGATGGTCGAGGCGCTCTACGACACCGCCTACGAGACCTGCGGCGGCGTGGACATCGCCTTCCACCACCCGTCCGGGCCGGCGGCGGACGGGCACTCGATCCTGACCACCGGGCCGGCCGCCTGGCAACGGGCCCAGCAGCTGCACCTCGGTTCGGTCTACCTCTGCTGCCAGGCGGTGCTGCCCTACATGCGGCGGCACGGGCGCGGCTCGATCGTCAACACGGCCGGCTTCCCGACCCGGCCCGGCGCCGCGGCCGAGCAGATCTCCGCCACGGCGGCGCGGGGCGGGGTGCTGGCGCTCTCCCGCGCGCTCGGGGTGCAGTTCGCCCGGGAGGGCATCCGGGTCAACGCGCTCGTGGCCGGCCCGGTGGAGCACGGCCAGCACCCGCGAGCCCCCGGCGAGCGGCCGGCACGGATCCCGCTCGGCCGGTTCGCCCGGCCCGCGGAGATCGCCGCGACGGTGGCCTTCCTGGCGAGCGACGACTCGTCGTTCATCACCGCGAGCGAATTCCTGGTGGACGGCGGGCTGGCGGCGGCCGGCGCGGGGGCGTTCTAGCGGGGGGTCCGGGACGGCCGGCCGGACTCTCACCGTAATCTCATCCGAAATGGCCCCTTCGTGGGGCTCAGTTGATTTCGCGTTTATCCGTCGAGCCATACATTTTCTGCTGTGAGTGACGCGAAGATTCCGGCCGGGTGGTACCCGGACCCGCAGGACACCAGCAGCGACCCCCGGCCCGAGCGCTGGTGGGACGGCATCGGCTGGACGGCGACCACCCGTCCCGGTGGCGCGGCCGAGGAGGACACCGCCGTGCTCGACGGTGCCCGGGTGATCGAGGGCGAGGTGCTGGACAGCGGCCACACCGTGCGCTTCCCGGAGCCGCCGGCCGGGGACGGGTCCACCGCCGCGGGGGCGGGGGAGCCGGGCTCGGTGCCGTTCCCGTTCGCCGACGCGGTGATCACGAAGCAGCGGCCGTCCGTGCTCAGGCGGCTGGCCAAGCCCGTGGTGGTGGCCGCCGCGGTGGCGGGCCTGCTCGGCCTCGGCATCGGCTCGGGGGTGACCTACCTGGCCGTGCACAAGGACGGTGGACGGGCGGTCGCCCAGCCCGCCCCGCAGCAGAACGGCGGCAGCGGCGGCGCGGGTCCCCGGCACTTCGGCGGTGGCGGCAGCGGCGGCTCGGGCGGGTCCGGCGGTGGCGGCGGCATCCCCGGCTTCCCGGGCCTCCCGGGCGGTGGCGGCGGGGACGGCTCCGGCGGCAGCGGCGGCTCCAACGTCGCCGTGGACATGGTCGACGGCATCTCGCTGCCGGTCCCGGCCGGCTGGCAGGGCGGTACCGCCGCCGACGGCACCGCCGCGCTCACCGTCGGCAGCTACACCTGCCCGGGCGGCAGCGGGAGCAGCGGGTCCGGCGGCGGTGGCAGCGGCGGTTCGGGTGGTTCCGGTGGTTCCGGTGGCAACACCTGCTCGCTCGGCGGGGTCACCACCGGCAGCGTCCAGGGCACCGACCCGCAGACCGTCGCCAAGTCGGACATCGCCACCGCGGCCCAGCAGTCCTACGGCGCGATCAAGGGCCACCAGGAGCTCAAGTCCGAGCCGGTCACGGTCGACGGTCGCAGCGGCTACCTGGTGCGCTGGCAGGTCACCGCGCCGGTGGGCAACAACGGCTACGTGGAGACCGTGGTGTTCCCGGCCGCGAGCGGCAAGAACCTGATCGCGGTGCACTTCGGCTTCGACATCGCCCAGAGCGCCCCCGACGTGTCGGTGATGGACACCATCGTCCAGGGCATCACCGACTACTCCGGCTCGGCCGGTGGTCCGGCCGGCGGCTCCGGCGGAGGGTCGGCCAGCTCCACCTGACGCGCCCCGCCGCGTCCCCCGAACACGCGCCCCGCCGCCTCCCCGGTGCAGCGGGGCGCGTCCACGTCCGCCCGCCCGGCGGTCTACAGGAACGCGTGGCCCTCGCCCCGGTAGGTCGGCACGGTGTCCACCACCCGGTCGCCCTCGACCAGCCGCAGCTCGGCGAAGCGCTCGCACAGCTCTCCGGCCTTGGCGTGCCGGAACCAGACCCGGTCGCCGATCAGCAGGTCGTCCGCGGCCGGGCCGAGCAGCGGGGTCTGCACCTCGCCGGCGCCCTCCTGCGGGTCGTAGCGCAGCCCCGGTGGCAGGTACGGCACCGGCGAGCGGTCCGGCCCCGCCGCGCCCGAGGCCGGGTAGCCGCCGCCGAGCACGGTGACCACGCCCACGCCCGGCCGGCGGACCACCGGCTGGGCGAAGAGCGCGGCCGGACGGCCCCGGAACGCGCGGTAGTTGTCGAACAGCCGCGGCTGGTAGAGCCCCGAGCCGGCCGCCACCTCGGTCACCGCGGCCTCGGCGACCGTGCTCTCCACGCTGCCGGTGCCGCCGCCGTTGACGAACTCCAGGTCGGCCACCTGGCGCACCGCCCGCACCGCCGCCCAACGCCGGTCGGCCAGCTCGGCGCGGGCCCGGTCCTGCATCAGGCGGATCACCCGGGACCGCACCGGCCGGCCCGCGACCGAGTCGCCGACCCCCGCGACGTGGCCCTCGTACGCCATCAGCCCGACCACCCGGAACCCCGCGCGCCGCTGCACCAGTTCGGCGAAGGCGGCCAGCTGCTCCGGGGTGCGCAGCGGCGAGCGCCGGGCGCCGACCCGAACCCGCCCGCCGAGCAGCTGCAGCGCGGTGTCCAACTCCAGGCAGACCCGCACCTGTTCACCGCCGGCCCGGGCCCGATCGACCAGGTCCAGCTGCGCCGGGTCGTCCACCAGCACGGTGACGGCGGTGGCCAGCTCCGGGTCGGCGGTCAGCTCGGCGAAGCCGGCCCGGTCGGCCGACGGGTAGGCCAGCAGGACGTCCGGGAAGCCGGAGCGGGCCAGCCAGAGCGACTCGGCGAGCGTGAAGCTCATCAGCCCGGCGAAGCCGTCCATCGCCAACACCCGCTCCAGCAGTGCCCGGCAGCGCACCGACTTGCTGGCCACCCGGATCGGCTTGCCGTCCGCCCGGCGGACCAGGTCGGCGGCGTTGGCGTCGAAGGCCGCCAGGTCGACGATGGCCAGCGGGGCGTCCAGGTGCGCGGTCGCCCGGTCGTAGCGGGCGCGGTCGGCCGCCGGGGAAACCCGGGAAACTCGGGAAACCGCCGGGGAAACCACCGGCGAGGAGGTGAGGTGGGCCATGCGCGCAGACTGCCACAGGGCTGATACCCGTGGGTAGGGTCCGGACCGGCCCAGCCGACCACGGCGGCCGGGCGGTAGCCGCACGAAGTCGGCCTCCAGCGGGGCCGGACAGGCCGTGCCGGCCCGCCGCGGCTGGGTCGCCACGGCGAAGCCGAACACCGCCGGCAGGCCGCCGTCGGTGTTCGGCTTCGCGCGGGCCCGCGCGCCGTAGCGGCTAGGCTCACCGGGTGGACCGCAAGAACATCCCGAACCCCGGTTTCGCCGACGACGACGGCTCGGCCGACCCGGCGTTGGCCAAGGCACTGGCCGACTGGTCGCAGGACCCGGCTGCCGAGCCCGCGCTGCTGGCCGCGTTGCCCGCCGCCCGCCTGATGGTGCCGATCGTGGCCCTGCTCGGCGAGGTGGAGGTGGACGCCGCGGGGCTGAAGCACGAGAAGACCAGCGACATGGCGGTGCCGGTGATCGAGGCACCGGACGGGCGGCGCGGGCTGCCCGCCTTCACCTCGTTGGAGACGCTGGCCCGCTGGCGAGCCGACGCTCGCCCGGCACCGGTGGCCGCGCCGCAGGCGGTGCTGGCCGCCTACTCGGAGCGGGCCGACACGCTGCTGATCGACCCGGCCGGCCCGGTGGCCTACCAGCTCACGGGCGCCCGGATGCGCGCGGTGGCCGAGAACCGGGTCTGGCTGCCGCCGGTCGAGGACCCGGACGTGCTGGCCGCGCTGCGCCCCCTGTTGGCGGCCGAGCCGCAGGTGCTGCGGGCGCAGCTGCGGCCGGGCGAGCAGACCGACGCGGTGCTGGCGCTCGGGCTGGCCGAGGGCGCGCCGGTCCAGGAGCTGGCCCAGCGGCTGGCCGGGGAGCTGGCGGCCGACCCCACGCTGCGGGTGCGGCTGGGGCGCGGGATGGACCTCGCGCTGCTGCCCGCGGGCGCCGAGCCCGCGGGGCAGCTCTTCTACCAGCGCTGAAGGTCTTCCACCAGCCCGGAAGGCGCGGCGTCAGGAGTAGACCGGCCCGGTGAACTTCTCGCCGGGGCCGGCGCCGGGGGCGTCCGGGACCAGCGAGGCCTCGCGGAAGGCGAGCTGGAGCGAGCGCAGCCCGTCGCGCAGCGGCGCGGCGTGGAAGTTGCTGATCTCCGGCGCGCCGGCGGTGACCAGGCCGGCCAGCGCGGTGATCAGCTTGCGGGCCTCGTCCAGGTCCTTGTCGGCCTCGCCGCCCTCGGCCAGACCGCACTTGACGGCCGCCGCGCTCATCAGGTGCACCGCGACCGTGGTGATCACCTCGACCGCCGGCACCTCCGCGATGTCGCGGGTCAGGTCGTCGAAGCCGATCGCGTCGTCGGCTGCGGGGTCGGCGGGGCGGTCGCCGGTGGGCTCGGTGCTCAAGGGAGGCTCATTCCATAGCGGTGGATCCGTACCCCCGGAGCGTACAAGGGCGGGTCCGACGGGTGGGAATACCGCCCACCCCCGGAACGCTGGTATGATTCGAGACTGACCGGCCAGGTTCCGTCATGGTGCCCGGCCAGCAAGTGGAGGCTCCACTGCGGAGGCCCGAGAGGGCAACCCGAAAGTCTCCCACCTGATCGGCCTCGCGGTCGACGGGTCCCGGTCCGCGACGGTAGCCGCAAGGCTGCCAGTCGCCAGGTGCCGCCCGGAAGGGCGCGCCCCCGGTCGTGTGGAGCCCCGCCTGTATACCGAGCGGGGCTTTTTTCGTGCCGCGGTGCGTACGCCGTAGGCAGCGCAGCACGAATGAAGCCCCGCCCAGTGGTCGAAGTCCACTACGTGCGACCGCCTGCCTGACGGCCGCATCGCAGAAGGTGCAACCGAGGAGGCCCCATCAGCACCGAGCCCCGCATCAACGACCGGATTCGCGTCCCCGAGGTGCGACTCGTCGGTCCCAGCGGCGAGCAGGTCGGCATCGTGCCGCTTGCCAAGGCGCTGGAGCTTGCGCAGGAGTACGACCTCGACCTGGTCGAGGTCGCGGCGACCGCCCGGCCGCCGGTGTGCAAGCTCATGGACTACGGCAAGTTCAAGTACGAGTCGGCCATGAAGGCCCGTGAGGCGCGCAAGAACCAGGCGCACACGGTCATCAAGGAGATGAAGCTCCGGCCGAAGATCGACCCGCACGACTATGACACCAAGAAGGGTCACGTCGTCCGGTTCCTCAAGCAGGGCGACAAGGTCAAGATCACGATCATGTTCCGTGGTCGCGAGCAGTCCCGTCCCGAGCTGGGTTTCCGACTGCTGCAGCGGCTCGCCAACGACGTCCAGGACCTGGGCTTCGTGGAGTCCTCGGCCAAGCAGGACGGCCGTAACATGATCATGGTTCTCGGCCCGCACAAGAAGAAGACCGAGGCGATGGCCGAGGCCCGCGCGGCGGCTGACGCCCGCAAGGCCGAGCGCCAGGGCCGCACCAGCGGCCAGGACGACGTTGACACCGCTGACGACGCCGTGGACGCGGCCGTCGAGGCGGAGGAGAACGAGGCGACGGACGGCGAGCAGGCCGCCCCCGCCGAGCAGCCGGCCGAGGTCGCTCAGGACGCCTGAGCCCCCGGGCTCCGGACGGTCCGAGTGGTCCGGCCACCACGGTTCCGGGGCACCCGCCCCGGCGACCGGAAACACCCAGCGCCCGGGTCCGCGCAGCTGCCTGCGCGGACCGGGGCGGACCGACGAGGAGATACGGCGACATGCCGAAGCAGAAGACGCACAGTGGCGCCAGCAAGCGCTTCAAGATCACGGGCTCGGGCAAGGTGCTGCGCGAGCGCGCCGGCAAGCGCCACCTCCTGGAGCACAAGCCCTCCACGCTGACCCGCCGTCTGACCGGCAACGCCGAGATGGCCCCCGCCGACGCCAAGAAGATCAAGAAGCTTCTCGGCAAGTGATCGCCCGCCGCGGTGGTGACACCGCGGAGTCCGGCTGATCCTTCCCGACCTATTCGAATGACGGACCACGTGAAGTAGTCCGTGGTCCAACCCAAGGAGTAATGAAGTGGCACGCGTCAAGCGGGCAGTGAACGCCCACAAGAAGCGCCGGGTCATCCTCGAGCGGGCCAGCGGTTACCGCGGCCAGCGGTCGCGCCTGTACCGCAAGGCCAAGGAGCAGGTCACCCACTCGCTCGTCTACAACTACAACGACCGCAAGAAGCGCAAGGGCGACTTCCGGCAGCTCTGGATCCAGCGCATCAACGCCGCTGCCCGTGCCAACGGCATGACCTACAACCGCTTCGTGCAGGGTCTGAAGGCCGCCAACATCGAGATCGACCGCAAGATGCTGGCCGAGCTCGCCGTCAACGACACCACCGCGTTCGCCGCGCTGGTCGAGGCCGCCCAGAAGGCGCTCCCGGCCGACGTCAACGCGCCGAAGGTCGCTGCCGACGCCGCCTGATCCACTCCGGATCGCCGCTGGGCACTCCAGACCCGCAGGTTCCCCGTGAGCCTGCGGGTCTGGTCGCTTCGGCACCCGTCCCGGGCCGCACCCGCGCCGAGGGCCCGTCCGACGGATCCTTCCGGGCCGCGACGCCGGGCGCCCAACGCCGTGGGCCGGTCCGGAGAGACCCGCCGGACAGGCCCCCAGCCCCCAGATAGCGAGATCACCGCACCCCCATGGTCAGCACCGACACCCCCCTGCTCAGCTCGCTCCGCTCGCCGCGGGTGGTCGCCGCCCGCAAGCTCGCCCGGCGGGCCCAGCGCGGCAAGGACCGCCGCTTCCTCGCCGAGGGCCCGCAGGCCGTCCGCGAGGCGGTGGGGTACGGGCTGCTGCCGGGCAGCGGGCAGCACGCCGTGGTGGAGATCTACCTCACCCCCGAGGCGGCCGAGCGGCACACCGACATCACCGCGGCCGCCCGGGCGGCCGACCTGCCGGTGCTGACCGCGACCGACGAGGTGATCGCGGACATCTGCGACACCGTGACCCCGCAGGGCATCGTGGCGCTCTGCCGGTTCCTGGACACGCCGTTCGAGGAGATCCTGCGGGCCCGCCCGCGGCTGGTCGCGGTGCTCGCCAACGTCCGCGACCCGGGGAACGCCGGGACGGTGCTGCGCACCGCGGACGCGGCCGGCGCCGACGCCGTGGTGCTCACCGACGCCTCGGTGGACCTCTACAACCCGAAGGCCGTCCGGGCCTCGGTCGGCAGCCACTTCCACCTGCCGGTCGCGGTCGGCGTGCCGGTCGAGCAGGTGGTGGCCGGGCTGCGTGCGGCCGGCGTGCGGGTGCTGGCCGCCGACGGCGCGGGGGAGCGCGACCTCGACCAGGAGCTGGACGAGGGCAGCCTGGCCGGGCCCACCGCCTGGATCTTCGGCAACGAGGCCTGGGGCCTGCCGGAGGAGACCCGCGCACTGGCCGACGAGGTGGTGCGCGTGCCCATCCACGGACACGCCGAGAGCCTCAACCTCGCGACGGCCGCCGCCGTGTGCCTCTACGCTTCGGCCCGCGCCCAGCGTTCGTCGGCAGGGTGTCGCGAGCCGGGCACGGAGCGCTAGGGTCGGACTGACCGCAGGCAGGGCACGGACGCGGGTCGGAGCGGGAGGACGCCCATGGTCGGCAGTGCGGAGGGTCCCGAGGCCGCGGCAGCCGGCCTGCTGCTGGACCCGGACGAGCTGCCCGACGGGCTGGTGATCGCCGACGGTCTCGGCCGGGTGGTCTGCTTCAACCGCGCCGCGGCCCGGCTCACCGGGATCTGCGCCGAGGCCGTGCTCGGCCTGCCGCTCGACCAGGCGCTCCCGCTGGAGGACCTGGACGGCCGCCGCTGGTGGCAGCTGACCGACCCGTACGGCGGGCCCGGCATCCGCACCCGCCAGCCCGAGCGCAACCTGCTGCTGCCCGGCGGCCGCGAGGTGCTGGTCACCGCCCAGTACGTGCGGACCGTCCCGCGCGGCCCGCTGCGCCAGCTGGTGGTGGCGCTGCGCGGCACCGAGGCGCGCCGGCGCACCGAGCGGGCCCACGCCGAGCTGATCGCCACCGTCGCGCACGAGCTGCGCTCCCCGCTGACCAGCGTCAAGGGGTTCACCGCGACCCTGCTGAGCAAGTGGGAGCGGTTCACCGACGGCCAGAAGCGGCTGATGCTGGAGACCGTGAACTCGGACGCCGACCGGGTCACCCGGCTGATCGCCGAGCTGCTGGACATCTCCCGGATCGACGCCGGCCGGCTGGAGATCCGCAAGCAGGTGGTGGACCTCGCGGCGGCGGTGCGGCGGCACGTCGAGGGCAAGGTGGCGGCCGGCATCCCGGCCGAGCGCTTCGACATCCGGCTGGTCGAGGAGCTGCCGCAGCAGTGGGCCGATCCCGACAAGATCGACCAGGTGTTGGCCAACCTGCTGGAAAACGCGGTGCGGCACGGCGAGGGAACTGTCACCATCGAGGTGGCACCGGCGAAGGAGACCGTCGAGGCCGCGACGTGGGAGCACCCGGGCACCCCGCCCCGGGTCCTGGAAGGGACAGCGGTCACCGTGAGCGACGAAGGCAGCGGCATCCCCGAGGAGTCGATGCCGCGCGTCTTCACCCGCTTCTGGCGCGGTAGCAAGCGCGGCGGGACCGGCCTGGGCCTCTACATCGTCAAGGGCATCGTCGAGGCCCACGGCGGCACCATCCGGATCGACCGCGCGCCCGGTGGCGGCGCCCGGTTCCGATTTATCCTGCCCGCCGGGGTGCCCGACTTCATGCTCTGAGCCTTCTGGGGCTCGGAGTGCCGCGGGCCCGGCGGGCGGACGGCAGCCGGTCGGTGTGCGCCCTGCGACTACACTCGACCTGGTGTAACGCCCTGTGCGGCTGAGCCGCGGACACCCTCCCCGTGCACTCGGTGGGAACGGCTTGCCCGCGCCCCGGCCACGCAGGGTGTGGGCGCTGGAACGTATCCGAGCACGGACGAGCAGGGAGCACGGAAAGTAGAGATGTCGGCACCCAATAAGTCGTACGACCCGGTGGAGGTCGAGGCATTGAAGCCCGAAGCGGTCGAGCGCGCCCGGGACGAGGCGATGGCGGCCTTCGCCGCCGCCGGCTCCCTCGACGAGCTGAAGCAGGCCAAGGTCGCGCACACCGGTGACCGCTCGGCGCTCTCGCTCGCCAACCGCGAGATCGGCGCCCTCCCCCCGCACGCAAAGGCGGCGGCCGGCAAGCTGATCGGCCAGGCCCGCGGCGCGGTCAACCAGGCGCTGGCGAAGCGTCAGGCCGAGCTGGAGGCGGAGCGCGACGCGCGCGTGCTGGTCGAGGAGGCGGTGGACGTCACGCTGCCGTTCGACCGCGCCCCGCGCGGTGCCCGGCACCCGCTCACCACGCTGGCCGAGCGGATCGAGGACACCTTCGTCGCGATGGGCTACCAGATCGCCTCCGGCCCCGAGGTCGAGGCGGAGTGGCTCAACTTCGACGCGCTCAACCTGGGCCCGGACCACCCGGCCCGCTCGATGCAGGACACCTTCTTCGTGGCCGCCGCCGACGGCTCGCCCGACTCCGGCATGGTGCTGCGCACCCAGACCTCCCCGGTGCAGATCCGCGCGATGCTGGAGAACCAGCCGCCGATCTACGCGGTGTCGGCCGGCCGGGTCTACCGCACCGACGAGCTGGACGCCACCCACACCCCGGTGTTCCGTCAGGTCGAGGGCCTCGCGGTGGACGAGGGCATCACCTTCGCCGACCTCAAGGGCACCATCGAGCTGCTGGTCCGCGAGCTGATCGGGGACGGTCTGGAACTGCGCTGGCGGCCCTCGTACTTCCCGTTCACCGAGCCGAGCGCCGAGGTGGACCTGCAGTGCTTCGTCTGCCGGGGCAGCAGCGTCGGCAACCCCGACGCGCCCTGCCGGACCTGCTCCTCGGAGGGCTGGATCGAGCTCGGCGGCTGCGGTGTGGTCAACCCGCGGGTGCTGGTCGCCGCCGGGGTCGACCCGGAGCGCTACAGCGGCTTCGCCTTCGGCCTGGGCCTGGAGCGGATCCTGATGAATCGTCACAACGTCGCCGACATGCGCGACATGGTCGAGGGTGATGTGCGCTTCACTCTCCCGTTCGGGATGGAGATCTGATGCGCGTCCCGCTTTCCTGGCTGCGCGAGTACGTCGACCTGCCGGCCGGCGAGACCGGTCGCGACGTCGCCGAGAAGCTGATCCGGGCCGGCCTGGAGGTCGAGACCGTCGAGCAGCTCGGCGCCGACCTCAAGGGCCCGCTGGTGGTCGGCGAGGTGCTCTCGATCGAGGAGCTGGCCGGCTTCAAGAAGCCGATCCGGCACTGCTTCGTCAATGTCGGCGACGCCAACGGCACCGGCGAGCCGCAGGAGATCGTCTGCGGCGCCCGCAACTTCGCGGTCGGCGACAAGGTGGTCGTGGTGCTCCCGGGCGCCGTGCTGCCCGGCCCGTTCCCGATCGCCGCGCGGAAGACCTACGGCCACACCTCGGCCGGCATGATCTGCTCGGCGCGCGAGCTCGGCATGGGCGACGACCACGACGGCATCATCGTGCTGCCCTCGCACTACGAGCCCGGCACCGACGCCATCGAGCTGCTCCAGCTGGTCGACGAGGTGCTGGACATCGCGGTCACCCCGGACCGCGGCTACTGCCTGTCCATGCGCGGGGTGGCCCGTGAGGCCGCCGCCGCGTACGGGCTGCCGCTGGCCGACCCGGCGCTGCTGGACACCCCGCCGGCCAACTCCTACGGCTACCTGGTCAAGGTCGCCGACCCAGCCGGCTGCGACCGCTTCGTGGCCCGCACCGTGGTCGGCATCGACCCGGCCGCCAAGTCGCCGATCTGGCTGCAGCGTCGGCTGCAGAAGATGCACGTCCGGCCGATCTCGCTGACCGTCGACATCACCAACTACGTGATGCTGGAGGTCGGGCAGCCGCTGCACGCCTACGACCGTGACCGGGTGGACGGGCCGATCCTGGTCCGCCGCGCGGAGGCCGGCGAGGTGCTCACCACGCTGGACGGCGTCAAGCGCGAGCTGTCCACCGAGGACCTGCTGATCTGCGACAACTCCGGGCCGATCGGCCTGGCCGGGGTCATGGGCGGCGCCTCCACCGAGATCCTCGACCCGGTGGCCGACCCGGAGACCGGCCAGGTCACCGGCTCCACCGAGGTGATCATCGAGGCCGCGCACTTCGACCCGGTCGCGATCGCCCGCACCGCCAAGCGGCACAAGCTGCCCTCCGAGGCCTCCAAGCGCTTCGAGCGCGGGGTCGACCCGGAGGCGGCCCGGGCCGCCGCCCAGCGCGCGGTGGACCTGCTGGTGCTGATCGCCGGCGGCACCGCCGAGGCCGGCGTCACCGACATCGCCGCCCCGCACCCCGTGCGCACCATCACCATCGCGGCCGACCTGCCGGACCGGGTGGCGGGCACCGAGTACGGCCGGGAGACCGTTACCCGGCGGCTCCAGGAGGTCGGCTGCACGGTGGTCGGCGCCGACGTGCTGGAGGTCACCCCGCCGACCTGGCGGCCCGACCTGACCGACCCCAACGACCTGGTGGAGGAGGTCATCCGGCTGGAGGGCTACGACAACGTGCCCGCCCGGATGCCGGTCGTCCCGCCGGGCCGCGGCCTGACCCCCGAGCAGCGGCTGCACCGCCGGATCGGCGTGGCGCTGGCCGGTGCGGGCTACGTCGAGGTGCACAACTACCCGTTCCTGGGCGACGCGGCCTTCGACGGGCTGGGCCTGGACGCGGACGACGTGCGCCGTCGCACCGTCAAGCTGGTCAACCCGCTGAACGACGAGGAACCGGCGCTGCGCACCACGCTGCTGCCGGGCCTGCTCGGCGCGCTGCGCCGCAACGTCGGCCGGGGCAACACCGACCTGGCGCTCTTCGAGGCCGGTCTGGTCTTCCTGCCCGACGCCGAGCCGGTCACCGCGCCGCGCCCGGCCGTCGACCGGCGGCCGAGCGACCAGGAGCTGGCCGCGCTGAACGCCGCGCTGCCGCACCAGCCGCGCCGGATCGCCGTCGCGCTGGCCGGCGAGCGGCTGCCGTCCGGCTGGTGGGGCAGGGGCGGCCAGGCGAGCTGGGCGGACGCGGTCGAGGCGGCCCGTACGGTGGCCGGTGCGGCCGGCGTCGAGCTGACCGTCCGCTCGGCGCAGTACGCCCCCTGGCACCCGGGCCGCTGCGCGGAGCTGCTGGTGGCCGGCACCGACCGGGTGGTCGGATACGCCGGCGAGCTGCACCCGCGGGTGGTCAAGGCGCTGCACCTGCCCGAGCGCACCAGCGCGATGGAACTCGACGTCGACCTGCTCACCGCGGACGGTGCGCCGCTGGTCGAGGGCCCGACGGTCTCCGGCTTCCCGGTGGCCACCCAGGACGTCGCGCTGATCGTGGACGCGTCGGTGCCGGCCGCCGAGGTGGAGGCCGCGCTGCGCGAGGGCGCGGGCGAACTGCTGGAGGCCATCCGGCTGTTCGACGTCTTCACCGGTGAGCAGGTGGGCGAGGGCAAGAAGTCGCTGGCGTACGCGCTGCGCTTCCGGGCCACCGACCGCACGCTGACCGCCGACGAGGCCTCCGCGGCCCGGGAGAGCGCGGTCGCCGCCGCGCTGGCCCGGACGGGGGCGGTGCTGCGCGGGGCGTAGCCGTTCTCCGCGGGTAGGGCCCGGGCGCACATTGGTGCTCCCGGGCCCTTCTGCGTCGGGGGATATGTCGTGGGACAGATGGGAACAGATTTGCTAGGGTCCGGGATGTGCCCAAGCTGAACCAGATCATCGCCGTCGAAAAGGGCGTCAAGTCGAAGTCGCAGCAGGAGCTGACGCAGGCCCACCAGGACCTGCAGAAGCCCGCTCTGCTCGCCGGCATCTCCCGGACGTACCAGCCCAAGGACGAGGAGGGCGAGCAACTGCCGCCCGAGTCCACCCGGGTGCAGATCAAGGCCGAGGACGTGCTCCGGTCGGCGGCGACGACGCTGACCCGGCTGTTCGACGTCACCGCCACCAAGGACTGGGCCAACCGGTCGGCGGTCGCGGACGTGGTGGTCGACGGTTCGGTGCTGCTGGCCGAGGTGCCGGTGCCGTACCTGCTCTTCCTGGAGAAGCAGTTGACGGACCTGCACGCCTTCGTGCGGCGGCTCCCGGTGCTGGACGCCGCTGAGTCGTGGAACCTCGACCCGTCGACGGACGCGTGGAAGACCGACCCGGTGCGCACCATCCGCACCAAGAAGGTCCCGCGCAACCACGTCAAGGCCGAGGCCACCGAGAAGCACCCGGCCCAGGTCGAGGTCTACTACGAGGACGTCCCGGTGGGTTACTGGACCACCGTGAAGTTCTCCGGCGCGCTGCCGGCCCGGCGGGTGAACGAGCTGCTGGACCGGGTGGAGAGGCTCCAGCAGGCGGTCAAGTACGCCCGCGAGGAGGCGAACAGCGCGGAGGTCACCGACCGGCGGGTCGGCGACGCGATATTCGGCTACCTCTTCCGGTAGGTTCCGGAGGATTCGGTAGCCCCATGAGCGCCCCTCGTGCGAGCGGGGGGTGGCGCGAAGAGCGCAAGCTGACACTGAACAGTGAAGCTGACAGGGGTGTGGTGGAGGTTCGACTCCTCCCTCCGGCAGCAGGTCTGCCGGGGTGGCCCAAGTCCGGTAGAGGCGACCCCTCAATCTCAGACTCTCGCTCCAGTCTCAGCATTCGCCGCCGATCGCCGAACCGACCGGGTGTGGACGATCATCGACGGGTGCGGGTTCGAATCCCGCCCGAGCCTCTCCTCTTGGCTTGGTTGTTTAACGGTAGAACACGTCGATCTCAGAATGATCCGTACCCTTCAACGGTCCGGCGTGCGCAGTTGGGTGGCATTCCAGGGGCCCGGGAGCTGGATACGCTCCCGGGCCCCGTCACTTCTGCCGGATCGCCCGGCGCAGCCGCTCGGCGGCACCGGTGAGGATCGGCTCGCCGTGGCCGAAGCAGGCGGTGGCGACGTCCAACCCGCTCTGCCGTTCCAGGGATTGGGCGGCCCGGTCGGGGTCGGTGTTGAACACCCCGAGCATGGTGCGGTTCTGGACGTTGGCGATGGTGTCGCCGGTGAACAGGACGCGCGGGCCGGGGAGATGGAGCGCGATGCTGCCTCCGGTGTGCCCGGGAACCTCCAGGACCTGGGCACCGCCGCCGAATTCGAGCGTGTCGCCCTCGACCAACTCGCGGTCCACCCGGAGCGCCCCGACCGGTGGCGGGAGCGGGATGCTCGCCATCAGCTCTCGTTCCCAGTCCGCCAACACCGGGGCGGGCATGGGCTGTTCGCCCCGAAGGACTGCCGCCTCGCCCCACCCGGCCAGGATCTCGCCGCCACCCCAGGACGCCGCCTCCACGGCACCCCCGGTGTGGCCGTCGTGCCCGTGCGTGAGGACGACCCGCCGCACCTCCGCCGGCTCCCGCCCAACGGCGCGGATCGCCTCCGCGATGGCGGGCGCGGACCCGGCGGGGCCGGAGTCGATCAGCGTGATCCCCTCGCGCTCGCACCACAGGTAGGCCTGGCCCACCTCGAAGCGGAGCATGTGCAGTTGGGGGAGTACCTCGACGATGTCCATGCCGCCAGGCTAGGACGGGTTCCGCGCGGTGGACGGCCCGTTCACCGAGAGCACAGTGACGGAGGTCTGGTGCGCCGGGCCGGTCGGACAGTTGGTGTGCCGGTCGATGGCGTCGGCGTACTCACTGATGAACCCCACGATCCGACCGTGTCCGTGGCCGCCACATAAGCGGTGGCGCCAGTTCTTTCGTTGCCGGCAGACCATCGACTCGATCCGGTGACGCAGCGAGTGCGGCAGTGCAGGGCCTCGGGTTCGTCGGTGAGGTGGGGGAGGAGGACGTGCGAGCGACCGCCGATGGCGCGGCGGAGCGGTTGGCGCAGGTCCCGGCGTTCGATGTCTCGCTCGGGCCGGCGATCGTCACCCCGGAAGCGCTCCTGTTGACAGTGGCGCCGGAGGATGGAGTGCGAGCGGTTCGGTCGGCTATCCGGGAGGCTGTCGGGGAGGTGTGGGGTGAGGTTCCGGAGGCTGCGGACGGATTTCGGCCGCACGTGTCGGTGGCGTACTCGAACGCGGACGGCCCGGCCGGGCCGGTAGCCGCCGCCTTGGGGACGGTCACGTCGTCGGTGACGGCGCGGATCGCCTCGGCTGAGTTGATCGTCCTGAACCGGGACAACCGGATGTACGAGTGGGAGACTTCCAGGAGCGTGCCACTCGGCAAGGACGATCGCTGACGGCTTCAACACCACCGGTGTCGCTCCTTGCTGGGGGCAAGGCCTTTCGATCACCAATCGTGCGGGGAGGAGCATGTGAGCGGGGAAAGTTGGGTCACGGACTCGGAGCCCTATCTCCGCCCGGTCCAGGCGGGGCAGCCTGATGCGTGGCAGCAGGAGGCTGGGCGACGAGGACGTTCGGGCGGGCAACGTCTCATCGGGGTGGACGAAGTCGCGGCACCGGCCAGTGTCGCGGAGAAGCTGCGGATTGCTGTTGGCAGTCCCGTAGTAGTGCGCCGACGAGTGGTCCTGCTCGACGACAGACCGGTGGAACTGACCGACTCCTACTACCCGCTGAGCATCGCGGGAGGCACGCCGCTGGCCGAGTTCCGGAAGATCCGTGGCGGAGCGGTGTCCGTGCTCGCCGGACTCGGCTACGTCGGCCGCGCCAGGCACGAGGACGTAACGGCACGCGAACCCGCCGGTGAGGAGCGCGAAGTACTGGCGATCGGCGCAGGCGAATGGGTCCTCGACGTCTGCCGGGTCGTGCTCGGTGATCACGACACGCCGATCGAGGTCACGACGATGGTCATGCCCGCGCGTGGGCGCAGCCTCCACTACGTTGCCGAGATCGTCTGACGCCACGCGGCTCTGACCGGAAGGAAGACCGATGCCGGTCGAGGCCGAGCTGAAAGCGCGGGTCCGTGAACCGGAGCGGGTGTTGGCGGCGCCGGAGGAGGCGTGCGGTCCTGGGCGGGCGGAGGTGTACCGGGAGCCTCGGGGGCGCGCAGCAGGTGGGAGAGCTGCTGGACGCGGCACTGGAGGTTGTGCGCGCGGCCCGGGGCGCGGTGGGGACCGCCGTGCGCCGGTGCTCGAGCCGGGGGCCGGTACTGGCAGGCCTGGGACGCGCTGGTCGCAGCGGCGCGCGGGTGATCCCCGCGGGAACAGGTGAGCTCTGCAACCGGTTGAACAATGCGTAAGCGAATCACTCGGAGATCGTCGTGCCTACCAAGTCCGCCATCAGCATCCACGTCTACAAGATCAATTCAGCGACCGGCCGGCGCTGCGAGATTCGCCGACTCCGCCACCCAGGTGGCCCTGCCGAGGCCTTCGCCCCTCGCTGGCCCGACTGCACCTGTCCCCGGCACCGCGAACGGGCATGACGAGACCGCCCCCGCCCGGCGCGAGGCCGGGCGGGGGCGTAGCCGCCTACGAGGGGTCGAGCCGCGCGGTGAGCCGGTAGACCCGCAGGTCCGGGCCGTCCGCGCCGGTGGAATCGGTCACGCGGCGCCTCCGTCAGGACACGGGGCGCTGCCAGGTGGCACGCCAGGTGTCCGGACCGACAACGCCGTCCACTGCCAGCGGCCAGCCGTGAGCGGTGGAGTCCTGCTGGAACTGGCGGCAGATGCTCGCCGAGTCCGGACCGTACCAGCCGTCCACGGTGATCGCCCAGCCGCGGTCCCGCATGCGTTGCTGCCAGGTCTGCACGTTCCCGTCATGCAGCATCGGGGTGCGCACCGACAGGTACTCGCCGGGCCACGCCGGGCCGGTGGGCTGCGGCGTGGGCGTCTGAGTCGGCTGGAAGCCCAACGCCCAGGAGCGCAGTTCGGCAGTGCTGCCCAGGTGGCAGTAGTCCTGGTCCACCCCGTTGCTGCTGTACTGGTGGAACAGCCACCCGGCGCTGATGCCGGGCTGCCCGGCGGGCAGGCCGCTCGTGGCTATCCACAGGAAGTCCTGGAAGAACCCGGTCGTGTCGATGTTCTGCCAGTAGTCCAGGTTGCAGTACAGGCCGACCGGCTGGTGCGGCGCGGCGGCCTTCAGGTGGCGGAGGAACGCCTCCTTGTAGGCGAGCTGGGTGGCATGCGGCACGGCCGAGTTGGTGGCGTCGTAGCCCTCCCAGTCCAGGCACAGCATCTCGCCGGGCGGCGGCTGGGCCAGCGACAGGAAGTGGTCCGCCTCGGTCTCCGGCGCGTGGGTCATGTCGGGGTAGTGGTAGTAGCCCACGACCAGGCCGGCGGCGCGGGCGGTGTCCCGCTGGGACTGCCACTCGGGGTTGGTGTAGGTCATGCCCTCGGTGATCTTGACGAACGCGAAGCTCAGGCCGGCCGTGTTCGGCTGCGCGGGCTGGTAGCTGGCCCAGTCCTGGCCGTAGATACCCATCAGTCCTCCAGAGGTGGGGGGTCGGTGACGGTGGGATAGGTCAGATCCTCAATCGGGCCACGCTTTTCGCGCGGCAAGCGCACTTCCTCGAGGACCGCGTGGTGCGTCTCGCGGGCCCGGAGGGCGCAAGCCCGGCCAAAGACGTTTTGACCGAGTATCGGCAGCGGCAAACTCCACAGCTGGATGCCTGTGCGGACGTCGTCCCTCGATCCCACTCGCTGGAGCACGCCTCGGGCGTCACGTTCGGGGTGCACGCCCGTCTCACGCCCGACTAGGGGCGGCGTGGACGGACCGCGGTCGACGCGTGGCTCCCGGCTCGAGGCTCGGCCCGCCGCCCGAACTCCCCCGTCCGGTACGGATCTTCGCGTCCGCTCCACGGGAGCGCGGAACGACTGGAAGCCCAGAAGCCCGGGCCGGACCGATCGGTCCGGCCCGGGCCTCTTCGCCGAGCGGGTCACCCAACCGCGGACCAGGGGGTCCGCACCGGTCAGGCCGTGGCGGTGTAGTCGTAGAAGCCGCGGCCGGACTTGCGGCCGAGCAGGCCGGCGTCGACCATCCGGGAGAGCAGCGGGGGAGCGGCGTAGAGGGGTTCCTTGTACTCGGCGTACATCGACTCGGCGATGGAGGCGATGGTGTCCAGGCCGATCAGGTCGCAGAGCCGGAGCGGGCCCATCGGGTGGGCGCAGCCGGCTTCCATGCCCTTGTCGATGTCGGAGGCGGTGGCCACGCCCGACTCGAACATCCGGACCGCGGCGAGCAGGTAGGGAACGAGGAGGGCGTTCACCACGAAACCGGCGCGGTCGCGGGCGCGGATCGGCTCCTTGCCGAGGGCCTGGGTGGCGAAGGCCTCGACCCGGGCGGTGGTCTCGGCGGAGGTGGTCAGGGTGGGGATCACCTCGACCAGGCGCTGGACCGGGGCCGGGTTGAAGAAGTGCAGGCCGATGACCTGCTCGGGCCGGGTGGTGGCGGCGGCGAGCTTGACGATCGGGATCGAGGAGGTGTTGGAGGCCAGCACCACGTCCCGGCGCTCGATCACCTGGTCCAGGGTCTGGAAGATCTGGATCTTGATGTCCTCGCGCTCGGCCACCGCCTCGAC
Source organism: Kitasatospora sp. NPDC052896 (assembly GCF_044547075.1). Classification (NCBI taxonomy): domain Bacteria; kingdom Bacillati; phylum Actinomycetota; class Actinomycetes; order Kitasatosporales; family Streptomycetaceae; genus Kitasatospora; species Kitasatospora sp. NPDC052896. Next base: position 106,834 of record NZ_JBITZU010000016.1, read on the forward strand.
GACCAGGTCGCGGTCGGCGAAGTCGGCCAGGTCGGTGGTGAAGGAGAGCCGGGACAGCGCCTCCTCGTGCTGTTCGGTGGTGAGCTTGCCGCGCTTGACCGCGGTGTCCAGGGAGTTGGTGATCCGGGTGCGGCCGAGTTCCAGTGCCTCGCCGCTGGCCTCCGAGACCAGTACGTCCAGCCCGGACCGGGCGAAGACCTCGGCGATGCCCGATCCCATGAGACCGCAGCCGACCACTCCGACGCGCGCGATGTCGCTCACTCACTTGCCTTTCGGGGTTTCCTACCGGACGGGGTCGCCGCCCATGTCGATCGACGGTACTACTCCGGGTGGCTGAACGGTCGAGGGGCCCGGGAGTTCCCGGCTTCGGCCGTTCGGATGAGGAGGGTCGGCGCACCCGTGTGCCCGGGGACGGCCGTCCGACCCGACCCGCCATGCTGGCCGCCTGCACGGGCGCTCGGGGCGCCGGTCGGCGGGGTTCAGGGAGCGGCGATGCGCAGTGGGACGCTGGAGGGCCAGGTCGGCCTGGTGACCGGGGCCGGCCGGGGGATCGGGCGGGAGATCGCGCTCGGCCTGGCCGCCGAGGGAATGGCGCTCGGGCTGCTCGGCCGGACCCAGGAGACCCTGGTGGAGACCCTGCGGGAGTGCGTGCGGCAGGGTGTCCGGGGGGTCGCGGTGGCGGCTGACGTGACCCGGCCGGGCCAGGTGCGCGAGGCGGTCCGGACCGTCGAGCGCGACCTCGGCCCGATCGACCTGCTGGTCAACAACGCAGGCCAGGTCGACCGTGCCGAGCTGCCGCTCTGGGAGGTGGACCCGGCCCAGTGGTGGCAGGTGGTGGAGGTCAACCTGCGCGGCCCGTTCAACCTCCTGCGCCAGGTGCTGCCGGGCATGGTGGAGCGCCGCGGCGGGCGGGTGATCAACCTCAACTCGGGCTTCGCGCTGCGCCCGGACGGCCGCTACACGGCGTACGCGACCTCCAAGGGCGCCCTGCTGCGGCTGTCCGACAACATCGCCGACTCGCTCGCCGCGCACGGTGTGGTGGTGCTGGACATCAGCCCGGGCGCGGTGGCCAGCGACATGACGGCCGGGATGCCGATGTTCGCGGACCGGAAGGAGTGGAACAGCCTGCCGTACATGGTGGCGGTCACGGTGGACGCCGCCCGGGGGCGGTTCGACGCGCTGCACGGTCGGTTCGTCCACGCCGGGCGGGACGACCTGGAGCAGCTGCTCGCCCGGGCCGCGGAGATCCGCGAGCGGGACGCCCGGACACTGCGCCTGCGCCCGTACGGCCCGGATGACCCGCTGGGGGACGGGGAGGGATGACCGGACGGGTCAGGAGCAGAGCCGGCTGGCGGTCACCGCGGTGAGGCCGCGGTCGGCCAGTCCGTCCAGGATGGCCGGCAGCGCCTCCAGGGTGCCCGGGTGGCCCATGTGCAGGGCCACGATCGAGCCGGCTCGGATGGTGTCGAGCACCCGGTCCTCGACGGCGTCGGCGCCGGGGTCGGAGTAGTCGATCGGGTCGAGGTCGTAGGAGAGGCAGTACTGGTAGCCCACCAGCCGGGCCTGCCGCAGCACCTCGTCGGAGGCGAACTGCGCGGCGGAGGGTCGGAACCAGCGGCCTGTCGAGCCGGTCAGCGCGCGCAGCCGGTCCGCGCAGCCGGATATCTCCTGGAAGGCCCGCTCCGGCGGCAGGCCGTTGATGTCGAGGTGGTTGAGGGTGTGGTTGCCCAGCTCGTGGCCGCCGTCCAGGACCCGCTTGGCCATCTGCGGCTGTTCGTCCAGCCAGGTGCCGACGGCCAGCACGGTCAGCCGGGCGCCGTGCTGCTCGGCGGTCTCCAGCAGGGCGGTGGCCAGGTCGGGATCGCCCTGGCCGTGGAAGGTCAGCGCGACCTGTGGACGGGTGCGCGGACCGTTGACCACCTGGACCGGGGTGCCCGGGGCCAGCGGGGGCTGGCTCGGCTGGCCGGCCGGCGACGGCTGCGTCGGCTGCGTCGGCTGGGAGGACGGTGACGCGGAGGGGCCGCCCGGTGCGAACGGGTGGGCTGTCGCGCCCTCGGTGGCGTGACCGGCGGGGCTCGCGCCGAAGAGCGGGTCGGCGGGGTGGCCGGCTGCCGCGGGTGCCGGGGCGGCCGGGGTGAAGGGGCGTGCGGGCACCGACGGGTCAGCGGGTATGGACTGCTGTGCCGGTGCGGCCTTCGGGCCGCAGTCGGACAACAGTCCGCCGGCCGCGGCGAGGGCGGCCAGCTGGGCGGTGGAGCGCAGAACGCTGCGCCGGTCGAGTGTCATCGCGGTCAGCTTAGGAAGGGTGGCTGGACTCGGCGATTCGGCGCGGGCCGACCGGTGGAGGTGGGGTGGGTGCCGGGCTGCGTCGGGGTTGGGCCGGCGCAGCCCGGCGAGGGCCCGGACCGCCCGTCGGGGGATCGGGCCGCTCGGACCGGCTCTGGGAGCTGCTTCATATCAGCTGCTAATCATGATATGACGTTAGCCTGGGTGAGCGACAGCCCTTTCGGGCACGATCTCGGCCGTCCGGCGTTGCTCTTCCCTCACAATCGGAAGATTCCGTACGAGAAGCCGTCGGCCCGGACCGTCCCGTCGCGCAACTCCACGCCGTGCACCGCCAGTGGCTCCGCCGCACTCCCCAACAGCCTCTTGTCGAGCCGGAGTTGCGCTCCGTCCCGGCGCGGGTTGAGCACCACCAGGTGGTCGCCGCCGCGCAGGTAGGCCAACGGGTAGCCGCTGTGCAGGACTTCGACGCCCGCGCCGGTGCCGAGGGCGGGTGTGCGGCGGCGCAGCTCGATCAGCCGCTGGACGTGCCAGAGCAGCGAGCCGGTCGCCGCGCGCTGCTCGGCCACCGTCGGGCGACCGGGATCGGGGTCGAGCGGCAGGTAGAGGCGGTCGGCGGGAGCGCCGGAGAAGCCGGCGTTGGCGCTGGAGTCCCACTGCATCGGGGTGCGCGAGCCCTGCCGCTGTTCGGTGCCGAGCTGACTGCCCTCCTTCTCCGGCAGTCCCGGCAGGAACCGCATGCCGATCTCGTCGCCGTAGTAGATCACCGGCAGGGTGGGCCAGCTGAGCAGCAGGGCGAACGCCGGGGCGACCTGGTCGCGGGTGCGCGGGCCGCAGGTCAGCCGGGAGAAGTCGTGGTTGGCGGTGGGCAGCGCGACCAGTCCGCGGCCCTGGATCGCCGCGTCGGCCTGCTGCCAGGCGGCCACGAACTCGTCCGCCGAGCCGCGCCCCTCGGGGTCGAAGTAGCAGGGTTCACCGTGCGCCCAACTACCTTGACTGCCAGTCCCGTTGTCCCAGAGCGAGCGCATCCCGCGGCCGGTGAAGTGCAGGAAGAAGTCGGCGTGCAGCCCGGCCGGGACGGAGAGCGCCGGATCGCCCCACTCGGCGAGCAGCACCCGGTCGGGGTGGTGGGTGTCCAGCCAGGACCGCATCTCCCGCCAGAGCGCGGCGGTCTCCCGGCGGCCCGGGTCGTCCTTGACCAGCGAGTGCGCCATGTCGACCCGGAAGCCGGCCACCCCGAGGTCGAACCAGTGCGCCATGACGGCCCGCAGCGCGGCCCGGTTGGCCCGCGGTCCTGGTGCGTCCACCGGTTGCCGCCAGGGCTCGGCGGGGTCGGGCCGGGCGTAGCCGTAGTTCAGCGCGGGCTGGATCGGATAGAAGTTGGCGCGGTAGAAGCCGCCACGCCGGCCCTGGTTGGGGATCCACTCGCCGACCGGGGCGGTGATCCTGTCCGACCAGATGTAGCGCTGGTCGGTCGGGTCGTGGGCGGCCTGCTGGAACCACGGGTGGCGGTGTGAGGTGTGCCCCGGCACCAGGTCGAGCAGCACCCGGATGCCGCGCGTCCGGGCGGCCTCGACCAGCGCGGCCAGGTCGTCCCGGGTGCCGTAGCGCGGGGCGATGGTCAGGTAGTCGTCCACGTCGTAGCCCGCGTCGCCGAACTCGGAGCTGAAGCACGGGCTGAGCCAGACCGCGGTGACCCCGAGCCAGGCCAGGTGGTCCAGCCGCGCGGTCAGGCCGGGCAGGTCACCGATGCCGTCGCCGTCGGAGTCCGCGTAGCTCTGCGGGTAGACCTGGTAGAGCACGGCGTCGGCGAGCCAGGCGGGCGCGGCGGACGGGTGGGTCATCGGCGGCCTCCTCCGGGAAACCGGGACACCGGGATGCCGGCGGGCCTCCCCGGCGGCCCGGGTGGTGTCCTGAGTGACCGCCAGCTTGCCACCCGACTGGTCCGACGGAGTGGAGAACCGGAGGATCCGCTCGGATTCCGTCAGATCCGCGCGTACGTGGCGATGTCGGCGGTGAACGCGTCGACCATGGCCGGGGTGACGGTCGGTCGGCACCGCTCGATCGCGACCAGGTAGTCCTCGGTGGTCGCGCCGGCCGCCTCGACCGGGCCGGGGGTCGGCCGGGCCAGGTCACGCTCGAAGGCGGTCTGGGCGGCGCCGCGGGCCGCGTACTCGATGTCCGCCGGGGTGAACAGCTCGCTCGCCACGACCAGTGCGTCGATGTCCACGCCCGCCCGGCCGGCCGCGTGCCGTCGCCACATCGCCGCGCGGGCCGCCGGGTCCGGGGTGCCGATCGGGATCAGGTAGTCGAACCGGCCCGGGCGCAGGAAGGCCGGGTCCAGCGAGCGGACCGAGTTGGTGGCGCAGACCAGCAGCCGCTCGTCCCGCTCGCGGAAACCGGGGATGATCTTCAGCAGCTCGTTGGTGATCCCGTGCGCCACGCCCTGCGGCTGCTCGCCGCGGGCCGGGGCGATCTCCTCGACCTCGTCGATGAAGACCAGCACCCGTTCCAGTTCGGCGATCCGGGCGAAGGCCTCGCGCAGCGCCGCCGCCAGGTTGCCCTGGTCGGCCAGCCGGGACGGCAGCAGCTCGACGAACGGCCAGCCGAGCCGGGAGGCGACGGCCCGGGCGAAGGTGGTCTTGCCGGTGCCGGGCGGGCCGAACAGGGCGATCGAGCGCGGCGGTCGCACGCCGTGCCGGGCGGCCAGCGCGGGCTCGGCCAGCGGGAGCACGATCCGACGCTCGATCAGCTCCTTCTCCGAGGTCATCCCGGCCACCTGCTGCCACAGGTCGCCCGGCAGCAGCCGACCGCCCAGCTCGTCCAGCACGTCCCGGGACGGGCCGCCGGCCGGTTCGGCCTTCTCGAAGTAGGCCGCCGCCGGGCGCCGGGTGTAGCCGGCGTTGCGCAGGCCCTCGCCGAGCAGTTCCTCCACCGGCAGCACGTAGGCGATCCGGCGCACCCGCAGGGTGACCAGCCGTCGCTCCAGCTCGCGCAGCAGCGCGCTGGCCAGACCGAGGCCGCGCCAGGCCGGCGCGATGGCGATCCGCATCACCCAGGCCCGCTCGCCGGCGACGCAGGCCAGCGCCGCGCCGACCGCCGCGCCCTCGTGGACCGCGACCACGGCCGGCTGTCGGGAGGTGAGCGCGTCGATGCACTCGGCCAGCGAGAAGACCGACTCCTGTCCCAGCTCGGCCGTGCTGTCGATCAGGTGGACGACGGTGGCGAGGTCGTCCTCGCGGTAGTCGTGGATCAGCCAGTTCATGGGGGACCGCCTCTCGCAGCGTGGGGCCCCGACGGTAGGCCCCGGCACACGGAACAGGCGCGTGCCGCGGCGGACAAGCCGTGGCATGCGCCTGTACGGACCGGCTCTGGTGCTCAGGGCGAGCGCAGGCCGGTGAGGTGGGCGAAGACCACCACGTTGGAGGTGTAGTCCTTCTTGCCCTTGTCGTACGAGCCGCCGCAGGTGATCAGGCGGAGCTGGGGGTCGGGAGTGTCCTTGTAGACGCGGTCGTTGGGGAAGTTGTCCTTCTTGAAGATCTCGGTGCCGTCCACCGTGAAGGTGGCGGTGACGCCGTCGCTCCGGACGATGTCGAGGGTGTTGCCCTTGGCCAGCGCGCTCAGACCCCAGAAGACGGCGGGGGAGGTCTTGGTGTCGACGTGGCCGAGCACGATGGCCGCGCCGGGGTCACCGGGGATCGCTCCGCCCTGGTACCAGCCGACCAGGTTGGTGTCGTTCGACGGGGGTGGGGCGAGTCCGCCGGCGGCGTCCAGGTCCAGCCCGGTGAACGGCGCGTTGACGCTGATCTGCGGGATGACCAGGCGGGTCGGACGGGTGCCCGGCGCGGCGAGTGCGGGGCCGGGCTGCTCCGGCTCGGCCGGGTCGGCGGCAGCCGGGTCAGGGGCGGCCGGGTCAGGGGCGGCCGGGGCGGGCAGGGGAGGCTCGGGAACGGCGGGTTCGGCCGTGCCGGGGACGCCGGAGGCGCTGGGCTCGGCCGACTGCGAGCTCTGGTCGGCCACCGCGGGCGGCCGGGGCAGCAGCGGCGCGGCGGTGCCGAGCGACTGGTGGATCATGAAGACGCCGAGCACGCTGGCCAGTATGGCGACGACCAGCGAGCACCGGCGCAGGCGGCTCATCGGCTCGTAGCGGGGCGAGGCCCCGTCGGGCCCCGCAGGCTGCTTGGGCAAGGCAGGCGCCTTTCTGTGCGGGGGATCCCGGGAGTACCGGGGTGTGAAATGGAAGCGCGCCCCGCGCGCCGAACCCCGAGGGGCACGGCGCGCGAGACGTCAGAGTTCCGCCGGACCAACGGACGGATCAGATGGCCGCGCCGTTCGACTTGCGGCGGCGGAGCGCCAGGACACCGACACCGACACCGCCGGCGAGCAGGGCACTGCCGGTGGCCAGGCTGTGGTCGCCACCGACGGCCGCGAAGCCACCACCGGTGTGGACGCCACCGTGCGGACGACGGTGGTCGCAGCGGTCGCCGCCACGGTCGCCACCGCGGTCGCCACCGCGCTCACCGCGGTCGCCCCCACGGCCGCCACGGTCGCCGCCGTGGTCGCAGCGGTCACGGTCGCCGCCGTGGTCCTCACGGCCGTGGTCGTGGCCGCCGTGCTCCTCGCGGCCCTCGCCACCCCGGCCCTCGCTGCCCCGGCCCTCGTTGCCCTTGCCCTCGTTGCCCTTGCTCTTGCCGTTGTCGTTGTCACGACCGTTGTCGTCGTCACGACCGTTGTCGTTGTCACGACCGCTGTTGTGGTCGCCGGCCTTCATATCGTCCTGGCTGTTGCTTACCTTCTGGTCGCTCTTGGCACCCGGGTCGTCGGCGAAGGCGGCCGGGGCGGCCATTCCCAGAGCGGCAGCGATCATCGTTGCGGCGGCGAGCTGACGTACACGACGCATGAGTCGAATCCTTTCGCAGCACTCCCGGGTCGGCGACGGTCGTCGGCCTGAGGGAAGTCCCGGGTGGCGCTTTGACCACCGTTAATCACGCTCGGTCGCTCCGCCACTGCGGAGCGTGCAAACGTGTGACGCTCCGTCGGAGAACGGATCGTCTGGGTCACCCGGGTGGGGGTGGGGCGAGTGGTCCCTGGCGTCTGACGCGGCGACGGCGCACGCTGGAGAGGTACCTCAGGAGGTGAACGCGATGATGCACACGCTGATCGGATGGCACATCGAGCTGGAGTTCGACGAGGTCGACAACAAGACCCGGGCCGCGGCGATGGTCCGACTGCAGGACGGGACCGAACTGCGCGCCCACGGCTACACCAGTCGTCACCCGTCCGACATGTCGCAGCCAAGGGTCGGGGAGGAGATCGCGGCGGCCAGGGCGCTGCAGGATCTCGCCAAGCAGTTGTTCGAGAAGGCGCACGGCGAGATCGACGAGGCCTCCGGACACCGCAGCTATCCGCTCATGTAGCAAGGGAGTTGGGATCGCCGCCGCGACCCGCAGGGGTCGCGGCGGCGCCGTGTTCCCCGGTGATCCGCAACGTCCTTGGGGCATTTGATAGTTGATTCCGATGGTGGCCAACTCGCCGGCCTCGGCGGGTGGGTGGCAACGGATGTTCCGAAGGGGGGTCTGACGGGTCGGTATTGACATGTCCGGGTAATGTGCAGCTCGTGATACTCCGTCGCTCACGCCTGGTGGCCGTCCTCGCCACCCTCCTGCTCGGGCTCGCAGCCTCACTGGTCGCGCCCGCCTCGGCCCACGCGAGCGCCGTCCGCGATGGCGCCAGTCAGCCCGTCTACTCCTATGCCAACGCCGTCCGGGAGACCGTCTGGGTCGACACCGGACTCGACACCGACGGCGCCGGTCACCACGATCGGGTGGCCGCCGACATCATTCGGCCCAGCGAACCCGCCAAGGCCGGCCAGAAGGTCCCGGTCATCATGGACGCCAGCCCGTACTACTCGTGCTGCGGGCGCGGCAACGAGAACCAGGTGAAGACCTACGACAGCCAGGGTCACCCGGTCCAGTTCCCGCTCTTCTACGACAACTACTTCGTGCCGCGCGGCTACGCCGTGGTGCTGGTCGACCTGGCCGGGACCAACCGCTCGAACGGCTGCGTGGACGTCGGTGGCCAGTCTGACGTCGACTCGGCCAAGGCGGTCATCGACTGGCTGAACGGCCGGGCCACCGGGTACAGCGCGCTCACCGGCGGCAGCACGGTCAAGGCGGGCTGGGCCAACGGCACGGTCGGCATGATCGGCAAGTCCTGGGACGGCACCATCGCCAACGGGGTCGCCGCGACCGGGGTGGCCGGGCTGAAGACCATCGTGCCGATCTCGGCGATCAGCTCCTGGTACGACTACTACCGCTCGCAGGGCGCGCCGCTCTACAGCGGCACCCCCGCCGACCTGGCCGGCGAGGTGGAGAGCCAGAGCGCCAGCGGCAAGTGCGGCGCCGAGCAGCGGCAGCTCGCCGCCGGCGCGCCGTACGACGGCGACTGGACCTCACTCTGGCAGCAGCGCGACTACGTGGCCGCGGCGAAGAAGGTGAAGGCCAGCGTCTTCGTGGTGCACGGCATGCAGGACCTGAACGTTCGAACCATCAACTTCGGCCAGTGGTGGAACGCGCTGGCGGCCGACGGGGTGCAGCGGAAGATCTGGCTCTCCGAGACCGGACACGTCGACCCGTTCGACTACCGGCGCGCCGACTGGGTGAACACCCTGCACAGCTGGTTTGACCACTACCTGCTGGGCGTGGACAACGGGATCCAGAACGCTCCGATGGCGGACATCGAGCGGGCGCCCGACCAGTGGAGCACCGACGCGAGCTGGCCCGCGCCGGGCACGGTCACCAGCACCCTCGCGCTCGGCCCGGGCGTGCTCGGCGCGCCGGCCGGCAGCGGCACGGTCTCCTTCACCGACGACCCCGGCAAGGGCGAGAACACCTGGGCCGCCGAGGTGGACCAGAACACGCCGGAGAAGACCGCCTTCACCACCGGGCCGCTCACCCGGGACCTGCGGATGTCCGGCACCGGCTCGGTCACCCTGACCGTCACGCCCTCCACCACCAGCGCGCACCTCAGCGCGGTGCTGGTGGACCTCGGGCCGGCCACGATCCGGAACTACCAGGGCGCCGGCGAGGGCATCAGCACGCTGACCACCCGCTCCTGCTGGGGTGAGAGCACCGCCGGCGACAGCGCCTGCTTCCTGGACACCGCGGCCGACACCACCCAGGTGGACGAGACGGTGTTCAGCCGTGGCTGGGCCGACCTGGGGCACTACGCCTCGCTGGACCACGGGGTGACGCTCACGCCCGGTCAGCCGTACACCATCACGCTGCAGCTGGCGAGTACCGACCACGTGGTGCCGGCCGGCCACCGGCTGGCGCTGATCGTGGCCGGGACCGACAACGGGCTGATCGACCCGCCGGACACCACCCCGACCGTCACTGTGGACCTGGCGAACTCGGCGCTGCACCTGCCGCTGGTCGGCGGAGCCGGCCGGCTGCCGGCGCCGGGGCGGCGGACCGGGCTGCCGGTCAGCGGGTTGACCGGCCGTCCGAACGGCTCGGTGAGCGACTTCCGCTGACCTGCCGGGGTGCGGGGCCGCCCAGGGAGAGCCCCGCACCCCGGTCACCAGGTGGGCGCGACCAGCTCCCCGGTGTCCGCCCGATGGACGGCGATCGCCTCCATCGGGCAGAGCTCGGCCGCCTCGGTGACCTCCTCGGCGGCGGTGGTGAGCTCGCGGCGGGGGTGCGCCCGGCCGTCCTCGCCGAGCGTCAGGTCGGCGGGCGCGGTGGCCGCGCACAGCCCGGTCCCCACGCAGCGCCCCCGGTCCACCCGGACCACCAGGGCCGGCTCCCGGCCCGCGCTCACCAGGCGGCCGGCAGGGTCAGCGGGCTGCGGGTGAGCAGTCCGCGCCGCCACTCGATCCGCTCGGGCGGCCCGGTCAGCCGCAGCCCGGGCAGCCGGCGGGCGAGCCGGTGCAGCGCCAGTTCCAGCTCCATCCGGGCCAGCCAGGCGCCCAGGCAGTGGTGCGGTCCGGCACCGAAGGTCAGGCTCGGGGCGGGCAGCGGCGCGAACAGATCGCCCTCGAGCCCGGTCGGGTAGACCTTCGGGTCCAGGTTGGCGGCGCCGGCGTCGGCGGCCACCACGCTGCCGGCGGGGATGGTCACCCCGCCGATCTCGACGTCCTCGTTGGCGCGCCGGAGCAGGCCGGGCGTGGTCAGCTGGTCGCCCAGTGGGATGGTCCGCAGCAGCTGCTCGGCCGCCGCCGAGGCCTCCGCCTCGCCGGCCGCCAGCCGCTGCCAGTCCGACCGGGCCTCGGTCAGCAGGTAGACCAGGGCGTTGCCGAGCGAGGTCATGGTGGTCTCGTGGCCGGCCACCACCAGACCGCAGACCAGCAGCACCAGCTGCTGCTCGGTCACCTCGCCGGTCTCGTCGGCGGCCTGGACCAAGCTGCTGACCAGGTCGTCCCCCGGCTCGGCGCGCCGCTCGGCGATCAGCGCGGTGGAGAAGGCCCCGAACTCGGCCAGCGCCTCCTGGACCGCCTCGGCGCTGTGCGCGGTGGCGGAGAGCGCGTGGTCGCTCCAGTGGCCGAGTCGCTTGAGGTCCAGCCCGTCCAGGCCCATCAGCCGGCTGATCACCGCGATCGGCAGCGGACGGGTGAAGGCGGCCACCAGGTCGGCGGGCTGCCCGGAGTCGGTGAGGTCGTTCAGCAGGTCCTCGACCACCGAGGCCACCCAGGGGCGCCAGCGGGCGATGGCGCGCGGTGTGAAGGCCCGCTGCACGGTGCGGCGCAGCCGCTGGTGCTCGGGGCCGTCCAGGTTGAGCATGCCCTCGGGGTCGTCGACCAGGTTCGGATAGGGGGTCAGGGCGGGCGCGTCGGGCGCGTAGAGCCCCGCGCGGCCGAGCCGCGGGTCGGTGAGCACCTGCCGGACGTCCGCGTGCCGCCGGGCGACCCAGACCGGCGTGCCGGTGCGCAGGGTGGCGAGGACGGGCGGGCCCGGCGGGGTCCGCCGCAGACAGTGCAGCGGCATCAACGGGGTATCGGCGGGCGCTTCGCTGTGGTCGAGGGACATCGATCCTCCTGGCGGTGAGCCGGTCCCCCCGACGGTAATCGTCTCGGCCGGGCTCAACCAGGGTGGTCTTTCAGCCACTTGATGTTCTCCGGTGTCCTCCTGTTGCGGGCGTGTGGCAGATCATCCGGCGGTCTTGACCGCTCCGCTTCGGCCCCGCAGAGTCTTCGTCATGTCCCTGTCCGGTTGTGGTCGACCGGACCGCCGTGGTCAACCGGGCCGTCCCCAAGAGGTGTTCATGAGCATGCGCAGGGTGGTGGCCGCGGCCGCCGGGTTCGTCGCACTGGTCGGGCTCGCCACGGCCTGCGGCCACGGCGGTGGCGCCGGTGCGTCCGACACCGCCTTCGACGCCGCCACCTGCCAGGGCGGGACGCTGACCGTGCTGGCGCAGAACGGGCAGGGCAAGTTCGACCCCGCCGAGCTCTACACCTCCGGCGGCGGCAAGGTGCCGACCCTGGTCTTCCGCACCCTGACCACCCGCGACCACACCACCGGCGGGCCGGAGAGCGCCCGGGTGGTGCCGGACCTCGCCACCGACACCGGCGAGCCCAGCCAGGACGCGACGGTCTGGACCTACCACCTGCGGCCGGGGCTGAAGTACGAGGACGGCACCCCGATCACCACGCAGGACATCAAGTACGGGATCGAGCGCTCCTTCTCGCCGCAACTGCCGGGCGGGCCACCGTACCTGCGGGACTGGCTGGTCGGCGGCGAGCAGTACCAGGGGCCCTACAACGGTGGTGGCGACCTGGCCTCGATCGAGACACCCGACAGCGCCACGATCGTCTTCAGACTCACCAAGCCCGAGGGCGACTTCCCGTACCTGGCCACCGCCACCCAGTTCGCCCCGGTGCCGCGCGACAAGGACACCGGGACCGACTACCAGAAGCACCCGATCTCCTCGGGCCCGTACGAGGTGGTCAGCAACGACAGTGGCAAGAACATCGTGCTGCAGCGCAACCCGTACTGGAGCCGGAGCATCGACGACCAGCGGCTGGCCTGCCCCGACAGGATCGTCTACACCTCGGGGCTCGACCCGGCGGTGATCAACCAACGGCTGGTGGCCAGTAGTGGCGACGACGCCCGCGCGGTCAGCGGCGACACCAACATCGACGCCACCGTGCTGGCCCGGCTGAACGGCGACCCCTCGCTCCGCAGGCGGGTCGCGGTGGGTGACTTCGGCGCCACCCAGTACCTGGCCTTCAACCCCAGGGTGCAGCCCTTCGACAACCCGCTGGTGCGGCAGGCGATCTCGTACGCCGTCGACCGCCAGGCGGTGATCAACGCGGTCGGCGGCAGCGCGCTGGCCAAGCCCGCCACCACCTTCCTGCCCGACCAGCCGGCCTTCGGCTACACCCCCTACGACTACTTCCCGGCCGGCCCGAGCGGAGACCCGGCCGAGGCCAAGCAGGTGCTGGCACAGGCGGGTTACCCGAACGGGCTGACCATCACGCTCACCCACTCCACCACACCGGGGGACACCGGACCGGCGGTCGCCACCGCGGTGCAGCAGGCCCTGCAGAAGGCCGGCATCACCGTCAGGCTCGACCCGCTGGACGACGACGACTACCAGACCAAGACCCAACTGCCGTCCAGCGAGCCGGGGTTCTTCATCGGAGGGTGGGGTGCCGACTGGCCCTCCGGCGGGCCCTTCCTGGCCCCGATCTTCGACGGCCGACAGATCCTCGAAGCCGGCGGCAACTTCAACTCCGCCCAGCTCGACGACCCGCAGGTGAACGCCGAGATCGACGCCGCCAACCGGCTCACCGACCCGGCCCAGGCGGCCCGGGCCTGGGGGGCACTGGACGCCCAACTCGGCAAGCAGGCCTGGACCGTGCCGCTCTACCACCCGATCTACCAGATGCTGGTCGGCAAGGACGTCGAGAACGCCTACGTCAGTGAGTGGAACGGGATGTACGACCTGTCCCGGATCTCGGTCAAGTAGGGGAGCCGGCAGGTGGGTGGGAACCATCCGGTGTGGCGGCGGCTGCGAGCCGACCGGGCGGCCATGACGGCGCTGGGCGTGGTCGCCCTGCTGGTCCTGACGGCGGCCGCCGCGCCACTGATCACCGGGCTGGAGGGGCAGAACCCGACGGCCTTCCACAACGACCTGATCGACTCGGCGACCGGCGGGGTGCCGGTCGGCCCGTTCGGCGGGGTGAGTGCCCGGCACTGGCTCGGCGTCGAGCCGGGCACCGGCCGTGACGTGCTGGCCCGGCTGGTCTACGGCGCGCAGATCTCGCTCTCCGTCGCGGTCGGCGCGACCGCGGTGCAGATGCTGCTCGGGGTGGCCTGCGGGCTCGCCGCGGGCCTCGGCAACCGGGTGGCCGACACCCTGCTCAGCCGGACCATGGACCTGGTGATCGCCTTCCCCAGCCTGGTCTTCGCGATCTCGCTGATGGCCGTGGTGCCCGGGTCGTTTCCCCGGCCGGTGCTGCTGATGCTGGTCCTCGGCGTGCTCGGCTGGGGCGGCACGGCACGGCTGGTGCGCGGCCAGGTGCTCACCCTGCGCGGGCTCGACCACGTCGCCGCGGCCCGGCTCAGCGGCGCCCGGGCCTGGCGCACCGCGCGCCGGGAGATCCTGCCCGCGCTGGCCGCGCCGGTGATCACCTACGCCGCGGTGCTGCTGCCCGGCAACGTCACGGCGGAGGCCGGGCTCTCCTTCCTCGGGGTCGGGGTGCGGCCACCGACCCCCTCCTGGGGGCAGATGCTCTCCAGTGCCACCACCTGGTACCTGGCCGACCCGACCTACGTGCTGTTGCCCTCCGTGCTGCTCTTCAGCACCGTGCTGGCCTTCACCCTGCTCGGCGAGGGCCTTCGCACCGCCTTCGACCCGCGTGCCAAGTCCCGACTGCGCCGGGCGCGTTCACGGGAGCGGGTGGCGGTGTGATCCGCTTCGTGGTGCGCCGGGCGGTCAGCACGCTGGTCGTCATGCTGGTCCTCTCCGCGGTGGTCTACCTGGTCTTCTTCGCGGCCCCGCACGATCCCGCGCTGCTGGTCTGCGGCAAGGGCTGCGACGGCGCCCGGCTGGCCGTGGTCCGCCACCAGCTCGGCACCGACCGGCCGCTCTGGCAGCAGTACACCACGTTCCTGCACGGCCTGCTGGCCGGCCGCGACTTCGACGCGGGCACCGGCGTCACGCACTGCGCGGCGCCCTGCTTCGGCTGGTCCTTCCAGACCGACCAGCCGGTGCTCGGCATGATCACCCAACGGCTGCCGCTGGACGCCTCGTTGGCGATCGGCGGCGCGGTGATCTGGCTGCTGCTGGGCCTGGGCACCGGGGTGTTGTCGGCGCTGCGCCGCGGCGCCTTCGTCGAGCGGGCGCTCACCGGGCTCACCCTGGCGGGGATGTCGATGCCGGTCTTCCTGGTCGGGCTGCTGCTGATGATGCTCTGCTGCGCCTACCTGCAGTGGCTGCCGTTCCCCAGCTACGTGCCGCTCACCCAGGACCCGGTGGCCTGGGCCGGCAACCTGGTGCTGCCCTGGCTCTCGCTGGCGCTGGTCTCGGCGGCGAGCTACGCCCGGATGACCCGTAGCTCGCTGCTGGAGACGCTGGCCGAGGACCACATCCGCACCGGGCGCGCCTACGGGCTGACCGAACGCCGGATCGTGGTCCGGCACGCGCTGCGCGCGGCCTTCACACCAGTGCTCACGATGCTCGCGATGGACCTCGGCGGACTGCTCGGCGGGGCCCAACTGACCGAGGCCGTCTTCGGGTTCGACGGGATCGGCCGGCTGCTGGTGGACTCGGTGGACAAGGTCGACCTGCCGGTGGTGGTCGGGATCACGCTGGTCGCCGGCTTCTTCATCGTGATCGCCAACGCCCTCGCGGACGTGCTCTACGCGGTGGCCGACCCCCGGGTGGTGCTGCGGTGACGGAGCTGTTGGTGGTGGACGGGCTGACGGTCCGGTTCGGCGGGCCGACGCCGGTGACCGCGGTGGACGACCTCTCCTTCCGGTTGGCCGGGGGCGAGGCGCTCGGGCTGGTCGGCGAGTCCGGGTCGGGCAAGTCCACGGTGGCCTCCGCGCTGCTCGGCCTGCACCGGGCGACCGGGGCCGAGGTGCGCGGCTCGATCCGGCTGGACGGCACCGACGTACTGACCGCCGGCGAGGCCGAGCTGCGGGCGCTGCGGGGGGCCCGGGCCGCGATGGTCTTCCAGGATCCGCTCTCCGCGCTCGACCCGTACTGGTCGATCGGCGACCAGATCGCCGAGGTGTACCGGGTGCACACCGGCGCCGGCCGACGGGCGGCCCGGGAACGGGCGGTGCGGGTGCTGGACCGGGTCGGGATCCCGGACCCGGCCCGGCGGGCCCGGGCGCACCCGCACGAGTTCTCCGGCGGGATGCGCCAGCGGGCGCTGATCGCCATGGCGCTGGCCTGCGAGCCCAAGCTGCTGATCGCGGACGAGCCGACCACCGCGCTGGACGTCACCGTCCAGGCGCAGATCCTGGACCTGCTGCACGAGCTGCGCACCGAGCGGGGCATGGCGCTGCTACTGGTCACCCACGACCTGGGGGTGGTGGCGGGCAGCACCGACCGGGTGCTGGTGCTGCGGGACGGGCGGGCGGTGGAGGAGGGGGCGGTGACCGGGCTGCTGGGCGCGCCGCGTGAGCCGTACACCCGCGAACTGGTCGCCGCCGTACCGAGGTTGGACGCGGTCCGGGAGCGAGTGGCGGTGCCCGAAGGTCGGGAGGTGCTGCTCGGCGTCGAGGGGCTGCGCAAGGAGTACCCCGGGGCCGCCCGTGGCCCGCTCGGCCGGCGCGAACGGCTGGTCGCCCTGGACGGCATCGACCTCACGCTGCGCCGCGGCGAGGCGCTCGGCGTGGTGGGGGAGAGCGGCAGCGGCAAGACGACGCTCGGCCGGCTGCTGGTCCGGCTGCTGGAGCCCACCGCTGGCCGGATCACCTTCGCCGGCCGCGACCTGGCACACCGGAGCGAGCGGCAACTACGGCCGATCCGGCGGGAGTTGCAGATGGTCTTCCAGGACCCGCTCTCCTCGCTCAACCCCCGGCGGTCCATCGGTGACGCGGTGGCCGACCCGCTCCGGGTGCAGCGGCGGGTCGGCGAGCGGGAGGCCCGGCAGACGGTTGGCGAGCTGCTGGAACGGGTCGGCCTGGACCCGGCCTGGTACGACCGCTACCCGCACGAGCTCTCCGGCGGCCAGCGCCAACGGGTCGGGATCGCCCGGGCGTTGGTGCTGCGGCCGCGAGTGCTGGTGTGCGACGAGCCGGTCTCCTCGCTGGACGTCTCCACCCAGGCCCAGGTGGTGCGGCTACTGGCCGAACTACAGGCCGAGTTCGGGCTGACCCTGGTCTTCATCGCGCACGACCTGGCGGTGGTCCGGCAGGTGAGCGACCGGATCGCGGTGCTGCACCGCGGCCGGCTGGTCGAGCTGGGGGACGCCGACACCCTCTACGCGTCCCCCCAGCACCCCTACACCCAGCGCCTGTTGGCCGCCGTTCCGGTGCCCGACCCGGCGGCCGAACAGCTGCGCCGCACCGCCCGGGCGGCGGCTCCGGCTTAGGGCCTGTCCTAGGGCCTGCCGAGTGCCGCGCGCAGTTGCTCCTCGGTCACCAGGCCGACGGCGTGGCCGTCGTGGAGCACCACGGCGGTCGCGTCCGGTGCCGACCGCAGCGTGGCCAGCGCCTGCTCGGCGCTCTCGCCGCCGCCGAACTGCGGCAGCGGCGCGCCGAGTTGCTCGTCGAGCGACTGGTCCGGCCCGACCCGGCCCGCCGCCACGGCCTCGTCCAGCTCCACCAGCCGTACCGCGCCGACCAGTTCGGGCGCCGTCGGCCGGCGGCTCGGGCCGACCGGAGCCGGTCCGGCCGGCAGCACCGGCTCCGCGCCGGCCGCCTCCCGGGCCCGCAGCTCCGCCAGCGCCTCGCCGACCGTGCGGTGCCGGTGCAGGTACGGCAGCGGCCGGGCGCGTTCGCCGTCCGTCAGCGCGTCGGCGACCCGGACGGTGGCCGGGTCGCCGTCCAGGAAGCCCAGCCGCAGCAGCCAGCCGTCGTCGAAGTACTTGCTGAGGTACTGCTTTCCGGAGTCCGGCAGCACCGCCACCACCAGGTCGTCCGGACCCAGCCCGGCCGCCACCCGGCGGGCCGCCGCCAGCGCCGTCCCGGCCGAACCGCCGACCAGCAGGCCGGACTCACGGGCGGTCCGACGGATCGTCATGATCGACTCGCGGTCGGTCACCGGCAGGATCTCGTCCACCACCTCCTGGTGGAACGAGGCCGGCCAGCAGTCCTCCGGGGTCTCCGGGTGACGCCACCGCCCGGCCGCCTCCACGAAGTACGGCCGGCCGTCCCCGCCGGAGTACACCGAGGAGTCCGGGTCCGCGCCGATCACCCGGACCCCACCGCCGCTCACCTCCTTGAGGTAGCGCCCGGTGCCGCTGATCGTGCCGCCGGTGCCCACGCAGCAGACCAGGTGGGTGATCCGGCCCTCGGTCTGTTGCCAGATCTCCGGCCCGGTGGTGGCGTAGTGCGCCTCGGGGTTGGCCGGGTTGTCGTACTGCGCGGCCATCCAGCCGCCCGGGATCTCGGCGGCGAGCCGGGTGGCGGTGTTGACCACCTGGTCGGGGTGGTCGATCGGCAGCATCCCCGGTCGCACCACCACCTCGGCGCCCAGCGCCCGCAGGGTGGCCGCCTTCTCGGCGCTGGTCTTGTCCGGGATCACTATCACCGCCCGGTAGCCCTTGGCGGCGGCGACCAGCGCGAGCCCGACCCCGGTGTTGCCGGAAGAGGCCTCGACCACCGTGCCGCCGGGCTTCAGCAGCCCGCGCCGCTCGGCGTCCTCGATCATCCGCAGCGCGATCCGGTCCTTGACGCTGCCGCCGACGCTCAGGTACTCCAACTTCGCGTAGAGCCGGGCCGAATGGTCGTCACCAGGGGTGCGCAGCCGGACCAGCGGGGTGTCACCGATCAGTTCGAGCAAAGACTCATGGACATCCACCGACCCAGGTTAGCGGTGGTCGGCCCGGCGGATCGAGGGCGCCGGTTGCCCGCTCCGCCGGGGCGGAGGATCGTGGAGGGTGATGTGCGGACCGGTCGCCCGCGCGGGACGGCCCGGTCCGGGGAGCGAGGTGTCCGGTGGCCGCAGAGCAGCGGGCCGTGCCCCGCGGTGCGCCGCCGGACGCCGAGCCGGTGATCCGGACCGCCGGGCTCACCAAGGTCTACCCGAAGGCCGCCGTGCCCGCGGTGGACCGGCTCGACCTCGCGGTGCGCCAGGGCGAGCTGTTCGGCCTGCTCGGCCCCAACGGCGCGGGCAAGACCACCACGGTCGGCATGCTCACCACCCGGGTGATCCCGACCGCCGGTTCGGCCTGGATCGGCGGCATCGACGTGGTGGCCCGGCCCACCCTGGTCAAGCAGGTCATCGCGGTGGTCTCGCAGCAGAACACCCTGGACCGCGCGCTGACCGTGCGGGAGAACCTCTACTTCCACGGCCTGCTCTTCGGGATGCCGGGCCGCCAGGCCCGGCGCACCGCCGACGAGCTGCTGGACCGCTTCCACCTGGCCAAGTGGGCCGACGCCTCGGTCTACGCGCTCTCCGGCGGGATGGCCCAGCGGCTGATGGTGGCGCGGGCGATCTTCCACCGGCCGGCCGTGCTCTTCCTGGACGAGCCGACCGCGGGCCTGGACCCGCAGAGCCGACTGGCGCTCTGGGAGATCCTCGGCGTGCTGATCGCCGAGGGCCAGACCATCCTGCTCACCACCCACAACATGGAGGAGGCCGACCAGCTCTGCGACCGGGTCGCGATCATCGACCACGGGCGGGTGCTGGCGCTGGACACCCCAGCCGCGCTCAAGCAGGCGGTCGAGGCGGACACCGTGATCACCGTGCGGGCCAGCGGCGAGCCGGCCGCACTGGCCGAGCGGCTGGCCCGCGAGGTGGCCGGGGTGCATCGGACCCGGCTGCTGGACGGCGGTGTGGAGCTCCAGGTCAAGAGCGGCGGACCGGACCGGTTGCTGCCGCGGGTGTTGCACACGGCCGAGTCCGGCGGCTTCGAGGTCGCCGACCTCTCACTGACCGAGGCGACCCTGGAGACCGTCTTCATCACCCTCACCGGGAAGGAGCTGCGGGACTGATGTCCGCCACCTCCACCGCCGCCGCCTCCGCCGCGATCACCGTGCGGCCGACCCGGTCGGCCTTCGCGGCGAGCCGGACCGCGCTCGGCGCGCTGATCAGACGCGACCTGCTGGTGCTGCGCAAGAACTTCGGCGAGTTCGTCGGCCGGACCGTCATGCAGCCGCTGCTGCTGGTCTTCGTCTTCCTCTACGTCTTCCCGACCATCGGCCAGGGCATCGGCGGGGGCGGCGGCCGGGCCGGCGAGTCCGCCTTCGCGACCGTGCTGGTGCCCGGGGTGGTCGCGATCACCATCATGTTCCAGGGCATCCAGTCGGTGGCCATCCAGCTCTCCCAGGAGTTCGGCTACACCCGGGAGATCGAGGACCGGGTGCAGGCGCCCTGCCCGCTCTGGCTGGTCGCGGTGGCCCGGGTGCTGTCGGGCGCGGCCCAGGGGCTCATCTCGGCGGTCATCGTCTTCCCGATCGCCGCGGTGGTGCACGCACCGGGGGTGGAGGCGCACCTGCGGGTGCACTGGTGGGTGGTGCTCACCCTGATCCCGCTGGCCTGCCTCGCGATGACCTCGCTCGGACTCGTGCTGGGCACCACCTTCCAGCCGCGCAACATCGGGCTGATGTTCGGCTTCGTGGTGCTGCCGCTGACCTTCCTGGGCGGCACGTACTACCAGTGGGTCAAGCTCGCCAGCGTGCAGGTCGACGGGTTCCCCTGGTTGCAGACCCTGGTGCTGGTCAACCCGCTGATCTACATCGCGGAGGGGATGCGGGCCGGGCTCACCGCGGCCTCGCACATGCACCTGTACGTCGTCTACCCGGTGCTCTTCGGCTTCTGCGTGCTCTTCCTGAGCCTGGGCCTGCGCAACTTCCGCCGCCGGGTGCTCTCCTGACGGCTACCGGAGGGACGCGGCCACCGTCTCACGCAGCGCGGCGTCCAGGTCGTCGGGGGCCAGCCCGAACGCGCCGGTGTCCAGGTAGAGCTCGCTGGTGAGCAGCCCGGCCAGCCGGCCCGGGGCCAGGCCGGCCTCCAGCCCGCGCAGCCGGTGCAGGGCGCCGGTGGCGCACAGGGTGCCGTGCAGCAGACCGGGTGGCAGCCGGTGCACCCGGACCGGTCCGCGGCGGCCGGCCGCCCGGGCGAACCGGGCGAGCAGCTCGGCCCAGCGGAGGTTCTGGTCGGCCAGCGGGTGGTCCCCGCCGCTCGCCCGCTCCAGCGCCTCGGCGGTGGCCCGGGCGACCGTCCGTACGGTTACCGCGGCGGTGCCGCCGGGCGGCGCGAACAGCGGGCCGGGCGAGCGCAGCCAGGGCACCAGAGGCGCCCAGAGTGGCCGTCGGCCGGGGGTGGCACCGAAGACGAACGGGATCTCCAGCACCGCCACCGGCAGCTCCGGCCCGGCCGCCGCCCGGGCCGCCCTGGCCTGCGCCAGCCGGCTGCGGACGTACGGGTGGTACCGGTCCAGCGCCTGCTCCGGGCGCTGCCGGGCGATCGCGGTGAAGTACGAGCCGTGCAGCACCGCCGTGCGGCAGCCGGCCCGCCGGGCGCCGGCCAGCAGCCGGCGCACCGGCACCACGTTGGCGGCGTCGAAGTAGGCCGCGGCGGGCGCCCTGGGGACCGTCCGGTCGTCCGCGCCGGCCGCGAAGACCACGCCGTCCCGACCGTGCAGCAGCCCGGCCCAGTCGTCCTCGGTGAGCCGCTGGGCGTCGCCGGTCAGGGCCTCGCCGGCCGGCGCGTCCGGGCGACGGGAGAGCACGGCGACCTGGTGGCCGCGCCCGGCCAGCTCGGCCACCACGTGCCGACCGAGGAAGCCGGTCCCGCCGACCACCAGTAACCGCATGCCAGCCCCCCGCTCGTGTCACTCGGCGCCGAAGCGCTCCCGCCAGGCCGCCAGGTCCTCGTCGGTGATCTTGGCGAAGAGCACCGGCGGGACGGTGAACCGCGTGCCGGCCGCGACGAAGTCCAGCGCGGTGGCCTGCTCCTCGCTCACCCAGGCGGGCTCGGCGGAGTCCGCCGAGGCGAAGACCGCGCGCATGGCGGCGCTGGTGGCCGGGATGAACGGCGCCGAGACCACCCCGTACAGGTGGATCAGGTTCATCGCGGTGCGCAGGGTGAGCGCGGCGGCCGCCTCGTCGGTCTTGATCTCCAGCCAGGGGGCCTTGGTCTCCAGGTAGGAGTTGCCGGCGCTCCACAGCGCGCGCAGCGCCTGCGCGGCCTTGCGGAACTGCAGCGCGTCCAGGTGGCGCTGGTACTCGGCCAGCAGGCCGGCGACCTCCTCGCCCAGCCGCTGCTCGGCCTCGCCGGCCGCGGCGCCGGCCGGGACGGTGTCGCCGAACCGCTTGAGGCTGAACGAGAGCACCCGGTTGACGAAGTTGCCCAGGGTGTCGGCCAGGTCCTTGTTGACCGTGGAGGCGAAGATCTCCCAGCTGAAGCTGGTGTCGTCGGACTCCGGCGCGTTGGCCATCAGGAAGTAGCGCCAGTAGTCGGCGGGCAGCAGCTCCAGCGCGGCGTTGGTGAAGATGCCGTGCTGCTGGCTGGTGGAGAACTTGCCGCCGTAGTAGTTCAGCCAGTTGAAGGCCTTGACGTAGTCGACCTTCTTCCACGGCGCCCTGGTCCCGATGATGGTGGCCGGGAACATCACGGTGTGGAACGGGACGTTGTCCTTGGCCATGAACTCGGTGTAGCGGACGTCGTCGGCCTGGTACCACCAGGACTTCCAGTCCCGCTCGGCCGGGGCCCGGTCGGCCCACTCCCGGGTGGCGCCGATGTACTCGATCGGGGCGTCGAACCAGACGTAGAAGACCTTGCCCTCGGCGGCCAGCTCGGGCCAGACGTCGGCCGGGACCGGCACCCCCCAGTCCAGGTCACGGGTGATGGCGCGGTCGTTGAGGCCCTCGGTCAGCCACTTGCGGGCGATCGAGGAGGCCAGCGTGGGCCAGTCCTTGCCGTGCTCGTCGATCCAGGCCTCGACCTCGTCGGCCAGCTTGGACTGCAGCAGGAAGAGGTGGGTGGTCTCGCGGACCTCCAGCGCGGTGCCGCCGCTGACCGCCGAGCGCGGGTTGATCAGGTCGGTCGGGTCCAGCAGCCGGGTGCAGTTCTCGCACTGGTCGCCACGGGCCTTGTCGTAGCCGCAGTGCGGGCAGGTGCCCTCGATGTAGCGGTCGGGCAGGAAGCGGCCGTCGTCCAGCGAGTAGACCTGGCGGATCGAGCGCTCCTCGATGAAGCCGTTGGCCTTCAGCTCGCGGGCGAACTCCTGGGTGATCTCGCGGTTCTGCGGCGAGGAGCTGCGGCCGAAGTAGTCGAAGGAGAGCTGGAAGCCGTCGTAGATGGCCTTCTGCGCGTCGTGCTGCTGGGCGCAGAACTCGCTCACCGGCAGGCCGGCGGCCTTGGCGGCCAGCTCGGCGGGGGTGCCGTGCTCGTCGGTGGCGCAGATGTAGAGCACCTCGTGGCCGCGCTGGCGCAGGTAGCGGGAGTAGACGTCCGCCGGGAGCATGGACCCGACCATGTTCCCCAGGTGCTTGATCCCGTTGATGTAGGGAAGCGCGCTGGTGATCAGGTGTCGAGCCATCCTGGGATGCTCCCATTCATGTCGGTGGCGCCGGTCCTCCGCGGAGCACCGGGCGCTGGTCTGCGGCCGTCGCCGTGGATGCGGCGGGCTCGGGGGCCACCGCACCTGACGGTGGGGCGGCCTGCGGGCTGACCTCATTCTATCGGCCGGGCCGGGGCGGCCCGTACCGGATTGTTCGCCGGTACGGGCCGCCCCGGCCCGCCGTTCCGCGGCCGGTGGCGGAGGCGCCCCGGCCGCCGCTCACCGCGCGGCGAGCCAGCGGTCCTCCGCCTCGTGGTCGAAGGCGTACGGGCCGAGCGCCCGGGTGAGGATCGGGAACGGCTCCTGCCACGGCCGCTCCGCGGTGACCCGGGCCAGCCACTCGACGGTCCCCGGCGGCGACTCCGGGTAGCCGGTCACCGCCAGGTAGCGCAGTTCCCGCTCGGCCCGGCCCGGGCCAACGCCCGCGCAGTTCGCCCGGAGCGAGCGGGAGTTGGGCCGGGCGACGGCCGCGCCGCGCCGTACCGCGATCGCCCGGTTACGGTGGAAGCGGGGAGCGGAAGGCAGGGGGCGGAAACGGCGAGGCGGACGGCCTGGACGACGGCTGGCGGTGGGTTTGGTGATCCGCGGGATCCACCTGGAGTCGCAGTGGCGCAGGGAGGCACTGCGGACCAACCTGTGGGTGGTGCCCACCGGGGAGGTGGTCCTCGCGCTGGCGCTGTTCTACGGCACCTGGGCGCTGGACCGGGCCGCGTACCGGGGCGCGCTGCTGCTGCCCTCCTGGGTGATCAGCGGGACGGCCGACGCCGCCCGGCAGATCCTCGCGGCGATCGCGGCGGCGCTGATCACCGTCATCGGCGTGGTGTTCTCGATCATGATCGTGACCCTGACGCTGGCCTCCACCCAGTTCGGACCCCGGATGCTGCGCACCTTCATCCGCGACCGCACCACCCAGCTGACCCTGGGCACCTTCGTCGCCACCTTCGTGTACGCGGTCCTCGCCCTGATCTCGATCGGTCCGGGCCCGCGCGGCGACTTCGTGCCGCACCTGTCGATCACCGTGTGCATGGTGCTGGTGCTGGCCGACCTGGCGGTGCTGATCTACTTCATCCACCACATCGCCACCTCGATCCAGCTGCCGCACGTGATCGCGGGCATCGCCGCCGAGCTCTCCGAGGCGATCGAGGCCGGCGCGGGCGAGCCGGAGTGGGCGGGCGGCACCGAACGCGGGCCGTCGGCGGCCGAGCTGCACGGCCGGCTGGACGCCGCGGGCGGCACGGTCCCGGCGCCGGCCAGCGGATACCTGCAGTTCGTCCGGCACCGGACGCTGGTGCGGATCGCCCGGGACCTCGACGCGGTGATCCGGTTGGACCACCGTCCCGGGCACTTCCTGGTGCGGGGCCACCAGCTGGCCACGGTGTGGCCCGCGGGGGTGGCGCCCGAGGTGGCCCGCAGCTTCGCCCGGGCGCACGTCACCGGCCCGTCCCGGACGCTGGCCCAGGACATCGCCTTCGCGGTCGACCAACTGGTCGAGATCGCCATCCGCGCCCTGTCCACCGCCGTGAACGACACCTTCACCGCGCTGACCTGCATCGACTGGCTGGGTGAGGGGCTGTGTCGGATCGCGACCAGCTGGCAGCCCAACCCGGTCCACCGGGACGAGGAGGGCTACATCCGGGTGCTGGCGGTGCCGGTGCGCTACGAGCGGCTGGTCCAGCGCTCGTTCGAGAAGATCCGGCAGGCCGGGCACGGCATGCCCGCGGTCCTGATCCGGCAGCTGGACGCGCTCGCCGAGATCATGACGGAGACCCGCACGGCGGAGCAGCGGCAGGTGCTGCTCGCCCAGGCGGAGATGATCGAGCGGGCCGGCGCCGAGTCGGTGATCGAACCGGCGGACCAGGACGACGTGCACCGCCGCTACCTGGCCGTGCTGGCGGCCCACGCGAGGCTCGCCGGCGAGGCGGCCTGACGCACGTGGTTCGGCGGACCGTCCGGGGACGGCCCGCCGGACCACGCGGGAGCGGCGCGGGTCAGTCCGTGCCGGTGGGGTTGAGGACGGTGAACCGCCAGGTGCCGTCGGGGTCCCGGCGCGCGACGTTGGCGGTGGTGCCGGTCGCGGTGATCCGGCTGCCGTCGGGGGCCGTCAGTCGCAGCTCCCAGTCGACGACGACCAGGGCGGTCCCGCCGCCGACGAGGACGTGGCGGATGGTGTTGGCGATGCGGGGTTCGGCGGCGAGGGTCTGCTCGACCTCGTGCCGCAGCGCGGCGGCGCCGGTGATCACCTCGCCGGTGACCGTGCGCATGGTGGCGTCCGCGGTGTACAGCGCCAGGACGCGGTCGGCATCGTGGGAGTTCATCGCCTCCTGGAAGGCGACGGGCAGCAGGGCGGGGTCGGTGGGCCGTGCGGGCATGGGCGCTCCGGGGAGGGGCGGATGCGGGATCAGGGGGAGTGGGGCGGTGGTGGATTCCGGCCCGGGTCCCGACGCCGCCGAGGGGGACGGGAACGGGTCCTCCGCGCCCGGGTCAGGCATGGTGTCGCAGGAAGTCGGTCAACGGACCGTTGACCCTGTCGGGGTGGGTGAGGTTCGGAGTGTGTCCCGCGTCCGGCACCACGACCAGGTCCACGGCTCCCGGCAGGCGGTCGCGCAGCATCTGGCCCAGCGGGAGCGGGACGGGCTGGTCGGCCTCGCCGTGCACGATCAGAGCCGGCTGGGTGATCTCGCCGAGACGGGTGGAGACGTCGTCGACGCCCATCAGTACGGCGACCGCGTCCGCCAGCCGCTGCTGGGGCTGCTCCTGCCAGCTGCCCAGCCAGTCCGGGTGGATCTCCGGCTTCCCCAGCAGGATGTCGAGCAGGACCGGAGCCACCGCGGCCGGTCCCCCGGTCCGGAAGCCGTCGCTGATGCCGCCCATCTGGGCCAGGGCCTCCCGCGGCCAGGCCACCGCCGCGGTGTCGATCAGGACCAGGGCCTTGACCCGGTCGGGGGCGCGCAGTGCCGCGCGGAGCGACAGGAACCCACCCTGTGAGTGCCCGACCAGGGTGGCCCGCTCGACGCCGAGGTGGTCGAGCAGGCCCAGCAGGTCGGCGGCGGAATCCCAGTAGGTGTGGAGAGCGCCGTCGTCCTCGGTGCGGCCGTGCAGGCGCTCGTCCCACACCACACAACGGAACCCACCGCGCAGCGCTTCGACCTGCGGCGCCCACATCTGACGGGTCATCAGGTTGCCGTGGCTGAACACGACCACGGGACCGTCACCCCCGCCGTCCTCGCAGTACAGGTGCTGACCGTTGACTGGCGCGAAAGGCATCGGGTGTCTCCTCACGAGGCGGTTGGTGGGCTCGGCGTCCCACTCCGACGGGCCGGCCCGTCGAACGCGTCCAAGATGCCCGGCACGACCGGGACCGGCTTGGCGTGGCGCGCACGCGCCCTTGTCGGGACGCGCACGGGAATCCGCCGGCGGCCGGCGGCGTTGCGGCTCCACGCGGCGTCCGGAAGCAACGTCCGGAAGCAACACCGGAACAGCCCCGTGCGGTGGGCACGGGAGAGAGGGCGGGTCGTGACCGTTCTGCTGCGGACGCAGGACCACGCCGAGGCGGAGCGGCGCGCCTTCTGGCAGGACGTCGTCTGCGACAGCTTCGTACCCGTTCACGTCGAGCCGCTCCAGGACGAGCCGTTCCGGGGGCTGATCAAGGCCGATCGCCTCGGAGCCGTCCTGGTGTCCGAGGTGTCGGCCGACGCGAACCGGGTCGACCGCACGGCACGGCTGATCGCCCGCTCGGAGGGCGAGTACCTCCTCGTGGGCGTGGTCGAACGCGGCAGCGTGGTCGTCAGGCAGGACGGCCGCGAGACGGTGCTGTCCCCCGGGGACATCGCCTGTTACGACACCACCCGTCCCTACACACTCGTGTGCCGCGAGGGCTTCGCGATGCTCGAGTTCATGCTGCCGCACCGACTGGCCCACCTGGACAGTGGCGAGACCGGCGAGTTGACCGCGACGAGGTTCTCCGCCACCGAAGGGCTGGGGGCGCTGGTCTCGCCGTTCCTCAGCCGACTGGCCAGGCACGCGGCCGACTACACCGACAGCGCCGAAAGCCTCTCCCGGACCACGGGGGACCTGCTCGCCACCATGCTCGCCGAACGGCGGACCCGCCCGGACGAGGCTCCGCGGGCGGCTCGTCGCACCACGCTCCTGCGCGTGCGGGCCTACATCGACCAGAACCTGGCCGACCCCGAGCTCTCCCCGGAGCGGATCGCCGCCGCACACCACGTTTCGCTGCGCTACCTGCAGAAGCTCTTCTCCGAGGAGGAGACGACGATCACGGCCTGGATCAGGCGGCGCCGACTGGACGGCTGCCGACGCGATCTGGCCGGTCCGTACGCCGGCAACCGCACCGTCGCCTCGATCGGCGCTCGCTGGGGCTTCCTGGACCCCGCCCACTTCAGCCGTGTCTTCAAGGCGGCCCACGGCCTGAGCCCCAGCGACTACCGGGCCGCCCACCGCCGACGGTGAGGGGCAGGCCGGTGCGGCGTGGACGAGGCGGTGCGACGGTGGATCGGGGGTTGTCGTCCCGTCGCCCGGACGGCAAGCTGGTCGCCGTGACCGCGACCGACTTCGAGCTGCGAGCGCTCGCCCCCGACGACTGGCCCGACTGGCGCGAGCTTCGCCTCGCGGCGCTCGCCGAGGCGCCCTACGCCTTCGGGAGCACCCTGGCGCAGTGGCAGGGCGAGGGCGACCAGGCCGGGCGGTGGCGGGCGCGGTTGGAGATCCCCGGCTCGCACAACCTGATCGCCCTGCTGGACGGCCGTCCGGTCGGCATGGCCAGCGGCGTCCCGGGCGAGCGGCCGGGCGCGGTCGAGCTGATCTCGTTCTGGGTCAGCCCGTCGGGCCGTGGCCGCGCGGTCGGCGACCGCCTGATCGGCGAGGTCGAGCGCTGGGCCGTCGAGCGGGGGGCCGAGGTCCTGGTGCTCGCCGTCAAGGCGGACAACACCCACGCCGTCGCCCTCTACGAGCGCAACGGCTTCGTCGACGTCGGCCCGAGCGAGGACGCCGTCGCGGAGGGCGAGCTGCCCGAGCGCCTGATGTCGAAGCGATTGCTTCAGCGATACTGAAGGATTCCCTGAAGGGATCAGCGCTGGTGCTGAACACTCGTCACCGCTGATCCTTGTCGCATGAGCTACCTGATCGGAACGAACGCGGTCCTCGGCGTCTCGGCGGTGTCGCTCGGCATGGTGCTCACGCCCGGGCCCAACATGATGTACCTGGTCTCGCGGAGCATCACCCAGGGCCGGCGGGCCGGCGCGATCTCGCTGGCCGGCGTCGCCGTCGGCTTCCTGGTCTACCTCGGCGCCGCCAACCTCGGCCTGTCGCTGGTCCTCCTGGCCGTTCCCGCGCTCTACCTGACGGTGAAGCTCGCCGGCGCGGCTTACCTCGGCTGGCTCGCCTGGCGGGCTCTCAGGCCGGGCGGGGCGTCGGTCTTCGCGCCGGGCGAGCTGGCCCCAGACTCGCCCCGCCGCCTGTTCGTCATGGGCCTGCTCACCAACCTGCTGAACCCCAAGATCGCTGTCATGTACCTCTCGCTCATCCCGCAGTTCATCGACGTGCGGGCCGGGCACGTCCTCCCGCAGGGTTTCGTCCTCGGCGGCATCCAGATCGCCGTCAGCCTGACCGTCAACCTCGCGGTCGTCCTGGCCGCCGGCACCATCGCCACCTTCCTCGCCCGCCGTCCTGGCTGGCTCCGCGTCCAGCGCTACCTGATGGGCACGGTCCTCGGTGTCCTGGCCGTCAAGCTGGCGACCGACAGGGCGCCGGCGGCAGTCGCCTGAACGTGCGGTCCGCCGGCCGCGGGTCGGCGGCGCTGTCGAGCCGCCGCTGGTTCCCTCTCCTCGCCTGATCCCCAGCCGCTTCGCTGGTCAGCGCCGTCGGCCCGGCCCCCTACGATGTCGTGCATGACTACTGGGGGGCCGGATCCGCGGCTCATCGACGGCCGCTTCGAACTGCTGCAACGCCTCGGCGGCGGGGGCATGGGCCTGGTCTGGCGGGCACGTGACCACGCGCTGCAGCGCGAGGTCGCGCTCAAGGAGGTCCGCCCGGCCGATCCCGCGACGGCGGCGGCCGATCCGGCGTTGGCCCGGGAGACCCGCGAACGGGTGCTGCGCGAGGCACGGGCGCTGGCCAGGCTGCAGCACCCGAACGTGGCGGTCATCCACCACATCGTGGACGGCACCGAGTCCGAACACCCTTGGCTGGTCATGGAGTTGGTGGCCGGGGGCAGCCTGGCCGACCGGCTGGGCCAGGGACCGCTCAGCGTGCCGGAGGCGGTGCGGATAGGCCGCGGCGTGCTCGGCGCCCTGCGCGCCGCGCACGCCGCCGGCATCCAGCACCGGGACGTCAAGCCCGGCAACGTGCTGCTCCGCCCGGACGGCACCCCGGTGCTCACCGACTTCGGCATCGCCGCGGTGTTCGGCGCCACCGTGCTGACCAGCACCGGAGCGCTGATCGGTTCGCCCGAGTACATGGCCCCCGAGCGGATCCGCGGGGAGGAGGGCAACCCGTCCTCCGATCTGTGGTCGCTCGGCATGATGCTGTACGTCGCCGTCGAGGGGCGCCACCCGCTGCGCCGGAGCACGGTGATCGCCACGCTCGCCGCGATGCTCGACGAACCACTGCCGCCCGCCCGGCACGCCGGCCCGCTCGGACCGCTGCTCGAGACCCTGCTGGCCAAGGACCCGGCGGTGCGCCCGAACGCCGAGCAGCTCGACCGGGCGCTCGCCCAGGCGGGGTACGAGGCCCAGTACGGTGCGCCGGTGGCCCCGCCGGCCTCGCAGCCGACGCCCACCGCCGTCGCCACGCCTGCCCCCACCGCCCCCGTCGCACCCGCACCCGCTGCGACCGCGCAGGTGCCCGCCGACGTGATCCCGCCCGGCAGGAGCCCGCGCGACCCGCGGTACCTGCGGCGCCGGCGGACCGGACTGACCGTCTTCTCCGTCACGGTGATCGCCCTGGTCGGCACCTACGGCTTCATGATGAGACCCGGCGGGTTCGACACCGCCACACAGTCCGACCCCACGGCGACGCCGGCGGCTGCCACACCGACGGCGCCGGTTGCCACGCCGACGACGCCGGCAGCCACGGCCCCCGGTGCGGCCGACCCGCAGGACATGACCACCCCGGACGGTGTACGCGCCACCATCGCGGCGATGCGCTCGACCATGGGCGGTACCCAGGTCTACGAGCTGGACATCCACCAGACCAGCGCGGACGCCCGGGTCCCCGTGGCCGGCAGCACGACGGAGTACGACGACGTCACGTACGTCGACGGCCTGGCGACCCGCCGGCCCGGCAGCGAGGTGACCGACCTCGACAAGCTGGTGGACCTGCAGGACTTCGACTGGGACGCCCTCCCGGCGCTGTGGCAGAAGGCCCAGGAAACCCTGAACGTGCCCAACCCGACGGACCGCTACCTGGTGATCGGCCCCGACCTGATGGACGGCACACCGAGCATCCGCCTCTACCTCGAGAACGCCTACGGCGGCGGGTACCTGGCGGCCGACGAGAAGGGTGATGTGACCAGGACCTATCCGCTGGGGTCCTGACGAGGACGTCGGTCCCGCGACGGTGTGGCCGGACGACGACGCGCCGACGGTGGGGTCGGCGCGCCCGCGGCCGGCCGGGGGAGTGGTGTCGGCCCGGCGTCCGCCGGATCGACGGACTCCGCAACCGGCCCGAACCGCCACCCCGTTGGCCGAATCCCGTCACAACTCGCACAGTGGTGGGCGGGGTTGCCGAGTGCTTCGCCCGTCCGGCGGTACCCGCGTATAACGGTCTGTCATCTTCCGTTCGTCGCAGGGGCTTGACGGGTAAGGATGGCGGTCCGGTGCGAGGAACAGGATGGTGCCCCGAGTGTCCAGCGACAGCGGTCCAGGCCCGGCAGCGCTGCTCCGGCTGCGCGCGGTGAACAAGCACTTCGGGCAGCTGCACGTGCTGCGCGACATCGACCTCGACGTGCACGCGGGCGAGGTGGTCGTGCTGCTCGGCGCCTCCGGCTCCGGCAAGTCGACGCTCTGCCGCTGCGTCAACCGGCTGGAGACCATCGACTCGGGGGAGATCACCCTGGACGGTGTCCCGCTGCCCGCCGAGGGCCGCGAGCTGGCCCGGCTGCGGGCCCAGGTCGGCATGGTCTTCCAGTCCTTCAACCTGTTCGGTCACAAGACGGTGCTGGAGAACATCACCCTCGCGCCGACGAGGGTGCGCGGCGTCCCCAGGGCGGAGGCCGCCGACCGGGCGGTTGAGCTGCTGCGCCGGGTCGGGCTGGCCGACAAGGCCTCCGCCCACCCGGCCCAGCTCTCCGGCGGGCAGCAGCAACGGGTCGCCATCGCCCGGGCGTTGGCGATGGACCCGCGGCTGCTGCTGTTCGACGAGCCGACCTCGGCGCTCGACCCGGAGATGATCACCGAGGTGCTGGAGGTGATGACCGAGCTCGCCGCCGAGGGGATGACCATGCTGGTGGTCACCCATGAGATGGGCTTCGCCCGGCGGGCCGCGGACCGGGTGGTCTTCATGGACCAGGGCGCGATCCTGGAGACCGCGCCGCCCGACGTCTTCTTCGACCGCCCGGGCACCGACCGGGCCCGCGACTTCCTCTCCCGGATCCTGCACCACTGAGGCCGTAGCCACCAGCCACCCCTCGTACCCGAAGGAGTCCTCAGCATGAGCTCGAACCCGACCGCCCGATCCCGCGCCCTCCCGGTCGCGCTGCTCACCGCGGTGCTGCTCACCGGCCTGGCCGCGTGCGGGAGTTCGGCCGAACTGCCGGCCGCCGGCGGCGGCTCGGCCGGCTCGGGCGACGCCTTCCAACAGGTGGTGGACGCCGCCCCGGTGGCCCCCGCCTCGGCGATCCCGCCCGGCAGTTTGATGGCGAGGATCAGGGCCCGCGGCACGCTGAACGTCGGCTCCACCGACGCCGCCGCGCTCTTCTCGCTCAAGGACCCGGTCACCGGCAAGGTCACCGGCTTCGACGCCGGGCTGGCCGACATGCTGGCGACCTACATCATCGGCAAGCCCAGCGTGAACCGGGTCCAGGTCGACGTCACCACCCGCGAAGTGCTGCTGCAGAACGGCACGGTGGACACCGTCATCGCCACCTACACCATCACCCCCGAGCGGGCCAAGAAGGTCGCCTTCGCCGGGCCCTACTACTCCTCGGGCGACGCCATCCTGGTCAAGGCGGACAACACCGGCATCACCAAGGCGGCCGACCTGAACGGCAAGAACGTCTGCACCGAGTCGAGCTCGACCGCCGCGAACGACATCAAGCAGTTCGCGCCGAGCGCCCGGATCATGCTCTTCCAGACCAACGCGGAGTGCCAGCAGGCCGTCGAGCAGGGCCGCGCCGACGCCTACGTGCTGGACCAGGCACTGCTCTTGGGCGACGCCGCGCAGGACAAGAACGTGAAGGTGGTCGGCCAGCCGTTCACCAACGAGCCCTACGGCATCGGGCTGCCGCTGGCCGACCCGCAGTTCAAGAGTTTCGTCAACGACTGGCTGAAGCTGATCGAGACCAACGGCGACTGGGCCAAGCTGTGGAAGGCGACCATCGGCACCGCGCTGTCCGGTGCGGCGCCGACGCCGCCCGCGATCGGCTCGGCCGCGGGGAGCTGACACCGGTGCCGACCGAAACCGGGCCGATGCTGGGCCAACTCGGCCATGGCCTGTTGCTCACCCTGGCGATGACCGGCCTCGCGTTCGCCGGTGCGGTGCTGCTCGGCCTGCTGCTGGCGATCTGCCGGATCAGCCCGGTGCCGCCGCTGCGGCTGGCCGGCGCCGGGTACGTCACGGCGTTCCGCAACATCCCGCTGCTGGTCCTGCTGGTGCTGTTCGTCTTCGGCCTGCCCGAAGTCGGGCTGCTGTACTCGCTGTTCACCACCGTCACGCTGACCATGGCGCTGTACTGGGCGGCCTTCGTCTGCGAGGTGCTGCGGGCCGGCGTGCGGACCGTGCCCCGCGGGCAGATCGAGGCGGCCCGCGCGCTCGGGCTGACCTTCGCCCAGTCGCTGCGGCATGTCATCATCCCGCAGGCACTGCGCTCGATGGTGCAGCCGCTCGGCAACATCTTCATCGGGCTGGCGCTCAGCACCTCGCTGGCCGCCGCCGTGGGGGTGCCCGAACTGACCGGCCAGTCCGAGCTGGTGACGCTGAAGTACGACAACCCGCTGACCAGTTTCGCGGTCACCACCGCGATCTACGTGCTGATCACCCTGTCCACCGGGCTGATCACCGGGCGGATCGAGCGAAGGGTGGCGATCCGACGGTGAACGAGGAGACCCACCTGCTGTTCGACGCGCCCGGCCCGCGCGGCCGCCGGCGGATCCGGATCGCCACACTGCTGTCGCTGCTGCTCCTCGCCGGGCTACTCGCCCTGGCCGTGCGGCAGTTCGCCGTGCACGGGCAGCTCGCGGCCAGTGAGTGGCGGATGTTCACCCAGTGGCCGATCGTCAACTTCCTGCTGGGCGGGATCGGACAGACCCTGATGGTCACGGCGGTCGCCGCGGCGATCGCCTTCCCGGTCGGCGCGCTGGTCGCGTTGGCCCGGCTCAGCCGCAACCGGCCGCTGCGCTGGGTGGCCCGCGGGTACGTCGAGCTGTTCCGCGCCGTGCCGCTGCTGTTGCTGCTCTACGTCTTCCTGTTCGGGCTGCCCCGGGCCGGGCTGACCCTGCCGGTCTTCTGGCAGCTGGTGGTCCCGATCGTGCTGAGCAACGCCGCGGTGCTGGCGGAGCTGTTCCGGGCCGGCGTGCTGGCACTGGACCGCGGCCAGTCGGAGGCCGCGCACAGCCTGGGCATGACCTACTGGCAGGCGATGACCTGGGTGGTGATCCCGCAGGCGGTCCGGCGGCTGGTCCCGGTGCTGGTCAGCCAGCTGGTCCGGCTGCTCAAGGACTCCACCCTGGGCTATGTCGTGAGCTATCTCGAACTGCTCCACAAGGCCCAGGTGCTGGGCGAGTACTACCACAGCGTGCTGCCCACCTACCTGGTGGCGGCGGGCTGCTACGTGGCGATCAACGTGTCGCTCTCCGCCGTCGCGGGGTGGTTGGAGCGACGCCAGGGTCGCCGGGTGGCGCGGGCCGCGCGGGTGCGGCCCGCGCGGCCGCGGTGAGGCGGGGTGGAGTCAGACCCGCGCGGGCAGCGGGTTCGGGCCGTACTTGTTGCTGCCCGGCTGGCTCTCGCCGACCGAGAAGACCAGCAGCGTGATGAAGCCGACCAGCGGGATCACGCCGATCAGGACCCACCAGCCGGTGCGGCTGACGTCGTGCAGCCGGCGGATCAGCACGGCGAGCGAGGGGAGCAGGACCAGCAGGGTGTAGACGCCCTCCAGGGCGAAGCCGACGTTCAGCAGGTTGCCGAGGATCGCCAGCACGGCGTCGATGATGAGGTTGAAGAGGAAGAACATCCAGTACTCCTTGCGGCGCGCCCGGCCGCGGAATCCCACATAGTTCCTCAGGACCGCCAGATACCAGTTCACTGCTGCCCCCATTTGTCCGTTGCCGAGCCCAGTGAACGTATGACCCGGTCAACGGCGGGTCAAGCCAGTGATGTTGACCTGATGCGCGACTGTGATTGTCGGGTGGGCGGCTTCGAGTGGTTTGTGCGGATCCGGGCGGCCCGCTACCCGCCGTTCCAGGAGTAGAGGTGCTCGGGCCGGCCGGCCGCGCCGTAGCGCAGCTCCACCCGGACCGTGCCGTCGGCCGCCAGGTCCGCCAGATAGCGCTGGGCGGTGGGCCGGGAGACGCCGAGCCGGGTGGCGAGTTCGCTCGCGGTGACGGTGCCGGCCGCGCCACGGACGGCGTCCGCGACCAGCTCCCCGGTCGGCGTGGCGCGCGGGCGGCGCGGTCGGCCGCCGCGGTCCGTGCCGTGCAGGGCGCGCAGCGCGCGGTCCACCTGCTCCTGGTCCAGGGTGCGGTCGGCCGCGAGCTGGGCGCGGAACCGGGCGTAGCCGGCCAGCCGGTCGGTCAGCGCGGCGGCGTCGAAGGGCTTGATCAGGTAGCCGACCGCGCCGCCGCCGAGCGCCGCGCGCACCTGTGCGGCGTCCGCGGCGGCCGTCACCATCAGCACGTCACCGGTCAGTCGGGGCAGCAGCTCACTGCCCGGCCGGTCCGGCAGGTACTGGTCGAGCAGCACCAGGTCGGGCCGGAGCGCGCGGTCCAACTCCAGCGCCTGGGCGGCCGATCGTGCGGTGCCCACCACCTCGAAGCCGTCCGCCGCGGCCACGTAGCGCGCGTGCAACTCGGCGACGCGATAGTCGTCGTCCACCACCAGGACCCGGATCACCGCTCTCCTCCCAGGGGTTCGCCGGCCCCGACCGGGGCAGCGGCCTCGGCCGGATGGTCGGCGTCGAGGGGACCGTCGGGGGCCGGCCGCTCCAGCACGCCGGGGATCCGGGCCACGAAGACCGCGCCGTGCCCGTCCCCGCCGGTGCGCTCCAGCCGCAGCTCCCCACCGTGCTTGCCGACCAGCTGGCGGGCCAGGGTGAGGCCGATGCCGTGGCCGTCCCGCTCCTCGGCGGCCCGGGTGGTGAAGCCGCTGCGGAACAGTCGCTCGGCGTCCTGCCCGGCCACCCCGTCCCCGCTGTCGAGCACCGCCACGTGCAGCGTGTCGCCCTCGGTCAGCACGCTCAACTCCACCCACGCGGGCCGCCGTTGGCCGCTCTCGGCGGCCTTGACCGCGTTGTCCAGCAGGTTGCCCAGCACGCTCACCACGTCCAGCGGATCGGTCAGCCGGCGTGGCAGGTGGGAGTCCTCGTCCAGCCGCAGCGCCACGCCGTGCTCCGAGGCGGTCGCGGCCTTCGCAGCCAGCAGCCCGCGCAGGTAGGGATCGGCGAGCCGGGCACCGTCCCGGCCCTCGGTGGCAAGCGGTGCGGCGGCCAACTCCCTCAGGTACGAGCGGGCTTCGGTGGTGGCACCGGTGTCCAGCAGTCCGGCGAGGGTGTGCAGCCGGTTGGTGTACTCGTGTGCCTGGGCGCGCAGCGCGTCCGACAGCGCTCGGAGCGCCGAGCGCTCGCGCGCCAGCTCGTCCAGCTCGGTGCGGTCCCGCAGGGTGAGCACGTGACCGAGGTGCCGCTCGCCGCGCCGGACCGGCTGCGCGGTCACCACCAGGACCCGATCGCCGACCAGCAGTACGCTCTGCCAGAGCTCCTGACGGTCAGTCAGGACGCGTGCCAGGGTGGGTGGCAGGCCCGCGTCGGCCAGCCGGGTGCCCGGTGGCAGCGGGCCGCCGAGCAGTCGGGCCGCCTCCTCGTTGCAGACCGTCACCCGATCGTCCGGGTCCACCGCCAGCACACCGTCGCCCACCCCGTGCAGCACGGCCTGCTGCTCGCGCAGCAGATCGGCCAGCTCGACCGGCTCCAGGCCGAGCGTCTGCCGCTTCAGCCGCCGGGTGAGCAACGCCGCCGCCCCGGCCCCGACCAGCAGCGCCCCGCCCGCGAAGGCGCCCTCCTGGCGGATCAGCGGTCCGGCGGCCCGCAGCGCGGTGCTCAGCCGCACGCCCGTGCTGACCTCACCGATCACCCGCCCGTCCGGGCCGCGCAGCGGCACCTTGGCCCGCGCCGAGTCGCCCAGCGTGCCGCGCTGGATGGACACCGACTCCTGGCCGTCCAGCGCGGTCGGCGCGGTGCTGACCTCCTTGCCCAGCAGCGCCGGGTCGGGGTGCGAGTAGCGGATCCCGTGGCTGTCGGTGACCACCACGAAGAGCATCCCGGTACGCCGCATCACGGCCTCCGCCGCCTGCTGCACCTCGCCCCGCGGGTCGGTGCCGGCCGCGATCCGGTCCACCACCACCGGGTTCTCCGCGGTGGACCGCGCCACCGCGAGCGCCCGCTGCTCGTAGCTCCGCTCGGACGAGGTCCGCAGCAGGTCGGCGGTGAGCGCGAAGCCGCCGCCCAGCACCACGCAGAGCACCGCGACCTGGGCGAGCAGGGTCTGGGTGGCGAGACGGGGACGGCGGCGGAACATGCCGCCCAGGGTACCGCCGTGCACAGAACGCACAGAACGAGCGGAAAGATTTCCGATGACCGCAATCAACGCAATTGCCGGCGCTCTGGCGACGGGCCGCGGCGGACACATACGGTGCCCGGCAGCAGTAAACGGCACGGAGAAAAGGAATACGCATGATGGCAGCGTCGGCATCATCGTCAACACTGGCCGCGCAGGCCGCGAGCAGAGCCGCCACGGCGGCCTGGACCGGCCACGACACGTGGCTGCTGGCCGTGGTCGGGATATCGATCGCGGTGGTCGTGGTGCTGATCAGCTGGTTGAGGGTGCACGCCTTCCTGGCCCTCATGGTCGGTTCCTTCGCCGTTTCGCTGCTCTCCGGAGAGGCCGTCGGAAAGGTCGCGGATTCCTTTGCCACCGGACTCGGGAACATCACCGGAAAAGTCGGCATACTGATCATTCTCGGTGCGGTGCTGGGCCGGCTGATGGCGGATTCCGGGGGCATCGACCAGATCGTGGCCACGCTCACCGGAGCCGTCGGACCCAGGCGGCTGCCGTGGGCGGTGACCCTGGTCGCCTGTCTGGTCGGGCTGTCGATGTTCTTCGAGGTCGGCTTCGTGCTGCTGGTCCCGCTGGTGCTGCAGATCGCCAAGCGGGCCGACTACCCGGTGCTGCGGGTCGGCATCCCGGCGATGGCCGGGCTGGCCACCGTGCACGCGCTGGTGCCGCCGCACCCCGGCGTGCTGGTGGCGATCACCGCGGTGCACGCCCAGATCGGCCTCACCCTGGTCTACGGGCTGATCGTGGCCGTGCCGTGCGCCATCGTGGTCGGGCCGCTCTTCACCGCGTACGCCTGGCCGCGGGTCGCGGCCACCATCCCGGAGTCCGCGCTGGCCGCCTTCACCACGTCGACCACGGCGGGTGACGAGGCCCCGCGCCGGCTGCCGCGCTTCTCGGTGACGCTCGCCACCGTGCTGCTGCCGATCGTCCTGATGATGCTCAAGGCCGGCTGCGACACCTTCGACCTGGTGCACGGCACGCCCTACACCGTCCTGGAGTTCCTCGGCACACCGGTGGTCGCGCTGCTGGTGGCGGTGCTGGTCGCGCTGGGCACCTTCGGCTACGGCCTGGGCTTCTCGCGCGAACGGGTGCGGGAGTCGCTCTCCCGCTCGTTCCCGCCGATCGCCGGGGTGCTGGTGATCGTCGGCGCCGGTGGCGGCTACTCGCAGGCACTGACCGACTCGGGGGTCAACTCCGCGATCGGCCGGGCCGCGGGCCACCTGCACATCCCGCTGCTGCTGCTCGCCTGGCTGGTCGCGGCGCTGATGCGGACGGCGACCGGCTCCGGCACGGTGGCCACCGTCGCGGCGGCCGGCATCGTCGGCCCGCTGGCGCACGGCCTGGGTTCCACCCAGGCGGCCCTGCTGGCGCTCTCCCTCGGTTCCGGTGCGGCGTTCCTCGGCCACGTCAACGACGCCGCGTTCTGGATGTTCAAGGAGTACTTCGGGCTCTCCGTCGGCGGCACCCTGCGGACCTGGACGGTGGCGCACACCCTGCTCTCGTTGACCTCGCTCGCGGGGGTGCTGGCGCTCAACGCGGTGCTGGTCGGTTAGGGCCTAACCGGCGGTCCGCGCCGCGGCCCGCATCCGCTGCC
The DNA here is from genome assembly GCF_044547075.1 of Kitasatospora sp. NPDC052896. Classification (NCBI taxonomy): domain Bacteria; kingdom Bacillati; phylum Actinomycetota; class Actinomycetes; order Kitasatosporales; family Streptomycetaceae; genus Kitasatospora; species Kitasatospora sp. NPDC052896. The sequence continues at coordinate 145,394 of NZ_JBITZU010000016.1, forward strand.
GGTAGCCCCGCGTCCACAGCACCAGCGCACCGACCACGGTGGCCTCGACGGCGGTCGACAGCCCGCTCACCGCCGAGATCGGCAGGGTGAACACCAGCACCAGCCGCACGGCGGCCTCGGCCAGCAGGGCGACCCCCCAGACGGCGGTCAGCTGCCGCCGCGCGCGGCGCACCGCCGGAGTGTCCGGGACCGGGCCGGACGGCAGCCGCCGGGCCAGATAAGCGAGGGCCGGGGTGCGGGTGGCACAGCTGGCCAGGAACACCAGGCCGGCCAACGCGCTGGTGGCCGGGTCGCGGACCAGCAGCAGCCGCTCGTCGTGCGCCAGCAGCGCGATGGTCAGCCCCAGCGCGTACGTGGCGAGCATCAGCCCGGCCACCGCGTCCAGCCGCCGGTTGCGGGTCACGGTCCAGAGCAGCCGGACGACGGCCACGGCGGTGGCGGCCAGCAGCGAGGTGGTCACCGAGCAGCCGATGGCCTGGCTCCCGTAGAAGGTGGCGGGTGACAGTCCGATGTCGCAGGCGAGGCCGATCCTGCTGGCTCGCGCTGCCCGTCCGGCGTCGGTGGTGGCGGTCGCGTCCACCTTCGCCGGAACCGCGTGGACGTTCTGGTGAGAGGTCATGCCACGACGCTACGAATCCGCCGCTCCGGCGGGATCCACCCGGGGACGGAGCGGCGAGCGGAGATTCCGGCGGTGCGCTCTCCACCCGTGGCTGGAGAGCGTCTCCACCTGGCGGCTCAGCATCAAATCCTAATATTCATAAGCCTGTTGCCCGTTCCCGGCACTGCTCGCCGACTGGCGAAAGCGTGTAGCTTCGGCGTCATGACGAGTGTGATCACGGTGTCCGGCCTGGTGAAGACCTTCGGAGCGACCCGCGCCCTGGACGGCCTGGACCTCACCGTCACCCAGGGTGAGGTACACGGCTTCCTGGGCCCCAACGGCTCGGGCAAGTCCACCACCATCCGGGTGCTGCTCGGCCTGCTGCGCGCCGACTCCGGCAGCGCCCGGCTGCTCGGCGGCGACCCGTGGCGGGACGCCGTCGCCCTGCACCGCCGGCTGGCCTACGTCCCCGGCGACGTCACGCTCTGGCGCAACCTCTCCGGCGGCGAGGCGATCGACCTGCTCGGCCGGCTCCGCGGCGGCCTCGACCAGCGCCGACGGGCCGAGTTACTGGACCTCTTCGAGCTGGACCCCACCAAGAAGGGCCGCAGCTACTCCAAGGGCAACCGGCAGAAGGTCGCCCTGGTCGCCGCCCTCGCCTCGGACGTCGAGCTGCTGATCATGGACGAGCCGACCGCGGGCCTCGACCCGGTGATGGAGGACGTCTTCCGGGACTGCATCGAGCAGGAGCGCCGCCGCGGCCGGACCGTGCTGCTCTCCAGCCACCTGCTCGCCGAGGTCGAGGCGCTCTGCGACCGGGTGAGCATCATCCGCAGCGGCCGCACGGTGGAGAGCGGCACCCTCACCGAGCTGCGCCACCTCACCCGCACCTCGGTCGAGGCGGACCTGGCCGCGCCCCCCGACGGCCTGACCGGGCTGCCCGGCCTGCACCACCTGGAGATCCGCGGCAGCCGGGTGCGCTGCCAGGTCGACGCCGACCAACTCACCGATCTGCTGCGCGAGCTCGCCAGGATCGGGGTGCGCAGTCTGGCCAGTCGCCCGCCGACCCTGGAGGAGCTGTTCCTGCGCCACTACCAGGACGCCCCGGCATCGGAGGCCCGGTGAACGGGCTCGCCGGGACCGCCACCCTGTTCCGGCTCGCGCTGCGCCGCGACCGGGTGATGCTGCCGGCGTGGGTCGCCTTCCTCACCGCCGCGGTGGCCTCCACGGCCTACTCCTTCCACCGGCTCTACCCGAACCCGGCCGCCCGCGAGCAGCTGGCCGCCAGCCTGGTCAGCAACAGCTCGCTGCGCGCGCTGTACGGCCCGCTGAACGACCCCAGCACCATCGGCGGCATCACCGCCTGGCGGATGGGCGTCTTCGGACCCGCGCTGGCCGGTCTGATGAGCATCCTGCTGGTGGTCCGGCACACCCGCGCCGAGGAGGAGGACGGCCGGCTGGAGCTGGTCGGCGCCGGCGCGGTCGGCCGCGGGGCCGCGCTCACCGCGGCGTTGCTGACCGCGCTGGGCGCCAACCTGCTGCTCGCCCCGCTGGTCACCGCGGTCCTGCTGGCCTACGGACAGCACTGGGCCGGTTCGCTGGCGTTCGGCGTCGCGATCGCCGCCTGCGGCGTCGTGCTGGCCGCCGTCGCCGCCGTCACCGCGCAGCTCACCGAGACCGGCCGGGCGGCGACCGGCTGGGCCACCACGCTGCTCGGGCTGGCGTACGTGTTGCGCGCGGGTGGCGACTCCGGCCCGCAGTGGCTGAGCCGGCTCTCGCCGATCGGCTGGAGTGAGTGGATCGCGCCGTTCGCCGCCGACCGCTGGTGGGTGCTGGCCGTCCCGCTGACCTGCGCGGCCGTGCTGACCTGCGGCGCGTACCTGCTGGTCGCCCACCGCGACCTGGGCGCCGGCCTGCTCCCGCAGCGGGCCGGCCGGGCCGTCGCCCTCCCCGCGCTGCGCACCCCGCTGGCGCTGGCCTGGCGACTGCAGCGCGGCTCCCTGTACGGCTGGTGCGTCGGCCTCGCGGTGGTCGGCACGGTGATCGGCAGCACCTCCAAGGGCGTGCTCCAACTGATCGAGCACAACCCCGAGCTGGCACGCATCCTGAGCACCACCGACGGCCAGCAGACGATCGTGGACACCTACCTCTCGACCGCGATGGGGCTGATCGGCATGGTCTGCGCGGGCTACGCGGTGCACGCCGTGCTGCGACTGCGCGGCGAGGAGACCGGCGGACGCGCGGAGCCGGTGCTCGCCACCGCCGTCTCCCGGCTGCGCTGGGCGGTCGGCCACCTGCTCTACCCGCTGCTGGGCAGCGCCCTGCTGCTCGCGGTGAGCGGTCTGGCGGCGGGCCTGGCCAAGGGCGTGGTGCTGCGCAACGGAGCCGGCTCGCACGGTTCGGTGCGCGAGGTGGTCGCCGGCGCGCTGGTCCAGCTGCCCGCCGTCTGGCTGACGGCCGCCGCGGCCACCGCCCTGCTCGGCCTGCTGCCGCGCTGGAGCACCCTCGGCTGGGGCGTGCTGGCCTTCTTCGTCCTGGTCGGTTGGCTGGGCCCGGCCCTGCAACTCGGCCAGTGGCTGCTCGACCTGTCGCCCTTCACCCACCTCCCGCGCCTCCCCGGCGGCCCCTTCAAGGCCCAACCCCTGCTCTGGCAGTCCCTGCTGTCCGCCCTCCTCACCGCGGCCGGCCTGCTCGGCCTCCGCCACCGCGACCTGGGCTGAGGCCACGCTCGTGACGGCACCCACCGCGGATCCGGGTCGCACCGGCTGCTACCCGTCCTGTGCGCACCAACCGGTCCAGCGGGTGACGGTGATCGCCACGACCGGGCCCGTGGGGGGCCGGTCGCCGTACTGCCGGCGGTACTTCGCCACGAGCGGGGACACCAGGGCGGCCGAGGCCGGCGACTCGGCGGCGGGCGGCAGGATCCGGGCGCTGCCGTCGGCGCGGGACCACCACAGGCGGGTCCAGTCCTCGTCGTAGTGGTCCGCGAGGAGGGCGACCGCTGGATTGGCCGCGATGTTGGCCAGCCGCCTGAGGTGCTGCGATCGCTTCGGCTTGTGGTCGACCGCGAAGACCACGGTGTCGCCGCGCACGGCGAAGACCACCGGCACCAGGTGCGGGTGGCCCGCCGGGTCCGCCGTCGCGAGTCGGGCCACCCGTTCCCGGGTGAACCGCTCCCTTGCCTGATGTTCCGTCAGATCCGGCACTGGATTGGCCGGTTCAGCGGAAGCGGGCCGCGACCTCGGCCAGCCCGTCCAGGCGCTCCAGGGTCTCCTTCTCGGGGCGGGTCGGCAGGTGGAAGAGCAGCCGCTCGACGTCGAGTGCCGCGTACCGCTCGATCACCTCGGCCTGGTGCGACGCCGTCGTCACGGTGACCGGCACCGCGCGGCCGGCCACTTCGCGCAACCGCTCGATCTGCGGGCCCAGTTCCCGCGGTGGCACGACGCTGGCCAGCCAGGCGTCACCGAACTCCGCGACCCGCTCGAACGCACCCCGACCGCCGCCCACGTAGATCGGCGGGTGCGGGCGCCGTACCGGCTTCGGCCAGCAGAAGACCGGGTCGAAGTCGACGAACTCCCCGTGGAACTCGGCCTGTTCCTCGGTCCACAACGCCCTGATCGCGCGCAGCCGTTCGTTGGCGAGCCGGCCCCGGGTGGTGGGGTCGGTGCCGTGGTTCGCCATCTCCTCGCGGTTCCAGCCGATCCCGACACCGAACACGGCCCGACCGCCGCTGATCAGGTCGAGCGAGGCCACCTCCTTCGCCGTGACGATCGGATCCCGCTGTGCCACCAGTGCGATGCCGGTGCCGAGCAGCAGCCGTTCGGTCACCACGGCGGCCGCGGTGAGCGTGACGAAGGGGTCGAGCGTGCGGTAGTAGACGTCCGGCAGTTCGCCGCCGGCGGGGTAGGGCGTGCGGCGCTCCACCGGGATGTGGGTGTGCTCGGCGACGAACAGCGAGTCGAACGCCCGCTCCTCCAGCGCTCGGGCGAGTGCGGTCGGCGCGATGCCCTGGTCGGTGACGAAGGTGGCGATCCCGAATTCCACGACGGCTCTCCTCCAGATGACGGGCGCTCCGAAGGGCGTCCACGAAGGGCGATCACAGCGGTGGCGGCCAGGCTCTCACACCGACCCCGGATCCCCGGCGTCCGACGCGGCGGACCTCGATGGGTCACCGCACGGCGCGGCCCGCCGCGTGCTGACGACATGTCAGCCGTTGCCGTCAATCGTGCCCGGCAGGATGGCCCGGCGCAACGGGGCGGCGCCGGGGGGTCGCGAAGGGCCGCACCGGCCCCGTGCTCAGGGCGACGCCGTGGCGCGGGCGGCCCGTTCGAGCTCGGCCGCCGGGAACGGCGTCCGCTTGCTCTCGCCGATCAGGCGGCGGCGGAAGCCGTCCAGGATCACGGTGGCCCGGGCGTGCCGCTCGATGATCGCCGCCAACTCGCCCGGCACACCGCCGGGTTGCCGGCCGTCGAGCCACGCGCGCAGGAACGCCGTGGGCTCCGCCCCGCCGCGCAGGCCGTCGAGCAGGTGGTGGCGGAGCAGGTGGCTCGCGGTGTGGTAGCGGTCGTAGGCGCGGTGCTGCGCGAGGAACTCCGTTTCGGCTGTGGAGAGTTCGAAGTCGGAGCTGAGCGCGAGTCCGAAGTCCGCGAAGTAGAGCAGTCGACCGTCGGTCAGGACATTGCGGAAGTGGGTGTCGAAGTGGACGAACCCGCGCCTGGCCATGAAGGCGGTCCCGCGCTCCAGGGCCTGCGCCACCCAAGGGTAGGGCGAAGGATCTCGTTGGTCGTGCAGCCAGTCGGCGAGCGTCTGCGGCACGTGCTCCAGGAAGAGCGCCAGGCTGGCCGTGGACTCCCCGATGGCCTCCAGCCGCTCGCGCACGGCCGGCGAGCCGTCCCAGTACGCGACGGCCCTGGCGACGCTCCCGAACGCGTCGACGAATCCCTCGGGCGGCTGGTCGGGCAGTACCCGCCAGTGGTACATCAGCGGGAAGTTCGGGGACTCCCGGCCGAGGACCCAGTCGGTGGTCATGGTGTGCGCGGCGAGCTCGCGCCAGGCCCCGAACCCGGCCGAGCCCACCCCGTACTGGTAGAACAGCGGCAACCCGAACAGGTTCGCCGTGGACCGCAGGTGCTCCGGCCGCAGCTCCAGGTCCGTCAACGGCACCCGCTTGACGAAGACCCGGGTCCCGCCGACCTCCAGCTCCGCCGACCGGCCGCCGATGCCCGAGCCGAGCGGGACGGCCGCCGCCAACGCCTCGCCGAGCCGGCGATCGCTCAGCAGGGCCAGCCGGGTGGCCACCGCCCGGTAGGTGGCGAACCGCGCTCCGTACCGGGGGTCTGGATCGGGCATCAACGCTCCTCGGTGCCCCGGCCGGGGCGTCGGCGACCGCGCGACAGGGATCCGACCCTATCCGCCGTCCGCACACGGGCGGAAGCCGCTGTCGTGGCCGCCCTCTCGTCCCCCGTGGGGACGCGCGCGGCGAAGCGGATCCTGACTGTCCCGTCAGTATCTTGAGGGCGTCGCTGTGCCTGGCGGAATCCGGCCGCAGAGCCGCACTGTCAGGCGGCGGGCTGGTCGTGGGTGGAGCAGTGGATGCCGCCGCCGCCGGAGGCGATGGTGTCGATCCGGATCGGGACGATCTCGCGGTTCGGGAAGTGGCCCTTCAGGATCTCCCGCGCGCGCTCGTCGGCCTGCTGGTCGCCGAAGAGCGGTAGGTAGACGCCCTTGTCGCCGATGTAGAAGTTCAGGTACGACGAGACGAAGGCATCGCCACGGCCGGTGATCTTGTCGGGGTCGGGCTGCGGGATCTCGACGACCGTCAGCTTCTTGCCGGTCGCGTCGGTGGCGTTCGCCAGGACGGACCGGGCCTGGTCGGCCGAGCGCGACCAGACGTCCGCCGGCAGGCCGGGGAAGGCCTGGTCCAGGAAGACCACGCCGGGGGCGGCGAACCGGGCGAGGCAGTCCACGTGCGCGTCGGTGATGTCCCTGCCGCGCACGCCGGCCAGCCAGATCACCCTGGTCACGCCCAGGGCCCTCTTGAGCTCCTCCTCGACCTGGTCGCGGCTCCTGCCGGGGTTGCGGTTGTCGTTGACGACCGAGCTCTCGGTGACCAGCAGGGTCCCCTGGCCGTCGGTCTCGAAGGAGCCGCCCTCGGCGACGATCGGGGTCCCGATCCGCTCGAAGCCGTACCTGGCCAGTACCGCGCGGGCGATGCCGGCGTCGTTCGCGTGCTGTTGCTTGCCGCCCCAGCCACTGAAGTTGAAGTCGACGCCCTTGACCTTCCCGGCCTCCTCGACGAACACCGGCACGGTGTCGCGCGCCCACAGGTCGTCCACCGGGGTCGAGAGGATCTCGACGTCCGAGCCGCAGGCGTTCTGGGCCGAGGCCTCCTGGCCGGGACTGACGAGCAGGACCACCGGCTCCCGGCCGCCGATCGCCCGCGCGACACTCGTGATGTCCGTGCGGACGGCGTCGAGTTGCCCGCCCCAGATGTCCTGCGACGCGGGCCACGCCATGAACGTGCGCGCGTGCTTCTCCCACTCGGCACCGAGCCTGCGTCCGGGCGCCGCGCCGGTCGGACCACCGGACTGGGCGGACCCGCCGGAGGCCGGTGCGCCGGGGTCGGCCGTGTCGTCGGGGGCGGCGCAGGCCGCGGCGCCGAGCGCGACGACGCCGGCACCGGCGAGGGAGCGCAGCACGGTGCGGCGGGAAAGGGCGGACAGGGCCACGTGGTTCTCCGGGGGTGACGGGTGGAACTGGTACGGGAAGGGGCGGGCCCCGGCGCCACAGGTCGTCGAGGCGTGCGGTCGCACCGCTGTGGTCGGGTGCTGCTACGGGAGCGGTTCCTGCATCGTCGAGCAGTGGATGCCGCCACCGCCCGCCATCAGGCGGTCGACATCGAGCTGGACGACGTCCCGGCCGGGGAAGGCCGCTTCCAGGGTCCGCTTGGCGGCCGCGTCCTTGTAGCCGTCGCCGAACTGGGCGGCGATGACGGCCCCGTTGACGACATGGAAGTTGAGGTACGAGTCGACGAAGTCGGAGCGTCGCGAGCGGACGGTGTCCGGTCCGTCGACGCGGATGACCTCCAGCCGGCGTCCGCGCGCGTCGCTCTCCGCGGTCAGGACGGCGAACTGCTCGCGCGCGTCCCGTGCCCAGACGTCGTTGCGGCCCTCCGGCGGCAGTTGGACCAGCACCAGGCCCGGGCGGACGAAGCGCGAGGTGACGTCGATGTGGTCGTCGGTGACGTCCTTGCCCCTGATGCCGGGCACCCAGATCATCTTGTCCGCGCCGTACGCGTCGAGCACGGCGGCCTCGACATCGTCGCGGCTCCACCCGCGGTTGCGGTTCTTGTTGACCAGGCTGCTCTCGGTCGCCATGACCGTGCCGTCACCGTCGGTCTCGATGCCTCCGCCCTCACCGACGAAGTCGGCGCGGACGAAGGGCAGGCCGTTCAGGTGGGCGAGGTTCTCGGCGACGTGGGCGTCGTCGGTGTGGACCTGCTTCCTGCCCCAGCCGTTGAAGTTCAGCCCGACGGCCTGGAGCCCGCCGCGACCGTCGCGCCGGAAGACCGGCGCGATGTCGCGCATCCACAGGTCGTCCGTCGGGATCGAGCCGATCACGGACACGTCGGGACCGCAGGCGCGACCGGCCTGCGAGACCGAGTACTCGTCCGGTGCGCACATGACCACCGGCTCGTAGCACGCGATCGTGCGGGCGATCAGTGCGATGTCCTCCTGCACGCCGCGCAACCGGCGTCCCCAGACCGACTTGCGCGACGGCCAGGACATCCACGTCCGGGCGTGCGGGACGTCGTCCATGGGCACCCGGGGGCGCGGTGCGGTGCCGAAGAGGCGGTCACCGAGCGAGGGGCGCGGGTGCGGGTCACTCATGGGGATCTCCGGATCGAGTATGGCTCGGCCCACGGACGCTGGCGAACGCCCGGTCAACGGGGAACCGGTCGGCGGATCGGACACGTCCGCAGGGCTGGGTACGGGCGTGCGTGGTCTGCGCGCTCGTGCGCGCTTGACGCGGTAGTGCCGCCCCGGTGAGCCGGGCGGTGCTCTGGACCTGCCTGGCCTGACCGTCGTGCCTCACTGTGACACTGACTGAAAAGTCAGTCAAGTTTCGAGTCGGACGTCGGGGCGGCGGGCCCGTGGCCGGGGCGCCTACGGGCGCAGTCGCGCGACCTCGACGTCGATGGCGGCGGCCATCAGCGCTCGGGCGTGGTCCAGGGGCAGGCCGCCGCTGAGCCAGCGCACGCTCAGCCCCTCCAGCAGGGCGGTGAGCCGCTCGGCCGCGCCGGCCAGTGCCACCGCCGATCCCATGGGCTGAACCCGCCCGAGGATCTCGGCGATCTCCTGCACCCAGACGAGGGTGGCCCGCGCCAGGTCCTCGCGCAGCTCGGGCTCGAAGACCGCGCTGGCGCGCAGCTCCCCCCAGGCCGTGCTGTTCTCCCGCACCTCGGGGGTGTCCTGGAGCTCCAGCAGCAGAGCCTGTTCCAACTCCTCGCGGGCGCTGGGGGGTTCGCCGCCCGCCGCCTGCTGCCTGGTGTAGCGCTCGGCGCGGTCGCTGATGAACTCGAGCGTCTGGCGGAGGATTCCCGTGCGGTCCTTGAAGTGGTAGTAGATCAGCGCGGTGGACACGCCGGCCTCGGCCGCGAGTTCCTCCACGCGAAGACCGCGGACGCCGCGCCGTGCGATCACGCGCGCGGCGGCCTCCATGATTGCTGTTCTACGACCGGCCATGGTCCGATACCCTACGCGACCGCCGGGTGGCCCACTGACTGGATTGCCAGGAGGCGAGGGCCGCTGGCGCGCCGTGCCGACCACCGGCTCCTTCGGGGGTGTCGGCGCTGTCGCGGGGGAGCGGGGTTCAGTCGGAACCCCGCTCGGCGTGGATGCCGCCTTCGAGCAGGTGCCGGGTGTGGTCCAGCGACAGGAAGCCACTGAGCCAGCGGACGCCGAGGCCCTCGATGAGGGCCGTCAGGCGTTCGGCGGCGGCCGCGTGCGCGGGGGCCGTGCCCAGCGGCTCGGCCCGTCCCTGGCGGCCGCTCCGCATTTTGTGCGCCCATTCGGGTGATTTCAGCGGTTCGCGCATTCCCTGGTGATTACGATCCACTCCTGTGACGAAAAGTCAGAAGCACGGAACGGCCCGGGACAAGGCTGACGTGGTCATCCTCGGTGCCGGGCCGGCCGGGCTCGTCCTCGGGAACCTCCTGCACGGCAGCGGGATCGACTGCGTCATCCTGGAGCGCGCCAGCCGTGCGCACGTCCAGACCCGGGCACGCGCCGGCTTCCTCGCCGCGAACACCGCACGGGTCCTGGAACGGCACGGGCTGGCCGAGGGCCTGCGCCGGCGCGGCCAGGAGCACAGCGTCTGCGAGTTCCGCACCGAGGACGGCCGCTTCCGCCTGGACTACAGCCTCCTCGGCCGGGGCGAGCGGCACACCGTCTACCCGCAGCAGGATCTGGTCACGGATCTGCTGACGCGGTTCCTGGACGCCGGTGGGCGGATCCGGTTCGGGACCGAAGCGGTGGCCGTGCTCGGTGCGGACAGCGCGCGGCCCTCGGCAGCGGTACGCGAGGCGGACGGTCACCCCAGGCGGTGGCAGGCCAGGTACGTCGCCGGCTGCGACGGCCGGCGCGGCGCGGCGCGGCGCTCGCTTCCCCCCGGTGCGGTCCACCGCCACCACCGCGACCACGGCGTGTCCTGGCTCGGCCTGCTCGCCGAGGCGCCACCGAGCCTCGACGCCGTGGGGTACGCGGTACACCCCCGGGGTTTCGCCGGGCACATGGCGCGCTCCCCGGAGGTCACGCGCTACTACCTGCAGTGCGAGCGCGGCAGCTCGGCCAACGCGTGGTCCCAGGACCGGATCTGGGACGAACTCGCGTTGCGGATGCGCGCGACGGACCACGGTCCCCTGCGTCGGGGCCGCATCGTCCAGCGGAGCGTCGTCGACCTGGAGTCCGACGTGCTCGAACCCCTGCGCCACGGCTCGCTCTTCCTGGTGGGCGACGCCGCGAGTGTGATCAGCCCCTCGGCCGCGAAGGGCGCGAACCTCGCGGTCCTGGAGGCGGAGATCCTCGCCCGTGCCCTGATCGACGACCTCGTGCGCGGCGATCCCGAACCGCTCGACCGCTACTCGGCGCAGTGCCTGACGCACATCTGGCGTGCGCAGGAGTTCTCGCACTGGATGATCCGGCTGCTGCACGACACACCCGGCCCGGACGGCGACCGGTCGTTCCAGGCCGCCCTGCGCCGCTCCCGCCTCGAGTCGTTGCGCACCTCGCGCACCCACCAGGACTGGTTCGCCGAGAACTACGTCGGCGTATGAAGCCCGTTCCGCCATTCCACCCGATCACCGCAACGAACTGGAATTGAGGATGTCCTCGCGATGACGACGACGACTCTCCTCGGCGACACGGCCCGCCTGCGCGCGACGGCCGACTTCGTCAGGGAGCACGACACCACCACGCTGCTCCCGCTCCTGCTGCCGGGCCTCGACGGCCTCGAACTGCGGGCGCTGGCGGACCGCTGCCGCTTCGCGCACGCCGCACTGCTCGTCTTCCCGCCGGACCATCAGGCGCTGCGCGCGGAGCTGACCGCGTGCGGGCTGGCCGCCGACACGGTGCCGCAGCCGAGCGTCGTGGTCCGGGAGCGGTTGGCCTCACGGCACGGCCGCGACGTGGCTGAGCTCGATGTGAGGATTCTGCGCCCCGAGGTGCACGGCCCCGACGGCGAGCGCCGGATGGTCGAGGTGTTCACGCTGACCGTCCCGCCGGACTCGGAGCTGGCCGAGATCGCCGCGCACGAGCGCACCGAGGACCACGAGGCGCACCTGGCCTTCGAGGTCGGGCAGCCGGATCCGCTGGTGCTGCGCGGCCTGTGCGCGATCCTCGAGCGGCACGGAGCCGTCGCCGACGGCGGTGGGTACAACCCGAACGAGGACGGCACGGTGTTCTACTTCACCGTCCCCGCCGTCTCGAAGGTCGGATACCGGCGGGTGGAACTCTACGCGGGCGGCGATCACCGGGACGTGCTCGCCGCCCACCTGGAGGAGCACCGTGCGCGGCAGCCGGCCGAAACGCTTCTGCGCCTGCTGACCGGTGCCTGGACGACCCAGGCCCTGGCGACGAGCGCGCAGCTGCGGCTGCCCGACGCCATGGACACCCGAACCGGCATCGGTGCCGAGGTGTTGGCACGGGCCGTCGGCGCCCACCCGGACAGCGTCGCGAGGCTGCTGCGCTACCTCGCGATGCTCGGTGCGGTGGCAGAGGACCGGGACGGCTTCCGGCTGACCGGACTCGGAACGCTGCTGCGCGCCGACGCCCCCGGCTCGATGCGGTCGCTGGCCCTGATGTACGGCGGCCCGTTCTACCACTCCTTCGCACTCCTCCCGCACGCCGTGCGAACCGGGGAGACCGCCTTCGAGCAGCTCTTCGGTGAGAACCACTTCGACTACTTCGCCCGTCACCCCGAACTCGCCGACCGGTTCGACCAGTCCATGGCCGCGAGCTCACGCATGTTCGAACCGCTCCCCGCGCACCCGGTCCTCACGGCGGCGGGGGCGGCGACCGGCCCCAGGACCGTCGTCGACATCGCGGGCGGGAACGGGGCACTGCTCGGCCGCATCCTGACCGCGCACCCGAACCTCCACGGCACCCTGCTCGAACGCCCACACGTTCTCGAGGCCGCGCGCCGCTCGCTCGACGCGACCGGCGCCGGCGAACGCTGCACCTACCACCCGGGCGACTTCGCCGACGTACCAGCGGGCGCGGACGTCTACATCCTCTCCCGCGTCCTGCACGACTGGGACGACGACCGTTGCCTGGAGATCCTGCGCCACTGCGCCCGCGCCATGCCCGCGCACGCGGACCTGCTCGTCATCGAACGCCTGCTGCCCACCGACGGCTCGACCTCACTGGCGACCTCCTGGGACCTCCACATGATGTGCAACGTCGGCGGCCGCGAACGCCACGCCGACCACTACGCCCAGTTGTTCGACCGCGCCGGACTCCACCTCGTGGGTCACTCCCCGCTGCCACTGGACGCCACCGTGATGCACGCCCGCAAGCCCGCCGTCCCGGCCCCCGCACAGCGGCGCGGTGAGATCGAGCGGGGCGGCCCGGGCGAGGGGTGACCGTCGGGTCGTCGATCACCTGGGAGGGGCCGGCCAAGCCGCTTGGGTTCTAGGAGTTGTTGCAACACCCCAGTTCAGGGGATGCATTGGACTTCGAGATCCGTGAGGACCGGACGCCTCAGGGCCCGCGGAAG